>NZ_OBDS01000022.1:0-1971 GCF_900215165.1 Pseudomonas sp. LAMO17WK12:I5 | reverse complement strand
GGAAGGCAATCGCGCCCGGTGGCGCGGCCGGGCTTCAAACCCGGTTGGGGACGGCATCCGTTCCCGGGCAGGTTCGACTCCGGCTGCCTTCCGCCAATTACGCAATGCTCACACCCACAGGAGTTGACCATGCAGATGATTGAAGTGGTATCGCACCCAATTTAGTATTAAACCAGACCACACATGGTCCAGTTGCAACACATCGGAATCTTGCCTGTTGAGAAATCTGGGCTTTGCTAAGTCTGTGTTACTTCTACCAAGGTATGTCGCCGCTGTCCCGAAGGTGCTCCGCATACGGATGACAAATAAAAAGCTAGACGGATTGAGAAGAATATGTACAGCATCAAAAATACTGTTGTTGCTCTGGCTAAAATTCAGATTTCTCAAGGACGATGAGGACTGAGTCGGAAATGCGAGTCAATCACTGAAAATTACTGGAAGTGAAATCGCGTTGTTGAACGGAAAGTTATAACCAGCCCCCAAATAAAATCGAATGGACGAAGCGTGCATATGGAAAACTCTCTTGAGTCATTTTTGGCTACAAATAATATTTCTCAGGAAGTATGGGAAGGTTGTCAGTTAGACTGGAGCACTTTACAAGACATTGCAGCAGATCATGTTGTCAGATCAGAAGACTTGCGAGCAACGGCGAGTTACTTTGCTTCAGCATTTCAAGCAACGGATGGTGTTCATTCCGTGAGATGGAGAATTAAGGATCCAGATCATCTTGTTGCAAAAATAATAAGGAAAAAGTCGGAGCGTTCGGAAAAATACGAAAATATTGGAGTTGATAACTATCATACTATAATTACCGATCTTATCGGTGTGCGGGTGCTGCATCTATTTAAACATGAATATGAAGGTATAGATTTAGCAATTCGTGCAAAGTGGAATCTGCACGAAACTCCTCCAATACATTATATTCGGACGGGGGATACTACGCCTCAAAACTTCAAAAAGGAGCTTTTTGATGAAAAACCACACCCAGCTGGCTATAGATCTATACATTATGTTTTGAAGACGCAACCGACTATTCGCGAGTGCCTTGTGGAGGTGCAAGTACGGACAATATTTGAAGAAGGTTGGAGTGAAATTGACCATAAAATTAGGTATCCTAACTTCTCGGATAATGCATTGGTTAATTATTTTCTAACTATATTCAATAGGATGGCTGGCAGCGCCGATGAAATGGGTACATTCGTAAAGGAGCTATCGGTAGCATTTGCTTTAAATGATTTGAAAACTTCCAAGCTTACTAATGAGCGCGATGAAACGCTGAAAAAGATGGATGCTTTGGTTGGAGAGTTGGCAGTTGCTAAAGGTACGGGGAATGAGTATCAAGAAACAATTAAAAAGCTTCAGAGCGATATTCAAAGCTTAAAGGCGAATTCGAGTAAGGAGGCACTTGCTAGCTACTCTTCTTGGATGGATGAAATTATTCGCGCCAAATCCATTAGTGCTTCGGACAATCTAAATAAATACCTGTATGAATTGAAGGTGCCGAAGACATGGAATTTATCTAGCTTTAGCGAGTCAGAAAATAGCCTAGCCAAACTGGCCGATTTGTTAAAGCAGCAGCCTATCTCTCGAGATATTGAAGTGAAAAACGTCACGTCATTGGCTGAGCTTCTAGGGCAAAATAAAACAAGCATTAAGGGTTTAAAAAAAACCAAAGATCCCAAAGATCCAAAAAGTTCTAAGTAGATATAACTTATCTGGAACTAGGAGTTTTTTGTAAGACGTTAATTGGGAGAGTGATACGCTAGGCTTGGGACGCAAGCGCTGTATTCAGTACCTGGAATACTTCGACCGCCTCGGCCTGACCCGACGCATCGGCGAATCCCGGGTGACCCGCCATGACAACGCGCTGGCCAGCGCCGACGCACCCTGAGTTCAAAGGAAGGCAATCGCGCCCGGTGGCGCGGCCGGGCTTCAAACCCGGTTGGGGACGGCATCCGTTCCCGGGCAGGT
>NZ_OBDS01000003.1:386766-498853 GCF_900215165.1 Pseudomonas sp. LAMO17WK12:I5 | reverse complement strand
GCCTTCAATGGCCACAGAACCCTGATCAACCTGAAAACGATCCAGCCGCCCCGCGCCATCCAGCACCGGTTTGCCGGTGGTCAGCGTCACGCGCGGTGCGTTGATGAAGCCGCAGCCATTACAGGTGATGCCATACGGGTTGGCGACGATCACTCGCGCTGACTGCCCTGCCACTTCGGTGTAACCGCGCAACTGGCTCGGGTTGCCGCTGATGACTTCGTTGAGAATCGCTTGCGCCGAGCCGCTGTTTTTCAGGTTCGGGTTGCCAATGATGTGCCCGGCCAACTGGGTGTTCGAGGTCTGCGCCGAGCCGTTGTTGAGGATGACACCCTGCGCGCCGACGTTGTAATCGTGGAACTGGTTATGCGACAGCCCGCTGCCG
Organism: Pseudomonas sp. LAMO17WK12:I5; assembly: GCF_900215165.1. Classification (NCBI taxonomy): domain Bacteria; kingdom Pseudomonadati; phylum Pseudomonadota; class Gammaproteobacteria; order Pseudomonadales; family Pseudomonadaceae; genus Pseudomonas; species Pseudomonas sp. LAMO17WK12:I5. Next base: position 498,471 of record NZ_OBDS01000003.1, on the reverse strand, counting down.
TTGGGCGTGGCGATGTTGATGATCGGCACGCCATTGCCGGCCCGATCCAGCGCGGTGTTCGGGTTGGCCACGACAATGCCGTCGGCCTGCGCCCACATCGGTTGCCAGAACATGACGTTCGCCAGCAGGAACGCCAGCCCGCGCTTGGGCATGCCCAGAAACGACTCACGGTTTTTTACGGCCGCAGAAGGCTGGCCTGCAAGGAAGGCGAACTGACGAACATCCATGTCGATGGTCTCGAAGAATTTGAATTAGATGAAAAAGTCGAGGCGGAAATAGATCGGCGCTTCACGCTCGGTCAGCACGTCCGGGCGTTCGAGGGAATGCGCAAAGGTCACGCTGGCGGCCACATGCTCACCGCGGGCGAACAGTTCCAGCGAGTTGCTCGACATGCGTCCGTGCTGATCACCGTTGTAACGGTCGCCGCGAATCACGCCTTGGTCGTAACCGAGGCTGGTGCCGTATTCAGCGAACACCGGGCGCAGCCATTCGGCCGTGACCGGTCGGCTCCAGCGCAGATCGTTGCGCCAGTAGCCGCCGCTGTCGCCGGACAACGACTGATCCTTGTAGCCACGGATCGACGCTGACCCGCCAAGGCTGGTGCGCTGCGGACTGAACAGCACATCCTCGCTGCGCTGGCCGGTCATCAGGCTGCTGAAGCTGAAGGATTCGCCCCACACCTTGAACGGCTGCAGGTAGCTCAGGGTCGCGGTGTATTTGCGGTAGCGTGCGTCGGGCTCGCCGGGGCCTGGATCGTGGCTGCCCTGCGCATCGAACGCGCCGATGCCTTCCTGCATGCCGGCGTCGAAGTTGAAGAAGGCGCTGCCGATGCGGCGACCGTGGTTGAAGCCGAACTGCGCTTCGCTGATGCGGTTGCTGCTCAGCTTGAGCTTGCTGTCTTCGATGTAGTTGTTGGTGCGCAGGTAGGACAGCCCGGCGCTGAGCGAAGTCTTGCTCACCGAGTCGCGATGGATCACTCGCTCGGCGCGCAATTGATGGTTTTCGCTGTCGCCGGTCTGCTTGAAGTTGTAGCCGTTGGCGGCGATCTGCGAGCGGTAGTCGCTCTGGCTGTAGGTGTAGCTGAAGTTCCACCAGCCCCACGGCAGGTTGTAATTGAGCATGGCGTTGCTGGAGGTGTGCTGGTGATCGGTCATTGCGTCGTGACCGCCGCGCAGGCTCAACTGATCGGCCAGGCCCAGCGGGCTGTCCCAATCGAAAGTGGTGCCCCACTGCTGTTCACCGGTGCTGCGCTGGCCATCGTTGCTGCGCGACAGTCCGGCACGCCATGGCTTCTGCGGCGTATTGGTGACCAGCACCTCACTGCCGCCGACGTTCTTGCCCGGCGCCAGTTCCATCTTGGCCTGATTGGACGGCAGGCGATTGAGCTGATCGACCATCTGCTCGATCTCGCGCAGGTTGACCAGATCGCCGGACTTGCCGGGAAAGGCCATCGCCAGCTCACGCTCCGAAAGCTTGCTGTTCTCGGCGCCTTTAATGCCTTCGAGCTTGCCTTCGACCACCAGCACTTTCAGATGCCCGCCAGACAGATCCTGCTGCGGCAGGTAGGCGCGGCTGGTGACCAGGCCTTTCTCGATGTAATGGTCGGTGATGACCTTGAGCAACTCGTTGAGTTGCGGCACCCCGAGGCACTGGTCGATGTAGCGCTTGAGCAGGCGGGTTTTGTCGCTGTCGGACAGACTGTCGGCGCCCTTGAGTTCGATGTCCTTGATCGGGAAACAACGGGTGTCGGTGGGCGCCGCTGGTTGCGCCGGACCGGCCTCTTTGCCGGGGAGATTTTTCAGGTCTTCAAGACGCCGCTGCTGCTCTTCGAGCAAGCGATTCTGGCGATCGCGGATCAGGTCGGTTTCACCGGGAGTGGGTGCAGCGAAGGCAATCTGGAGTGGAGACAGGCACAGCAAAGCTGCGCACAACCTCGCCGCGAGGGCGGGTGGGTACATGTTCGATCCCTCGATACGGAATGACATCAAAATAGTGGCGCGATATTAGATGGCCATCATTTTGACGTCAAACAATCGTTTCAACCTTTTGTCGGGTTTGTAACAGGGATTGAACAATCGACGCGGCTGCGGTTTTCCGAGGGGAATCCTTGGTTCAGTGCGCAACGCCCAACTTCGTCGCCACGTCCTGAGGTGCCAGTAAGCGGCCATCCGCTGAACGCAATTCCAGTTTCCTGATCGGCTGCCGCTGATGCGCATCAACCATCACCGAACCCGGCTCACCCGGCGCATACAGGTGCTCCCCGCCCCACTGCGACAGCGCGACGATCACCGTCTGCAAGGCCTTGCCGCGTTCGGTCAGCACGTATTCCTTATAGGCACCGCCATCGGCGGCCGGCACGGTTTGCAGGATCCCCTGCTCCACCAAGGCCTTGAGCCGGGCGCTGAGCATGTTCTTGGCGATATCCAGATTCTTCTGAAAATCACTGAAGCGGCGAATGCCCTCCAGCGCATCGCGGATGATCAGCAGCGACCACCAGTCGCCGATCAGGTCCAGCGTACGGGCGACCGGGCAGGCGTTGCCGTGCAGGCTTTTGCGCTTCACAGGGTGTTTCTCCGTCAAATCCAGCGTGTGGTTGCATCTTACAACTGTGAAGCTGGAAAAGAACCACGCCACCCGCCATGGCAATTGAGCACTTGCGTACAAGTGACAGCCGCGATTTGCGCCGATAGTGATGGGCGGCCATGCGGCATCCGGCCTTCCTGAACGATTGCCCACAGCAAGGAGTTTCCATGAGCACATTCACTACCGATGACGGCACACAGATCTATTTCAAGGACTGGGGCAGCGGCAAACCCGTGCTGTTCAGCCATGGCTGGCCGCTGGATGCCGACATGTGGGAATACCAGATGGAGTACCTGAGCAGTCGCGGCTACCGCACGATTGCCTTCGACCGCCGTGGTTTCGGCCGCTCCGATCAACCATGGACCGGCTACGACTACGACACCTTTGCCGATGACATCGCGCAACTGATCAACCACCTCGACCTGCGCGACGTGACGCTGGTCGGCTTCTCCATGGGCGGCGGCGACGTCAGCCGCTACATCGCCCGCCACGGCAGCGAGCGCGTTGCCGGGCTGGTGCTGCTCGGTGCAGTGACGCCGCTGTTCGGCAAGAAAGCCGACTATCCGCAAGGTGTCGACACCTCGGTGTTCGACGGGATCAAGGCCGGCCTGCTCAAGGATCGCGCGCAATTCATCGCTGATTTCGCCGCGCCGTTCTACGGCATCAATCAGGGCCAGAAAGTCTCCGACGGCGTGCTCACGCAAACCCTGAACGTCGCCCTGCTCGCCTCGCTGAAAGGCACCGTGGATTGCGTTACCGCGTTCTCCGAAACCGACTTCCGTCCGGACATGACGAAGATCGACGTACCGACCCTGGTGATCCACGGCGACGGCGATCAGATCGTGCCGTTCGAAACCACCGGCAAGCAAGCCGCCGCGCTGATCAAGGGCGCCGAGCTGAAAGTCTATGCCGGCGCGCCCCACGGTTTTGCCGTGACACACGCCGAGGCGCTCAACGAAGACCTGCTGGGTTTCCTGAACCGCTGATGTTCGTCGGCGCGACAACCTTCTAAGAGTAGTTGTCCGCCTGCTTCAATCTGCCATCAACGCTGCCAGTGCCAACGCGTTACCCAGCGCGGCACCACTGGCAGTGTTGTCGAAGATGCACCAGGCCGCGGCACCCTCTGCTGCCGCGACTTTCATTTGCTCTGCCAGCGCTTGCAGATAGCGCTCATCGTAGGCGCTGTGGTAGATGCGTGGCGAACCGTGCAGCCGCCAATAGCGCAAACCCGCCCAGCCCTGCGCCGAACCATCGGTAGTGATCCGCGACGGATCGACCACGACCTGGGCAATCCGATACGTCTGCAACATCGGCGCCGCCGCCACCCATGACTCATGCCGAGGCTCAAGCATTACGGCACCGGCGAAGCGTTGGCGCAACGCCACGAAAAACGCTTCGACAACTTCAGGTGTGAATGTCAGCGACGGTGGCAGTTGCACCAGCAAACACCCCAGCCGATCGGCCAGGCCTTCGCACTGCCCGAGAAACTCATCCAGCGCTTGCTCACAGTTTTGCAGACGCAACTCATGAGTAATCTGCTTCGGCACCTTCACTGAAAAGCGAAAGCCCGGCGGCACCGAATCCGCCCAGCGCGCATAGGTCTGACGCCGATGCGGGCGATAGAACGAGCTGTTGATTTCCACACAGTTGAACTGCGCGGCATAACGTTGAAGATGCGTGCCCTCGGCCGGAAACTGCGGCCAATACTCACGCCCCAGACTCCAGCCTGCGCAACCGATGAACATCAAAAAAGCACCCTCGCCGCTTCACGCATGAAAATCTCCACGGTCTTCGGACCAATCCCGTCAAACGCCATCAGGCGCTGTTCGAACTCGGCACGATCGACGCTGGCCTTGACGATGTTGCCGACCTTGCCGGCGTACTCATCATTGAGCCGCGCCGCCAGGGCCAGCAACCGCGTGGCCGTGGTTTCGTCGTAACGCACGTAATGCGCCTCACCGAGCATGCCGACCAATTGTCGATGCGTGCAGTGGGCGAGTTTGCGCAGCGTATCGCGCTGATGCCGCTCGGCAATCACTCGATAGGCCTCGGCGGCAATGCCGGCCTGAATGCGCTTGCCCATCAGGAAACTGGCGAGCAACCATTTGAACAACCCCTCCTCACTTAACGGATCAAGGCTGATGTGCAGGTCGTGGGCGCTGACGGTTTTGCTCATTGGTTTATCCCTCACGGCCCTCTGTAGGAGCTGCCGCAGGCTGCGATCTTTTGATTTGCTTTTTCAAGATCAAAAGATCGCAGCCTGCGGCAGCTCCTACATGGGGTTATTTTTTGCCTGGCAGGACGCTGGCCAGCACCTGCTTGGCGGCTTGCACGATCACGCCCGCTTCGTCGGGGTCGCCCTTGAGCAAGGTCGTGGCAAATTTCTTTGCCTGTTCGAGTTTGATGTGTGGCGGCAACGGCGGCACGTTGGGGTCGGTCTTGAACTCGATCAGCACCGGTACGTCCGAGGCCAGCGCCTGCTCCCAGGCAGCGGCGACGTCTTCTTCGCGGTCGACGAAAATCCCTTTCAGGCCGATGGAAATGGCGAACAGGTGATACGGCACATCAGGAATGCTTTGCGAGGCTTCGAACTTCGGATCGCCCTCCATCACCCGCTGTTCCCAGGTGACCTGATTCAGATCCTCGTTGTTGAACACCGCGCAGATCCACTTCGGGCTGTCCCACTGGCGCCAGTATTTGGCGACGGTGATCAGCTCGGCCATGTTGTTCATCTGCATCGCGCCGTCACCCACCAGCGCAATCACCGCACGCTCCGGATGGGCGAACTTGGCGGCGATCGCGTACGGTACGGCAGCGCCCATCGAGGCCAGGCCACCGGACAGCGAACACTGCATGCCGCGGCGAATCTTCAGGTCACGGGCGTACCAGTTGGCGCAGGAACCCGAGTCGCTGGTGATGATCGCCTGCTCCGGCAGACGCGGTGACAGCTCATACACCACCCGCTGCGGATTGATCGGATCGGCTTTGGACATCGCGCGTTTTTCCAGGGTCTTTTCCCAGGTGCTGCGCCAGCCTTCGATTTTCTTGCGCCACTTGTGCGAAGTTTTCTGTTCGAGCAACGGCAGCAGTGCAGCAAGGGTTTCGGCGGAGTCGCCGATCAGATTGACCTCCATCGGATAACGCAGGCTGAGCATGTCTGGCTGCAGATCGATCTGCACGCCACGCGCCTGACCTTCCTTGGGCAGGAACTCGGCATAGGGGAAACCCGAGCCGATCATCAGCAAGGTGTCGCACTCGTGCATCATCTTGTAGCTCGGTTCGGTGCCCAGCAGGCCGATGCTACCGGTGACCCACGGCAAATCGTCCGGCAGCGCAGCCTTGCCGAGTAACGCCTTGGCGACGCCAGCACCGAGCTTTTCCGCAACTGCAATCACTTCATCCGTTGCCTGCAGTGCACCGGCGCCCACCAGAATCGCGACTTTTTCACCGCTGTTCAGCACATCAGCGGCGCGCTGCAGATCGGCCTCGTAGGGCAGCACTTTCGGCTTGGTGTAACCGACGCCGGAATGCGCGGTGCCGTGCGCCCGCGCCGGAGGCTCATACTCAAGATCCTGCAAATCATTGGGCAGGATGATCGCCGTCACCCGCCGCTCGCCAACCGCCGTACGCACGGCGCGGTCGAGCAAATGCCGAACCTGCGACGGCGCCGACGCCTGCTGCACAAACGCTCCGGCTACATCCTTGAACATCGAGACCAGATCCAGCTCCTGCTGGTAATGACTGCCGAGCGCCGTCCGCGCCTGCTGGCCGACAATCGCCAGCACCGGTTGGTGATCCATGCGGGCGTCGTATAACCCAGTGATCAGGTGCGAAGCCCCCGGTCCCGAAGTGGCAATGCACACTCCCAACTCGCCCGTGAACTTGGCGTGGGCCGAGGCCATGAAAGCGGCCATTTCTTCGTGCCGGGCCTGAACGAATTCGATCTTGCCATTGGCTCGGGCGAGCGCGCCGAACACACCATTGATGCCGTCTCCCGGATAACCAAAAATCCGCGTGACGCCCCATTGGCTGAGCCGCTCAACCAGAAAATCTCCCACTGTCGTCGTCATCTCGTTCCTCGCCTGTCACCGATGCGTGAAGCCTGCCCGGCGAGATATCCGCCGGGCGGTACATGGGTCTGGACAGTCGGGACGCGCGCGAAGTTTCGATTGTTTTTATTGCCGAACCGCCCTATGTAGGAGCTGCCGCAGGCTGCGATCTTTAGATCTTGAAAAACAACATCAAAAGATCGCAGCCTTCGGCAGCTCCTACAGGGTCGAGTGGTTCAACTGACAGCGGGCATGGGTGAAGGCCACTCGGCCTCATCGATTTGCGCCAGACTCAGGTGCGCCGTTTCTCTGAGCAGCAATGAACACAGCGCCACGATGCCCAGCGCAATCGCGCCGTAAACTGCCACCCCGAAGGCGTTGTGATTGTTGGCGATCAGAATCGCTGTGGCCGCACTGGAGGCTGTCCCCCCACCCAGCGCCGCACCGATCTGATAAGCAGCCGACATTCCCGAATAACGCATGTGCCGCGGAAACTGCTCCGCCAGAAACGCGGGAATCGGCCCCTGCGTCGCGCCCATGAACGCACCGATGGCGACGTAGGCGGCGGTTGAAACCAGCAGGCTCTTGAGGCCGACCAGCGGGAAGAACGCAAAAAAACCGAGGGCCATGATCACCGCGCCGAGGATCATTACCTTGCGGCGTCCGATGCGGTCCGAGAGCAAGGCAAACAACGGCGCAGTGATCACAATGGCGATCGACAGCGACAAGTCGAAAACCAGCGCATCGGTGCTGCCATAGCCCAGTTGCGTGGCGTACGACAGAAAGAACGTGCTGCCGATGTAGGCGATGGTCACGTAGCCGAAAGCGATACCGGTGCACAGCAGCATGGCTCTGGGCCGTGCGCGCAGCGCTTCGAGCAACGGCATGCGCACGTGCGTCTGCGGTTCGGCGGGTTGTTCAAGCGGTTTTTGCAAGCGCGCATACAGACCGATCAGCACCAGCACGCCACCGAGCCAGAATGGAATACGCCAGGCAAATCCGGTCAGGTCATCGTGCGACGCGACACTGACAATGGCGAAAACCCCGGCGCCGAGAATCCCGCCGATTCCGATGCCCATGCTGGTGAAACTGCCCCACAGACCACGTCGTCCGGGCGGCGCCGACTCGATGCCGAACAGCGCCGCACCGCCCCACTCGCCACCGGCGGCAAAGCCTTGCACCAGCCTGAGCAGCACCAACAACACCGGTGCGCCAGCACCAAGGGTCGCATAGCCCGGCAGACACCCGATCAACAAAGTGCTCAGGCCCATCAACAGCAGCGTGATCACCAGCATTTTCTGCCGGCCGAGTTTGTCGCCGTAATGCCCGAATACCATGCCGCCAAGGGGCCGGGCAAAAAACCCGGCACCAAAGGCGCCGAACGCCACCAGCGTCGCGGTCAGCGGGTCCATCTGCGGAAAGAACACCTTGGGAAACACCAGCGCGGCGGCGGTGCCGTATATCACGAAGTCGTAAAATTCCAGGGCGGTGCCCATGCCGGAGACGAAAAACGTCCTCAGCGCAGACGGGGAACCGCTCGTGCGATCAATCTCGGTAGCCATGTGCAATGCTCGTTTTGTTTTTATTGGAGGCAGCGATTCAGAAGCGCAGATGGCCGTTTCGGGCCAGCTGCGCGGGGTTGCCGGCGGCGTATTCGAGCACGCTGTTTTCAGTGTCGATGCCGATGTTCAGCAAGGTTTCCCAACGCTCGGTGGCCGGCATGCTCAGATCCGGGTGGAAGCAGATCGGCGCGTCTTCGCCCGCCTCGCCGCACATCGCCTCAGCCCTGCGGCTCAGATTGCCGCTGGCCATGTTTTGCAGCGCCGCGTTGACGTGATCGAAACGCGCGTAAGTCGTCGAGGCATCGGGGGTACGCTCGCCGAGGCTCAGTTCGGGATCGAGAAAGTGGTTGGTATGGGTGATCCAGCCTTCGGCATCGGGCCGCACCACAGCGGTGAAGACCGGCGACATTTCGATGCTCACCGCACGCGGGGTAGAGTCCTCGCGGGAGAACACGGTCAGTACCGTCGAGGCACTGACCCGTGCCGAACGCGCCAGCGCAATCGCCTCCTCAACGCTGCTGGCTTCTTCGAGGATGCGCCGCGCAATCGCGTGCACCGGCACCCCGGCGGACCCGTTGTCGCTGGCGTGATGCAGGATGTTGAAATGCAATCCCAGCCCCGCACTGTTGACGCCAATCTTGCCGAGCATGCCGAATTCGGTGAACAGCTTGACCGTCATACCCTTGGCCGTGGTCAGTTGCAGAATCAACCCGTTGGGCACCAGCGAATCGTGCCAGTCCCAGGTCTGAATGGTGCGTGGGGCCCTCGCGCCATTGGGGGCGAACACGGCGGTCGAGCACTCGCCTTCGGTGGACGCCGGCATCACCGCGAGTATCTCGGTGCGGGCATTCAGGCTGGCGAGCTGCCACAGCGGCACGCCAGCGCCCTCAGCAGTGGCGACGATCTCTTCGGCTAGGCTCGGGCACCAGTTTTGCAGGGTTTGCAGACTGGCTTCGCCGATGGTCTGCACCTGTGCCTGAGGCACACCGACCTGATTGAAGAAATCCAGATAGAGCTCGACGGTCTGGCGGATCTGAGCCGCCCAGGTGGCGCCAATCTGTTGCCCGCGAATCTGTGGGTTGCGGGTGTCGGTGACAAAGCAATGAACATTCACGAAAAGGTTTCCTTGGTTACTTTACAGAGAGATGCCGTCAAGGCTTGCGGCGGTAGATTTCGCGCCCGGCAAACCAGGTATTGAGCACTTGGGTGTCGCGCAGGGCCTGCGGCTCGACACTGAACACATCGCGGTCGAGGACGATCATGTCGGCCTGCTTGCCGGGTTTGAGCGAACCGATCCGGTCTTCCAGGCGCAGCACTTTGGCTGCGTTGAGGGTGTAGGCCTGGAACATCGTCTGGCGGTCGATGTCTTCAGCGGCGTTGAGCACGCCTTTCGGGCCTTTGCGGCTGACGGCCTGATAGATCGCCTTCCACGGCTCGGGGGTGGTGATCGGCCAGTCACTGGCACCGGCGATGGTCGCGCCATTCTTGAGCAGCGAGCGCGCGGGATAGGTGTACATGAAGGCCATCGCGCTGACGTAAGGCTTGACCAGATCCATGCTCGACTCGTCGGCAGCGGCCCAGAACATCTGCATCGAGGCGATCACATTCAACGCCTTGAAGCGGGCGAATTCCTTTGGGTTGACCATTTGCAGGTGGGTGATCGAATGGGCGATGCCGCTCTGCCGATCCTTGCGCGACTGCTCGATGCCGTTGAGCGATTCACGTACCGCACGGTCGCCGATGGCGTGGATGTGCACCAGCCAGCCACGGGCATCGGCGGCACTGACCAGCTCGCCGAAGTGCGCCGGGTCGATCAGCAGCTCACCGGTGTTTTTCGAGTTGCGGTAAGGCTCAAGCATCGCCGCGCTTTGCGCCGGCACTTCGGCCACACCATCGGCGAAGATCTTGATCCCCGGCAGAGTCAGGTTGCTGACCCCGAGAAACTGTTGGCGCACCTTGTCCAGCTCATCGAGGTCGGTCGGCGTAGCCTTGGAGTCCGCCATCAGCAGCGCCGCAACGTGAGCGGTGAGTTCGCCGTTTTCCGAGAGTTTTTTGTAGGTCGGCAGCACGCCGAGCGAGGTGTTGGTAACGTCACTGCCGGGGACTTCGTTGGCGAGCGGATCCAGCCACCCGGTGATCCCCAGGCTCTTGTAGTAGTTCAGCGCCGCGCGCCCGCCCGCCAGCAACTCATCAGCCGTCGGCGGCGGCAGCAGGGCCTGCACCGGGTACAGACCGGCATCGACAAGGAAACCATCCGGGCTGCCGTCGGGGTGGTGGCCGATGGTTGCCTGCTCTTCGCCTTTGAGTGCCTTGATCTTTTCAGCCGTCACGCCAGCGCGGTCGAGCATGGCCCGATTGGCCCAACCGGTGTGCAGATCCCAGCCCAGCAGCAGGATCGGCTGGTTCGCCCATTCGCCCTGATTGAAGCGCTGTTCGAGGCCGGCAATGTCGCTCCAGTAAGTCGACGGCAATCCGCCGACACTGAGGAATTCTCCACGCTGCGCCTTGCCGTCCTGACGCCATTTCCGCAGGTGCTGTTCCAGTTGATCAAGTGGCAACAGTTGCCCGTCGAGGTTGGCCTGCAACATCTGCAGACCGCCCTTGATCGTGTGCGAATGCGAGTCGATGAAGCCCGGCATCAGCACCTTGCCGTGCAGGTCGATCACTTGCGTGGCCGCCGTTTTCAGGCGCATCACCTGCGCATCCGTGCCCACGGCGAGAATCTTGTCATTCTCCACCGCCACCGCCTGCTGCAAGGCTTGGCCGGGTTCGGCGGTGTAGACCTTGGCGTTGTGCAGGATCAGATCGGCAGACGCCAGACTTTCCAGCGAGGCACAGGCCAGCGCCGATGACACCATCAGGGTCAGTAGCTGCTTCATGAGGTTTCTCGTTATTTTTGTTAGGCTGCGAGCAAGCCTATCCAAGCCTTGGCGATAACTGAATGCCACCTCGCGCACAACTTCTGTGCCCATCAGGAATAGATCAATGGACAAGATGAGCGCCCTGACCATGTTCGTTGCCACCGCCGAACACGGCAATTTCAGCCGCGCCGCCGAGGTGCTCGGCAAGACGCCGTCAGCCCTGACCAAAGCCGTGGCGCAGCTGGAAGACGAGCTCGGCACGCGCCTGTTCGACCGTACGACCAGACGCATGGCGCTGACCGAGGCCGGACGGATTTATCTGGACGGTGCGCGGCAGGCGCTGATGCAATTGCAACTGGCCTGCGAAGGCGTCGAACAGCTCAAGCACGAATTGAGCGGCGGCCTGCGCATCACCGCCCCGCCCTCCTTCGCCCCGGCGTTCCTCAACGAGGTCTGTTGCCGTTTTCTCGACGCCCATCCGCAAGTGCATCTGGAAGTCGATCTGAGCGACAGCTATGACGATCCGGTGGATGGCGGTTACGATCTGGCGCTGCGTGACGGCCCGATCGACCTGCCGGGGGTGATCGCCCAACCTATCGTCGAGAATCAGGTGGTGTTGTGCGCCAGCCCGGCGTACCTGGCGCGCAAGGGCAAAGAGGTGTCACTGGACAACTATCAGCAGCACGACTGGCTGATCTTCCGTCATCCGCTGCTCAACCGGCATTTCTGGTGGGTCAAGCAAGGGGACCGGCGGATTCGCCTGACCCAGCCGAATCCACGGGTGGCCAGCGACAATTACGACTTCCTGCTGGCCTGCCTGCTGAAGGGCCAGGGCCTGCAGTTTCTGCCGCAATGGAGCGCCGCAGCGTATCTGGCGCGTGGTGAACTGGTGGAAGTGATGCCCGAATACTGGCGTGAGCCGAGCGCGTTCGGCCCGTGGATTTACGTGCTGTACCTGGCGCACCGGCGCAGCACGCGCAAGGTCAAAGTGTTTATCGAATTCTTGAAGGCGCACTGGCGCCCACTGTCACAAGGGACGAATGAAAATGGATCTGCCACAGACATGGCGCCAACGCTTCGCTGATATCCGCTACGAACAACAAACCATCGGTGAATCCCGTGCCGACGTGTTCCGCCTCACGCCCGCTGGATCAGACCCGCTGTTCGTCAAATCGGAACCGCGGATTTCCTTTGCCGAATTGCCCGGCGAAGTGCAGCGCCTGCGCTGGCTGGCGGAGCAGGATCTGCCAGCGGCGCGCGTGCTCGACAGCGTCGAAGAAAGCGAGCGCTTCTGGTTGCTGATGACTGCCGTACCGGGGCGTGACCTCGCCAGCAGCGAGCATCTCGCACCGCAGCAAATTGTCTCGCTGGCGGCTAATGCCTTGCGCACCTTGCATGCGCTCGACATCAAAAACTGCCCGTTCGATCATCGCCTCGATGCGAAAATCGCCTTGGCCCGCGAGCACCTGCTGGCTGGTTTGATCGATGAAGAAGATTTCGACGATTCGCGCCTCGGCCAAAGCGCCGAAGCGGTGTTCGAGCAGATGCTGGCCGCGCGCCCGCACAGCGAAGACCTGGTGGTGACCCATGGCGACGCATGCCTGCCCAACTTGCTCGCCGACAACGGTCGCTTCAGCGGTTTCGTCGACTGCGGGCGACTGGGGGTTGCCGATCGGTTTCAGGACTTGGCACTGGCAGCCCACAGCATCGCCTACAACCTGGGCGAGCAATGGCTGCCGGTATTTTTCGAGGCTTACGGAGTGCAACCGGATCAGCAAAAAATCGCCTTTTATCAGTTGCTCGACGAGTTTTTCTGAGGTGTATCTCAACGATGCGGATGCACCGTCATCGCCACCAGTTTGATCACGATCGGCCGCACCACGAGGATGCAAAGGAAAGCCACCGGCATCGCCAGCTTGTAGGCGTGCAACGCATTACTCAGGTAGTCGTTATCAATCCCCGAGTTGGCGGCGGTGATCACCAGCGACATCAGGAACGCCATGATCGTCGCCATGTACAACGCAAACACATACGGCGTCGCCCGTGACGACAACTTGCGACGCGTCGAGTACAAGGCCTCGGTAGTGGTTCTTTGATTCATATGGCTTTTCCATCCATTGACAGGGAGCCGGCACCTTAGCAAAGCCCCCTGCCCTCAACTAGACGGCCCGCCACAGGTACTTTATAAAGCACAACTTACGAATCAAACCCACGCGGCGGGACACGGATGAATCTGTTGGCGGCGATTGCTAGTTTTATCAAAGTGGTTGAAGCCGGCTCGATCGTCGGCGCCGCCAAGACCCTGGGCGTCAGTGCGGCAGCGGTCAGCCAGACCCTCAGTCGCCTGGAAACGCACCTCGGCGTGCGCCTGCTGCAGCGCACCACACGCAGCATGGCGCTGACTGAAAACGGCGCGTTGTATTACGAAAAGGTGCGGCGTATTGCGGCTGATCTGGAGTCAGCGCAAAGCGCAATCATCAACGATGAAAGCGAATTGCAGGGCCGCTTGAGCATCGCCTCCACCAGTGCATTCGGCCGCCACGTCCTGGCGCCGTTACTCGCCAGTTTCGCCGCGCTGCATCCGCGCCTGCTGGTCGAGCTGTCGACCACCAACGGCAAGATCAATCACATCCAGGACGGCATCGACCTGAGCCTGCGGATCAAGCCGCAACTGGAAGACGGCATCGTCGCGCGCCGGATTGTTTCCCTGCCGTTCATCTTCTGCGCCGCTCCCGCCTACCTTGCGCGCGCCGGGGTGCCGCAATCACCGCAAGAGCTGCAACACCACGCCTGCCTCGCGTTTCGCTATCCACTGAATGGACGCTTTCTGCGCTGGGGCCTCATCCGCGACGGCCAACGCTACGACGCCCCGATCAACGCCACCGCCATCAGCGACGACATCGATGCCTTGGCGCAAATGGCAGTCAACGGCGCAGGTGTCACGCGCCTGGCCGAATTCGTCGCTGCGCCCTATCTCGAGAGCGGTCAACTGGTGCAACTGTTCGAAGATCTTCCGGGTGAAACCCACGGGCATGTCGAACCGATGGACATCTATGCATGCGTGCAGGAACGTGCGGCGATGACGCCGAAGGTCAGAGCCTTCATGGATTATTTGACGGAGCACCTGAACAGGCGCTGGCCGATGCAAGCCCGTTGATCATGCCTGGCTGATGAATGCAGCGCTCTGTCTTCAAGGCTGCAGATCACCCCCGAGCCATTGGCTGCACGCACTCATCTGCTGGCTAATCCACTCACGAAAAAGCATGGCATTGGCGCTCTGTTCGAAGGGTCGCGGTGACAGCAGGCAATAACTCGAACCGTCGCGAACGAAGCCGAACGGCGCGATCAACTGGCCGGATTTGAGTTCGTCCTGCACCATCAGAAACGACGCCATACCGACGCCCAGCCCGGCCAGCGCGGCCTGAATGCACAGGTAGAAATGCTCGTAATCGACCCGACTGCCCCCTGCCGCGCTGATCCGGGTCTGTCGCATCCAGTTGTCCCACGCCTGCGGGCGCGTCTTGCTGTGCAGCAGGCAGGCGCCGCGCAAATGCTCGCCGTCAGGACGACTGGACGGCACGCAAACCGGACCGATCCACTCCTCGCAAATAGTCACGCCGTGCACGGTCTCGTCCCAATGGAAATCGTCGCGGCGGATCGCCAGATCCACGCCTGAACGAGCGAAGTCGATCGGTCCGCCGGCCGTCAGCAATTGCACCTGCAACTGTGGGTGTGCGCTGTGGAAGTCAGGCAAGCGCGGGATCAACCACTTCATGGCGATGGTTGGCTCGCAGGACACCACCAGCACATCGTCGTGGACTTCACGCTGCAGGCGATAAACCGTGTTCTGCAATTGCTCGAACATCGGCGCGGTGACGTTGAACAGCAAGCGTCCCGCGTGATTGAGAAAAATCGCGCGGTTACGCCGCTCGAACAATTCGACCCCGATCGCCTCCTCCAGCAAGCGCACCTGACGGCTGACCGCGCCGTGGGTGACGTGCAGCAACTCAGCGGCCTTGACGAAACTCTGGGTCTGGGCGGCGGTGTTGAAGAAGCGAAAGGCAGCCAGCGGAGGCAGGTTCATATAGACGATGATTTCTCACAGATTTTCGCGACTATAAATCGTTTTTTTTGCCAAAGACACTTCTCCATCATGTCGCCACTCAGGGCCTGTTAATTCCATCCACGTTGTTGGCGGCGATGCTGCAGGCGTTGTATCTGTGAATTCAAGTAGCGCAAATAACGCGATGGAGCGTATGGATGAATGAATTGTTTCTGGTAATCGCCATCACTGTTCTGGCGGTGATCAGCCCCGGCCCGGACTTTGCCATGGTCACTCGCAACAGTTATGCCTACGGGCGGCGCAGTGGTTTGCTGGCTGCGCTGGGCATCGCCTGTGGCGTGCAGGTTCACGTGTTCTACACGGTGTTCGGGGTGGCGCTGATCATCACTCAGTTACCCATGCTGTTCTGGATGATGAAGCTGCTGGGTGCCGGGTATCTGGTCTACCTGGGCATCAAATCCTTCACCAATAAATCTGTACTGACATTTGCCGAGGCGAGCGCTTCGGCACCCCGTGCCTGGAAGGTGTTCTGCTCAGGTTTTCTGACCAATGCACTGAATCCGAAAACCATGTTGTTCGTGGTAGCGGCGTACAGTCAGGTGGTGGAGCCAGGCAGTTCGCTGACGTTGAACTTCGCCTATGGCCTGTTCATGTCGGTCATTCATTGGCTGTGGTTCAGCCTGGTCGCGCTGTTTTTCTCCACCGAACGGTTACGCCGGCGCCTGCTGGAAAAACAGCGGCTCCTCGACAAGGCCATCGGGATCGCGTTGATGGGTCTGGCGGCGTGTTTGATCATTCCGGGGGTTGCGCAGTCTTGAGCTAGAGCGTTTATGCTGTCTGGTCTGATACCCGTCAGGTCATTCTCGGCAAGTTCACCATGAGGCCCATTTCATGAGTAAAGCGCCCTACGTACCGCCCAAAGTCTGGAAACACGAAGCCCCGTCCGGCGGCCATTTCGCTAGCATCAACCGCCCGATTGCCGGGCCGACGCATGAAAAGACCCTCCCAGTGGGCAAACACCCGCTGCAGCTGTATTCACTGGCGACGCCCAACGGCGTCAAGGTGACCATCCTTCTGGAAGAATTGCTCGCACTGGGGCACACCGAGGCCGAGTACGACGCGTGGCTGATCCGCATCAACGAGGGCGATCAGTTCTCCAGCGGTTTTGTCGAGATCAATCCGAACTCGAAGATTCCGGCGCTGCTCGACCACAGCGTACAGCCGCCGATTCGGGTATTCGAATCCGGTTCGATCCTGCTGTATCTGGCAGAGAAATTCGGCGCCTTCCTGCCGAAAGACCCGGCTGGCCGCACGGAAACCCTGAACTGGTTGTTCTGGCAGATGGGCTCTGCGCCTTATCTGGGCGGCGGCTTTGGGCACTTCTATGCGTATGCGCCGGAGAAGCTCGAATACCCGATCAACCGCTTCACCATGGAAGCCAAGCGTCAGCTCGATGTACTCGACCGACGCCTCAAGGAAAGCCGCTACCTGGCCGGCGACAGCTACACCATCGCCGACATCGCGGTCTGGCCGTGGTACGGGCAACTGGTGCGCAATAACGTGTATTCGGCGGCCGAATTCCTCGCAGCGCAGGAGTACACCCACGTACAACGCTGGGCAGAAGAAATCGCCGAGCGCCCGGCAGTCAAGCGTGGCCAGCGGGTCAATCGCACCTGGGGTGACGAGGCGAGCCAGGTTGCGGAGCGACATCAGGCCAGCGATCTGGACTAACGCCACATTCCCACAAAGATTTGTGCTGGACAGGGACATCCCGGATCACAGCAACATTTGTGGGAGCGGGCTTGCTCGCGAAGGCGCCAAGTCAGTCAACACTGACATCACAGTCCTACCGCTTTCGCGAGCAAGCTCGCTCCCACAGGGAATTCGGGTTGGACATGAGGATTTGTGAACCTCAGCAATTACATTGAGACCACACCACCACTGTCGCCAAAGGATCTGCAATGCCCCCTGGAAAACGTGAACTGGCGCGGATCGAGCGGCGCTTGATTGCCACGCTCACCGACGCGTGTGAAACCGCAAAAGCTGAAATCAACGGCTTCACCTGGCTGACCCACACCGCTGACCTGAACGCGTTGGCGGCGACCCTGAACGTCATTTGGGTGTTCGACACCGAAGCCGACAAAAACCTCGCCCTGACTGACGCCAAGGCACGCCTCTTCGAACTGACGGCCACTGCGCTGAGGGAAGCCGATATCGACCTGTCCCCTTCAGAGCGCAACGTGCGTTTCGACTCCGAGGAGGCGTGCCAGCGTACTCACGGTGGCAACTGGCGTGAGCGTCTGGCGCAAAATACGCGCGGGCAACGGTGACACCCTGCTTTCGATCAGGTTGGCTATCATCGCTCGCAGCAGGCTTCTCTCAGAGACAGTGAAACCATGGAACAGTCCAGACCAGATCCAGATTCCGATTGGGTAGTGCGCAGCACTCAACCGGGGCGGATAGAACGTATCGAAGCCCGGTTTGGCGGCCATGGCTACCACCCACATCGGCACGATACTTACTCGATCGGTCGCACACTCTCTGGCGTGCAAAGCTTTCACTACAAGGGCAGCCTGCGCCACGGCTTACCGGGAAACACCTTGCTCCTGCATCCTGATGAACTGCACGATGGCATGGCCGGGACCGAAGCGGGGTTTCGCTATCGAATGGCCTATGTCGATCCGGCTTTGATTCAGCAGGTGTTGAAGGGTGAACCGCTACCCTTCATCGCCGGAGGTCTGTCCAGCGACCCACGCCTGTATCGCGCCAGCGAAGCGTTCGTGCAGGCGATGGATTACTCACTTGATCCGCTGGAAGAACAGGACGCCCTGTTTGATCTGGCTATGGCCCTGCGCGCCGTGGCCGGCAAACCTCGCGGGCGCAAACTGCTCGATTACCCGGCAGCCGAGCGCGCAAGGGAATTCATCATGGCTCACCTGCACCAGAGCATTACGCTGGAAATGCTGGAGCGCGCCAGCGGTCGTGAAAGATGGAGCCTCTCTCGGGACTTCAGAGTGCTGTTTGGCACCAGCCCCTATCGCTTCGTGACCCTGCGTCGCCTGGATATATTGCGCACGCTGCTGCTTGACCGATTCTCGCTGGTGGATGCCGCACTGGCTGCGGGTTTTCACGACCAAAGTCATATGACCCGGCACTTCACCCGCACTTATGGGGTATCTCCGTCGCGTTGGCTGGAACGCGTCCTGGGGCAAAGGCAACTTGCAGGATCGTACAAGCATCGCCAATAGCGCCTTCGCTAGGCTGACGACTTCTGTCTGATAGAGGATTTGTCATGCCACATACCAGCAAAGTACCAGCACTGCACGCCATCAATCTGGCGCAGAAATCCGCGCTGATCGATCAGCAGTGGAGCCCCCGTGTGGTCGCCGAACTGAATGACTACCAGTTCAAAGTGGTTCGCATCGAAGGTGAATTCATCTGGCACTCCCACCCGGAAACAGATGAGGCCTTTATTGTGATCGAGGGCACGCTGCGGATCGACCTGCCCCATGGCAGCGTATACGTCGAACCGGGTGAGCTGTACGTCGTGCCGCGCGGGATCGAACATCGGACGGCAGCGGAAGGAGAAGCGCGCCTGATGATGATCGAGCCTCGGGGTGTGCGTAACACCGGGCACGAAGGTGGCGGGCGCACGGCTGACAACGACGTCTGGATCTGAGCAGGAGGCGCCGTCAATCTGCGATTTGACGGCGCCTTTTTTGAGTGGCGGGCCGTTGGTTGGCCGCTGATCGTACGGGCGTTTTTGTACTGGGTTTACTGAGCGAGCGGCCGCCTCAGACCACCTCTTCGTCAACCGGCAACGAAGCCAGCATTTCAGCGCGGCACACCTCAAGAATCTCGTCAGCCAGCGCGGAATCATCCGGACAGGCACGCGACAGCACAATCGCGCCGACAGCCCGCGACAACAGGTCGATCATTTTCTTTCTCCCCTCGCCCGCCACGGCATCCGGCCCGGTCGGATATTTGTCTCCGAGGGTCTGCAGGGTGCGCTCGATCCCTTCGGCAAACGTCGTTTTCACCTCATCCGATTGACGCGCCGCGTCGCCACACAGCGCGGCCATGGTGCAACCGCTGCCACGTCCGTCGCGATGTTCTCTCGTCACATAGACATCGATGAAGCCTGGCACGTCGAGCGCTTCGGCACCTGCCAGCGACTTGGCAAGACTGCAGGACGCGGCTTCAGCCATCAGGTCGGCCTTGGAGCCGAAATGCTTGTAAAAACCACCGTGGGTGAAACCGGCAGCCGCCATGAGATCCGCCACACCGACGCCGTCAAAGCCACGCTCACGGAACAGCTCGGAAGCGGTCTCGACGATGTGTTCTCGATTGGCCTGCGCCTGGGCCTTGGTCACTCGCACGTGCAGTACCTCGTGTTCATTGGGAATGCTTGCGCCAATCATACATAGATGCTGGTCATAATCAAAACCGTTGACAGTTTAGATTTCGATCATCATCCTAATTGCACGCACACCGATCTCCACCAACGGGCACGGAAGAAATACCAGATGAGTAACCAGACGCTGTTCACCCCTTACACACTTGGCGACCTGACGTTGTCGAACCGCGTCGTCCTCGCACCGCTGACTCGCAACCGTGCAGGCGCAGGCTTTGTACCCAGCGAGTTCGCGGCCACCTATTACAGCCAACGCGCCAGCGCAGGCTTGCTGATCAGTGAAGCCACGCAGATTTCCCGACAAGGTCAGGGCTATCAGGACACCCCGGGAATCTACACGCCGGCGCAGATTGACGGCTGGCGCCAGGTGACCGATGCAGTCCATGCCAAGGGCGGAAAAATTTTTCTGCAGCTGTGGCATGTCGGCCGCGTATCGCACGTTGATCTGCAGGAAAACGGCGCCGCCCCCGTGGCCCCTTCTGCGCTGCGCGCCGCCACCAAAGTCTTCGTCAACAATCGCTTTGAAGATGTCTCGGCGCCGCGCGCGCTGGAGACCATTGAACTGCCAGGGATCGTCTCGGATTTTCGCCAGGCTGCGGCAAACGCGATTGCCGCCGGGTTTGATGGTGTGGAAATTCACGGCGCGAACGGCTATTTGCTCGATCAATTCCTCAGGGACAGCGCCAATCTGCGAACCGACGCCTATGGCGGCTCGATTGCAAACCGGGCGCGTCTGTTGCTTGAAGTGACGGCGGCCGTCGTTGATGAAATCGGCGCCAATCGCACCGGTGTGCGCCTGTCTCCGGTGTCGCCGGCCAACGGCGTCTCCAGCAGCGATCCGCAGGCGCAATTCGATTACGTCGCCGAGCAACTCGATGCCCTCGGCGTGGTTTATCTGCACGTGGTCGAAGGCGCGACCGGTGGCCCGCGCGACGTGGCGCCCTTCGACTTCGGCGCACTGCGCCAGCGCTTCAAAAACACCTACATCGCCAACAACGGCTATGACCTGGACCTGGCGACTTCGCAGCTCGCCGAAGACCACGCCGACCTGATCGCCTTCGGTCGCCCGTTCATTGGCAATCCGGATCTGGTGGAGCGCCTCAAGCAGGGCGCGCCGTTGTCCGCGTTCGATCCCGCCACCCTCTATGGCGGCGGTGCGGCAGGCTACATCGACTACCCGACGCTGGCTGAATCGAGCGTCAGCGCCAGCTGAGCGCGTTCCGTTTCTCACACCCTGAAAGAGAGATCCCCCATGAGCACCCGCCCTACTGTTCTGATCACTGGCGCCTCCACCGGCATTGGCGCGGTCTACGCCGAGCGCTTCGCGCAACGCGGCCACGATCTGGTATTGGTCGCCCGCGACCAGGCACGCCTGGACGCACTTGCAGCCCGCTTGCGCAGCGAACACGATGTCACCGTCGATGTGATCCCGGCGGACCTGAACCAACTCGCTGATCTGAGCACCGTTGAAAACCGCCTGCGCGAGGACGCCCGTATCGGCATCCTCGTCAATAACGCCGGCGCCGCCCTCTCCGGTAACTTCATCGACCAAAGCACCGATAGCGTTGCGCAACTGGTCGCCCTCAACACCACCGCACTGGTGCGCCTGGCCAGCGCCATCGCTCCACGTCTGGTCAAGGCCGGTGACGGCGCGATCATTAACATCGGTTCGGTGGTGGGTCTGGCACCGGAGTTCGGCATGACCGTCTACGGTGCGACCAAGGCCTTCGTCCTGTTCCTGTCCCAGGGACTGAGCCTGGAACTGTCACCTCAGGGCGTCTACGTGCAAGCCGTACTCCCCGCCGCCACCCGTACGGAGATCTGGGATCGCTCCGGCATCGACATCAACACCTTGAGCGACATCATGGAAGTGGGCGATCTGGTGGACGCCGCTCTGGTCGGCTTCGATCGCCGCGAACCGGTGACCATCCCGCCACTGCACGAAGCGCAACGCTGGGATGATCTGCAAGGCGCACGTCAGGGCCTGATCGGGCAAATCCGTCAGTCTGCGGTTGCCCAGCGCTACCTGGACCCACAGTGATTGTCTGGTAGCGAGCACGCGCGGCGGATTCGATGCAGGCGCAAGTCACTGCATCGAATCCGGCCTGCGATCCGGAGCAGAAATGAATCAAATCCTGGCAAATAACCACACTGGCGCGTCGACGCCATTCAGCAACGCGGCGAACCAGTCGATCACGGTCAACGGCGTTCGCTTCGCTTACCGCGACATCGGCCCCGCGATCGGCGTGCCGCTGGTGCTGTTCAACCATTGGGGCGCCGTGCTGGACAACTTCGATCCCGCGATCATTGATGGCCTGGCACAAACCCGACGGGTCATTACCACTGACTATCGCGGTATTGGCGGCTCTGGTGGAACCGCGCCACTGACCATCGGCGAAATGGCTGACGATGCCATTCAGTTGATCCGGGCGCTGGGGTTGGAAACCGTTGATGTACTGGGATTCTCGCTCGGCGGCTTCGTTGCTCAGGACATCGCCCTGAAGGCGCCCGATCTGGTGCGTCGCTTGATTCTGACCGGTACCGGTCCGGCCGGTGGCGACGGCATCGACAGAGTCGGTGCGGTCACCTGGCCATTGATCCTCAAAGGCTTGCTGACCTTGCGCGATCCCAAGGTCTACCTGTTCTTCACCTCGTCAGCCAATGGCCGTCGATCTGCGGCGCAGTATCTGCGACGCCTGAAAACACGCAAAAAGAATCGCGACAAAGGCCCGACACCGAGCGCTTTTCTGCGCCAGTTGAAAGCGATCACCGCGTGGGGCCAACAGCCGCCGCAAGACCTCGGACGCTTGCGCATACCCACACTGATCGTTAACGGCGACAGCGACATCATGGTGCCCAGCGTGAACTCGATGGCGCTGGCCAAGCGTATTCCCAACGCACAACTGGTGATTTATGAGGATGCCGGGCACGGCGGGATTTTCCAGCACTGCGTTGATTTTGTCGCCAAGGCGCAGGCATTCCTCGACGCCTGACGACACGGCGCAGCAACACCGCAACGCGCCAGCTACCCTCCTTACAACCGCCAAGAGCCGCACTACGATGAAAGCATTTCTGATTGATCGCTATGGAAAGAACACCGGGCGCATTGGCGAAGCGTCTGCCCCTGTGGTGGGTGCCCGTGATGTCTTGATCGAGGTACACGCCAGCAGCGTCAATGTGCTGGATTCGAAGATCAGCAGTGGCGAGTTCAAGCTGATTCTGCCCTATGCATTACCGCTGATACTGGGCAATGATCTGGCGGGTGTGGTGGTTGAGGTTGGCTCACAGGTGACGCGGTTCAAATCGGGAGACGAGGTTTACGCTCGCCCGCCGGAAACGCGGATCGGAACGTTCGCCGAATGGATCGCCGTGGACGAAAACGCGGTCGCCCGAAAACCCGCCAATACCAGCATGGCACAAGCCGCGTCCCTGCCCTTGGTCGCGTTGACGGCCTGGCAAGTACTGGTCGAAATCGCACAGTTGAAAAAGGGCCAGAAAGTACTGATTCACGCGGGATCCGGTGGGGTTGGCAGCATTGCCATCCAGTTGGCCAGACACCTCGGCGCCTTCGTCGCCACGACCACCAGCACCGCGAACGTCGAATGGGTCAAGGCACTGGGGGCCGATCTGGTCATCGACTACAAGCAGCAAGACTTCGAAAGCGTCCTGCACGACTACGACGTGGTGTTGAACAGCCTCGGCGCGGACGTATTGCAAAAATCACTCAAGGTCCTGAAGCCCGGCGGCCAGCTCATTTCCATCTCGGGACCGCCCACTGCACAGTTCGCACAAGAACAAGGCTTGTCCTGGCCATTGCAACAGGTCATGCGCCTGTTGAGCTTCGGTATCCGGCGCAAGGCGCGCAAGCAGGCGGTCAACTACACGTTCGTCTTCATGCGGGCCAATGGTGCACAACTGCAAAAAATTGCCACGCTGGTCGAGGAGGCAATCATCCGACCGGTGATTGACCGCAGCTTCTCGTTTGCCTCGACGGCAGAGGCGTTGAAGTACGTCGAGCAGGGGCGCGCCAAGGGCAAGGTCGTCGTTACGCTCAAATGACAACGTGTCCCCGTCAGCCGGCCGCGTTCGACTCGACCAGATGAACTTCAGTCGCACTGCGACCGGCGCACCAAGCGAGCACCGACGCAATCACTAACACCGCCGCGCTCAGCTCGAAGGTGGCTTTATAACCGCTCAGATCAAACGCCAGTCCACCGACGATGGCCCCTGCGGCGATGGCCAGTTGCACGATGGCCACGAGCAAGCCTCCGCCGGCTTCGGCATCCTCCGGCAGCGTCTGCGCCAGCCATGTCCACCAGCCCACGGGAGCCGCCGTGGCGACCAGCCCCCACAGGCCCAGCAGCACCGCAGTCAGCAGCGGCGAAGCGCCGAAGTTCACCAGCGCCAGCGCAATGACCGCCATCATCAGCGGGATAACTGTCAGCGTGCGGTACAGGCCAGTGCCGAGGAATCTTTCGATCACAAAGGTCCCGATGAAACCGGCAAGCCCCAGCCCCAGCAGCATCAAGGACAGGGTTGCAACGCTGACCCCGGTGACCCCCTCCAGAAAGGGCCGCAGGTAGGTAAACAGCATGAACTGCCCCATGAAAAAGACGCTGACAGCGACCATCCCCAAGGCGACCGGCCATTGCTTCATCAGCCGCAAGGCGTTGCCGCTACCGGCCTGACGCTCAAGTTTGAAGGACGGCAGGCTGATCAGCAGCCACACGGCCGCCAGCACGGCGACCGGAACTACGCAGAAGAATGCGCCGCGCCAGCCTATCAACGCGCCGAGAAAACTCCCCGCCGGAGCGGCAATTACCGTCGCCAGCGCGTTTCCGCCGTTGACGATCGCCAGTGCCCGGGACACTTGGTCAGGCGGCACCAGACGCATCGCGGTTGCCGCCGACAACGACCAGAAACCGCCAATCGCGATGCCGATCAGGGCCCGTCCGAACATGAACGAAGGGTAGCCCGGCGCGAACGCGACAACCGTCCCCGAGACGATCATCAGCAAGGTCAGACCCAACAGCAGCTTCTTGCGCTCGACACGAGCAGCGACCGCTGCAATCACCAGGCTGGTCATCAGGGCGAATGCACCGGACACGGAAATCCCCTGCCCGGCCTGACCTTCGCTGATGTGCAGTTCGGCGGCAATCGGCGTCAGCAGACTGACCGGCATGAATTCTGAAGCGACCAGGGCGAAGGCGGCCAGCGACATGGCCAGCACCGCGCTCCAGCCGCGTTGTTCTGTAGAAAGAGAAGTCATTGAAACTACCTGTATTGCGAGAGGCGTCCGGGCGATTGCCCGGACGCACTGTTTTTCACAGTGCCGGGATCGCATCGTCGAATCGCGTCAATCCCGTAATGGTTTGACACATTCTCCCGGTCGATTCACCTCTGCCCTAGTGCATTCCTCTTGAATGCTTGCCTGATCCTCTGAGGATGCAGGGAGGTGTATAGGAATCGCCTGTGCAGCGGATTAGAGTTCGTTCAACAGGAGTTGCCCGACATGATCCCTACCCCGCTGCGCCACCAATCACCTCTGGCGTTGAACATTGACTCGCGCGTGAGCGTAGCGGGCGACTTCGCCACGTCGATACCCGGCCTGTCGCTGTTTCGTCGCGATCAGCCGGCGCCACCGAGCGTGTGCATGATCGAGCCGAGCCTGATTCTGGTGGGCCGTGGGGAAAAGCGCTTGTGGGTCGGCGGTGAGGGCTACAGCTACGACCCTTCGCGGTTTCTGGTCACCTCGCTGGATCTGCCCGCCAATTCCGAAGTGCTTGCAGCCAGCCCCGAACAGCCCTGTGTCGGGCTGGTGCTGAAGCTGGATGTCGGCATGCTCGCCGAGATCCTCAGCAAAGGTGGCTTGCCTGCGAAACGGCAGCCGTCGACGAACACCGGCGCTGGCATTGGCAACATGTCTTCCGCTCTGGAAGGCGCGCTCGAACGCCTGCTGGCATTGCTCGACGAGCCTGAAGCGATCCCGGTGCTGGCGCCGCTGGTGCTGCGGGAAATCCACTATCGGCTGCTCCATACCGACCAAGGCGCGCGGCTGCGGCAGATCACGGCCGTCGATGGCCAGGGTTATCGCATTGCCAAAGCCATCGACTGGCTCAAGGTCAACTACACCGAGGCGCTGCGCATCGATGAACTGGCGGCGCGGGTGCAGATGAGCGCACCGACCTTTCACCATCACTTCCGCCAGCTCACCGGCATGAGCCCGCTGCAGTACCAGAAATGGCTGCGACTGAACGAGGCCCGTCGGCTGATGTTGATGGAGCGTCTGGACGTTTCGCGAGCGGCGTTTGCGGTCGGTTATGAAAGTCCCTCGCAGTTCAGCCGTGAATACGCACGCCTGTACGGCACCGCACCCAGTCGTGACATCGCGCTACTGCGTGGCGACCCCTTCGCCGCAGAAGCACTGGGCAACGCGGCCAGTTGAGCAAAGAACACGCTTTACCGGTGAGGAGCCACGCAGCGTTTCACCGCTTATAAAAATGCACGTTAACCGATGATCGAGCGGGTGAACCATGGAACTACGAATCAACCAGAAAACCTATCAGGTCGATGCCGACGCCGATACGCCCCTGCTATGGGTGATCCGCGATGATCTGGGCATGACCGGCACCAAGTACGGCTGTGGATTGGCGCAGTGCGGCGCCTGTTCCGTGCTGGTGGACGGCAACGTGGTGCGCTCGTGCGTCACGCCGGTGGCCGGTGTGGTCGGCCGCGAGGTCACCACCATTGAGGCGATCGAGGCCGATGACGTGGGCAAACGGGTGGTCTCGACCTGGGTTGATCTGCAGGTCGCCCAGTGTGGCTACTGCCAGTCCGGGCAGGTGATGGCCGCCACGGCACTGCTCAAGCAGAACCCCAAACCAAGTGATGCGCAGATCGAGGCGGCGATGGTCAACCTGTGCCGCTGCGGCACGTACAACGCCATTCATGCCGCCGTGCATGAACTGGCCGGCAAGGGAGACGCCTGATGAACGTGCGTATCGATCCGTCCCAGGAAGCATCAGCACTGGCTCTGCACGAACCGATCAACGTGTCGCGCAGACGTTTCCTGGCCGGCACCGCTGTCGGCGCACTGGTGCTCGGTTTCGGCCTGCCGCTGGGCACGACGCGCGTGCAAGCGGCAGTGGCGGCCGCGACTGCCGAGCGTGGCACGCAGGTGCCGGCGTTTCTGGAAATTCGCCCGGACAACCGCGTGCGCCTGCTGTGCCCGTTCATGGAAGGCGGACAAGGTACGTTCACCGCGATGGCGCAGATCGTCGGTGAAGAACTGGATGCCGACCCGGCGACGTTCCTGGTCGAAGCCGCGCCGCCCGGCGAAGCCTATGTGGTGATGGAAAACGGTATGCGCATCACCGGCGGCAGCATGTCGGTGCGCATGAGTTACCCGGTGATGCGCCGCCTCGGCGCCCTCGCCCGCGCCATGCTGCTGCAGGCGGGCGCGCAGAAACTTGGGGTGCCGGTGAGCGAACTGAGTACCGAACCCGGCAAAGTCGTGCACGCCAAGTCGGGCCGCTCGCTGGCCTACGGCGAACTGGCCGAACATGCCATGGATCTGCCGGTTCCCGATCCGGCCTCGGTGCAACTGCGTGATCCGAGCCAGTTCCGCTGGATCGGCAAACCGGTGAAGCGCGTCGATGCCTACGACAAGTCCACGGGCAAAGCGCTGTACAGCATCGACCTGAAGGTCGACGACATGCTCCACGCCGCCGTTCAGCATGCCCCGCGTTTGGGCATGACCGTGGGCAACCTGCGCAACGAAGAGCAGGTCAAAGCAATGAAAGGCGTGCATTCCGTGCATCGTCTGCCGGGTGCCGTGGCCGTGGTCGCCGAACGCTGGTGGCACGCCAAACGTGCAGTGGAAGCGATTCAGGTCGACTGGCAGGAACCCACGGCCGACAGCAAGGTACGGCCGATGCCCGCCGACTTTTCCAGCGATGCCTGGCTCAAGCGCCTGGCTGAAGACAAAGGCCCGGCCAAGGATGATGAAAATGAGGGCGACGTGGCTGCAGTTCTGGCAAGTGCCAAGACCCGGATCGACGCCACCTACCACAACCAGTACCTGAACCACGGTCAGTTGGAGCCGCCGTCGGCGCTGGCCCGCTTCAATCCCGACGGTTCGCTGGAAGTCTGGCTGCCGAATCAGGCGCCGGACATGTTTCGTGCCGACATCGCCAAACGCACCGGGCTGGATCCGTCGCGCATCACCTTGCATTCGCCATTGCTCGGGGGCTTCTTCGGTCGGCACTTCCTCTACGATGCCGCCAGTCCCTACCCGCAGGCAATCGAGTTATCGAAAGCGGTTGGTCGCCCGGTCAAACTGATCTGGAGCCGCGAGGAAGAGTTCCTGCGCGATGTGCTGCGTCCCGTGGCCGCCGTGAATTTCCGCGCCGCGCTGGACAACGACGGCTGGCCGCTGGCAATCGAAGCAATCAGCGCCACCGAAGGCCCGACCGAGGCGCTGGCCGGCAAACAGGGTGAAAAACTCGACCCGACGGCGCTTGAAGGCTTGTCGGGCAAGTCCTATGCGATCCCCAACAAGCGCATCGCGCAGATCTACGCCAAAGGCCCGGCGATGCTGGGTTACTGGCGTTCGGTGGGCAATTCGCTCAACGACTTCTTCTACGAATCGTTCCTTGACGAACTGGCCGACAAGGGTGGCAAGGACCCGTTCGAATTGCGCCTGCATCTGCTGCGCGACAACCCGCGACTGACCACGCTGCTGCAAGCAGTGGGCGAGCTGTCGGGTGGCTGGAAGCGTGGGCCGTTCACCGCGGCGGACGGCAGCAAACGTGCGCGAGGCGTGGCGATGGCGTCGCCGTTCGGTACCCAGACCGCCGTGATCGCCGAGGTCTCCATCGAGAACGGTCAGGTCAAGGTGCACGACATCTGGCAGGCGATCGACCCCGGCAGCATCGTCAATCCGGCGATTGTCGAAGCGCAGGTCAATGGCGCGGTGGCGCTGGGCCTGTCGCAGACCCTGGTGGAGGAAGCCGTGTGGATTGATGGCAAACCGCGCGCGCGCAACTACGACTTGTATCCGATCCTGCCGCCTGCGCGGATGGCCCGGGTCCACGTGCGTGTTGTCGAGAGCGGGGAAAAAATGGGCGGCATCGGCGAACCACCGTTGCCCGCTGTCGCGCCCGCCGTCGCCAATGCGGTGGCAACGCTGACCGGGCAACGGGTGCGCAGCCTGCCCATGAGCCGACACACCTTCACTTGATCAGCGCCGGAGCGTCCATGAATAACAGCCGATTCGCAAGAACCGCTGGCTGGCTGGCAGTGCCGTGCCTGGTCGCGGCAGGCCTGCTGGCCTGGTATGTCACCCGCGAGCCTGTCTCGCGCCTTGAAAACAACCACACCGCCGTGGCCGATATTGACCCGGCGCTGGTCGCTCGTGGCGAATACGTCGCCCGACTCAGCGATTGCGTGGCATGCCACAGCGTGCCGGGCGGTGCGCCGTTCGCTGGCGGCCTGGAAATGGCCACACCACTGGGCGCGATCCACGCGACCAACATCACCCCGGAGCCGGAAACCGGCATCGGTCGCTACAGCCTGGCGGACTTTGACCGTGCGGTGCGCCACGGCGTGGCACCTGAAAGCCGTCGTCTGTACCCGGCGATGCCCTACCCGTCCTACGCCAAGCTCAGTGACGACGATGTGCGAGCGCTGTACGCGTTTTTCATGAAAGGCGTGGCACCGGTCAAGCAGGTGAATATCCCGAGTGCGATTCCTTTCCCGTTGAACCTGCGCTGGCCGATTGCGTTGTGGAACGGTGTGTTTGCCGATACCGAACCTTACGTGGCCAAACCGTCGCAGGATGCCGTGTGGAATCGCGGCGCTTATCTCGTGCAAGGCGCCGGGCACTGCGGCAGTTGCCATACGCCGCGCGGTCTGGCGTTCAACGAGAAGGCTCTGGATGAATCCGCCACGCCGTACCTCGCCGGCGCCTTGCTTGATGGCTGGTACGCGCCGAGCCTGCGTGACGACCACAACACCGGTCTGGGCCGCTGGAGCGAACCGGAGATCGTGCAGTTCCTCAAGACCGGGCGTAACAAACATGCAGTGGTTTATGGCTCAATGACCGAGGCGTTCAACAACTCGACGCAGTTCATGAGCGATGACGATCTGACCGCGATCGCCCGCTATCTCAAGTCATTGCCGGGGGACCGTCAGCGCGACGGCCAGCCATGGCAGTACCAAACGGTTTCGGCGACGGAACGTCTGGACGCGCCCGGTGCTCATACCTACGTCACGCGCTGTGCTTCGTGCCACGGTTTGGACGGCAAGGGCCAGTCAGAATGGATGCCGCCGCTGGCCGGCGCCACCTCGGCACTGGCCAAGGAAAGTGCCTCCGCAATCAACATCACCCTCAACGGTTCACAACGGGTGGTGGCCGCCGGAGTACCGGACGCCTATCGCATGCCGGCGTTCCGTGAACAGTTATCGGATCAAGAGATCGCCGAAGTGCTGAGCTTCATGCGCAGCACCTGGGGCAATCAGGGCGGTGCCGTTGAAGCGCAGGCCGTCAACAAGCTGCGTGAACGTACGGATCCGGCCAGCAGCAGCCCGATCATCCTGCAAATGCGTTAGAGGAACGTTTGATGGAAAGCATCGACTTGCTGGTCCTGCGCACCGCGCGGGACTGGCTCGCCGCCGGCGAGCAAGTGTTGCTCGCCACGGTGGCGCGCACATGGGGCTCTTCGCCGCGCCCGACAGGGTCGATGATGGCCTTGCGTAACGACGGTCGCGTGGTGGGCAGCGTGTCCGGCGGCTGCATCGAGGACGACCTGATCCAGCGCTACACCACCGCGCATGGCGGCAGCGGCCTCAAGGACAGTGCGCCCGAGGTGGTGCGCTACGGCGTCAGTGCCGACGAAGCGCATCGTTTCGGTTTGCCCTGTGGCGGCACGCTTGAGCTGATTCTCGAGTTCAATCCGTCGTGGCAGGTGCTCGACGAACTGCTGGTGCAACTGGATGCCGGGCAACTGGTGCGCCGCTGCCTGGCACTGGATAGCGGTCGCGTCACGCTGGAAACCACGGCAACTCCTGAGCAATTCAGTTTCGACGGCCACCGGATGCTCAATACCCTCGGGCCGGGGTATCGGCTGCTGATGATCGGTGCCGGCGCGCTGGCCGAGTATCTGGCGACCATGGCGCTGTTCAACGGCTTCAAGGTCGCGGTGTGCGACCCGCGTGCCGAATACATCGAAACCTGGGCGGTGAACGGTGTGGAGCGGATCATCGGCATGCCGGATGACGTGGTGCGCGACTTCGCGGTCGATCTGCGCACCTGCATCGTCGCCTTGAGCCATGATCCGCGACTCGACGATCTGGCACTGCTCGAGGCCCTCCACAGCCCGGCGTTTTACATCGGCGCCATCGGCTCGCGGCGCAACAGTCAGCTGCGCCGCGAACGTCTGATCGAGCATTTTGGTGAGACCCAGGCATCACTCGAACGGCTGCACGGGCCAATCGGCATCTACATTGGCAGCAAGACACCGGCGGAGATCGCCGTCAGCGTGATGGCCGAGATCCTGGCCGCGAAGAATGGCGCCAGCCTGCCGAAGGCGTTTTCGATTGCCAGAGCCAAGGCGCAACAGGGTCTGGCGCAATCGCATTGAGCCCCGTTGCTTGGCCCTGTGCCTATATCAGGCGACTTTGATCACCACTTTGCCAAACGCGCCCTTCGCCAGATGCTCGTACGCCTCGCGCGCTTTCTCGAACGGATACACCTGATCGATCACCGGGCGAATCTTGTGCTGGTTGAGGAAGACGTTCATTCGGTCGAAGGACGAGCGCGGTGCCACGGCGATACCGCGAATGGTGGTCTGGCGGAAAATCAGCGGCATCAGATTGAGTGCAACGGTCTGCCCGGTCAAAAAACCGATCTGGGCAATGCGCCCGGAAGCCTTGGTCGCTGCAACCGACTGATTGATGCCGTTGCCACCGGCCACGTCGAGCAGCAGATCCACGCCTTTTCCGTCAGTCAGCCGCAACACTTCATCGGCCCAGTTCGGTGTCGTTCTGTAGTTCACGCCCGCGACCGCTCCCAGTTCCTTCACGGCTTGCAGATTGTGCTCGCTACTCGATGTGGCGATCACTTTGGCGCCCAGCGCCGTGGCGATCTGCACGGCAAAAATCGACACCCCGCCCGTGCCTTGAACCAGCACGGTCTGGCCGGGCTGGATCTGTCCAAAGTCGACCAGTGAGTACCACGCCGTGAGCGCAGCAATCGGCAGCGTCGCCGCCTCTTCGTCGCTCATGTTGTCCGGCGCGGCAACGGCGCTGTCTTCATGGATGATCATGTATTCGGCCAATCCGCCGGGCAACGGCGAACCAAAGCAGTAGTCCGGTTCATTCGGCCCCGGCTCGCCATCCAGCCAGCGGGAATACAGATGCGAGTTGACCCGATCGCCGACCTTGAAGCGGCTGACGCCGTCACCCACCGCGACCACGGTGCCCGCTGCGTCGCTCACCGGAATCAACGGTTTGGGCACCATGTGCGGCTCGTAGATGCCGTCAACAATCGCCTTGTCGCGAAAATTGAGGGACACGGCGCCGACCTTTACCAGCAATTCGCCGGACTGTGGCTGCGGGGTCGCTGTCTCTTCCAGGTGCAGATTGTCGAGGCCGAAATCTTTCAGTAACCAGGCTTTCATTGCGAATCTCCAAAAACGGATCAATGGCTGCAAACCACCAAGGGTTTGCCTGGGCACATCTTTCGCTGTTGGGCTCGCGCAATAAATACGCAAAAAGGCACATGATTATTCTATCCTCAAGCAACAATTGAATTCCGTCAGGTCCCGATCATGGAATTGCTGCAATCGATGCGACTGTTCGCCCGGCTTGCCGAGCTCGGCAGCTTCACCAAAGCCGCCGAATCGCTCGACATCGGGCGCCCCCAGGTCACCCGTTACATCCAGGAGCTGGAAACATCCCTGGGTGTGCGTCTGTTTCAGCGCACCACCAGAAAAGTCGCGCTCACCACCGAAGGCCAACTGTTCTATGAGCGAGTGCAGGAAATTCTCGCGGATATCTCGGCCGCCACTTCGATGTTCGACCGCAGCGGAGCAACGCTCGAAGGCCGGCTTCGGGTCGATATCCCAACCGCGTTCGCGCAACTGGACTTCATCAAAAACCTGAAAACCTTCACCAGCGCCTTCCCCGGGATCGACATGGTGCTGGGCGTGACTGATCGGGCGGTCGACCTGATCGGTGAAGGCATCGACTGCGCGTTACGAATTGGCGAGTTACCGGACTCGACCTTGATCGCTCGCCCGATCGCCATGGCAACCATGGTCACGTGCGCAGCCCCCGAGTATCTGCAGGAACACGGCGAACCGCGGACACTCGACGATCTGAATGCCCATCGCGGGGTGAATTTTCTTTCCGGCCAAAACAACAGGACATTGCCCTGGCACTTCTCGGTCAAAGGCAAAGACCGCGCGTTCATCAGCAACGCCGGCATCACCGTCACCGAGTCGAATGCTTACGTGCAGTGCGGCGTAGCGGGCTTTGGAATCATTCAGGCGCCAGGCATCACCGTGGCCGAATATCTGGCCAGCGGCACCCTGGTGGAAATCCTCAGCGCCTATCGGCCCACCCCGCGCCCGGTATCACTGCTGTACCCCAGCCGCACGCATCTGGCTGCGCAAGTTCAGGTATTTGTCGAATGGCTGCAGCAGCACTTTGTGCAGATCTATCCTGACTGGCTGGAACAATAACGATCAACAGCGCCGTTCGCGGCTTGCGCGTAATCAAGGAGCACCGCACGACATGGAACAAATCACTTACCGCACCGCGACGAGCGCAGACGCGTTGAGCATGTGTGAGCTGGGGCAATTGCTTAACGACGTGCATCACACTGCCCGCCCCGACATCTATGCCCCTCCCACCGCGGACTTTTCCCGCGACCTGCCCCACTGGTCAGCGCTGTTCGAGAAACCCGGTCACGTTGTGTTCATCGCCCATGTCGACGATCAACCTGCGGCGTTTATCACGGCCAGCCTGTCGGCCAGTTCAGGGCCGTTGATGCAACCGCAGAATGTCGTTCGCATCGGCTCGGTGTGTGTCGCCAAACAGTTTTCGGGACAGGGCATCGGCCGTGGGCTGATGAATCTGGTGAAAAACTGGGCGATCGAACAGGATGCCCAGGATCTGCGTTTGAACGTCTGGCCGTTCAATAACCGTGCCGCGCGGATGTATGCGGAGTTCGGCTTTGAGACTCGGGCTGTCGAAATGGGCATGCGTTTGTAGTGGTTTGCCCCTGGGGTAAGCAGGACTCAGCCCAGTCGCATCGACAGCTCGATGTCATCAGCAAATGGCACCGACAGGTAACCGTTCTGTGGCGCACGCACGTGGGCCAGATATTCCGGGCAATAGTTGGTGTTATCCGCCACCACCAGTGCGCCAGGCTTCAGGTGTTTTTCCACCAGCCTCAACACGTCGCCGTACAACGCCTTGGCCCCATCGAGCAGGAGCAAATCGACTGACGGCGGCAGGTCGCTGGCGAGTGTGACGAGAGCATCGCCTTCGCGGATTTCCACCAGATCGCTGATGCCGCCCTCGATGAAGTGATGGCGAGCCAGGGCGATTTTCGACGGTTCGAATTCGCTGCCGATCAGCACGCCACCACCGTTGTCGCGCAGTGCCGCCGCCAGGTGCAGAGTGGACAGGCCGAACGAGGTGCCGAACTCGACAATCGCTTTGGCCTTGGTATTGCGCGCCAGCATGTACAGCAGTTTGCCGGTGTCGCGCGAGACCGGCAGCCATAGGTCCTTGAGCATGGCGTAGAGTTGCAGGTACTCGGTCTTGCTGTGCATCAGGCGCTCGCGCTCCTCGCCCGACACCGTTTCCAGCACCGGGCTGGTGGCGGCGCTGGCCTGGCTGTAGAGGCGTTCGATCAGGCTGGCCAATGGTTCAGAAGTCAGGGTGGTCATGATTGCTTTCCGTCAATGGGGGATTAAGATGCGAGTGATTCGTCGCATTTAAATGATGCAAGTGATTCACTCGATCCGCTATTCGCGTTTCCCCCGAGGCCCGAGCCGCCCATGAGCAATCGTCAGACCGCCCGTATTTCCTCGCGCAAACAGCCGCAGCAGGCACGCTCGACTGACTTGGTCGCGGCGATTCTGCAGGCGGCTATTCAGGTTTTGACCGAGCATGGCGCGCCCCGATTCACCACCGCACGGGTCGCGGAAAAGGCCGGCGTGAGCATCGGCTCGCTGTACCAGTACTTCCCCAACAAGGCGGCGATCCTGTTCCGATTACAAAGTGATGAGTGGCTGCACACCACGCAGATGCTGCAGCAGATTCTGGAAAATCATCAACAGCCGCCCCTGACGCGCCTGCGCACACTGGTGCAGGCTTTCATCCGTTCGGAGTGCGAGGAAGCGCAGATGCGCGGTGCGCTGAATGACGCGGCGCCGCTGTATCGCGATGCGCCCGAGGCCCACGAAGTGCGCACGGCCGGACGGCAGATCTTCGCCACGTTCATGCAGCATTTGCTGCCGGAATCCGATGAGCCAACCCGCATCGCGGCCTGCGATCTGATCCTGACCACGCTCAGTTCGGTGGGCAAAGACTTTTCCGGCACTGCGCGCAGCGATCTGGAAATCACGGCTTTCGCCGACCGGCTGGCGGACATGTTCAGCGCCTACGTGATGACGCTGAATCAACCTTCAGCGTGAGACGGCTGTTCGGGTGAATTGCTGTTCCGTCACCACGCTGCCCCACTGACTGCCCTGCTCTTCCATGGTCAATTCAAACCCGGCCGCTTCGTACAGTCGGCGCGCGGCGTCTAGGCCCTTGAAGGTCCAGAGCTGGATCGCATCAAAACCCTGCTGATCGCAAAACTCCACTGCCGCGCTCAGCAGTTGCCGGCCCACGCCACTGCCGCGGCAGCCGTCGTCGAGGATGAACCAGCGCAAATGCGCCTGATTGTTGCCCAGATCCTGGCCGTCGATTGCGATCGAGCCGACGATGCGCTCATCAAGCGTGGCTACCCAGATCTGGTTGCAGGGCTGATCGAGGCGCCCGACAAACTCCGCCGTTTCACGGGCGACGCGGCTTTCAAAGATCGCGCCGAAACCGGAATGCCGCGAATAATAATCCGCATGCATTTGCGCCACGCGGCCGATCAGCCCGGGGCGATAGCCGGCGCTGATGTGCAGGTTCGGCGTAAGTGGCCGGTCGGCGCCCAGACGGATGGTCTTGAGCG
The DNA here is from genome assembly GCF_900215165.1 of Pseudomonas sp. LAMO17WK12:I5. Taxonomy (NCBI): domain Bacteria; kingdom Pseudomonadati; phylum Pseudomonadota; class Gammaproteobacteria; order Pseudomonadales; family Pseudomonadaceae; genus Pseudomonas; species Pseudomonas sp. LAMO17WK12:I5. The sequence goes on along the minus strand of NZ_OBDS01000003.1, from coordinate 462,699 downwards.
CATGCGCGTAGGTTGACAGGCCCTGCGCCACGCTCTGTTGTTGCGACGGATTGAGCGTGTCCAATGCTTTGCTGACCTGGGCCTGGCCATAGGCATGAATGTCGGCGACGGTCTGCCGGCCCTGCGCCGTCAGGTGCAAATGCTTGACCCGGGCGTCCTCGGCAGCACGCTCCTCGATCTCCCCGGCCTTGATCAGTTTGCCGACCATGCGGCTGACACTGGATTTTTCCAGACCAAGGCTTTGCGCCAGTTGTGCAGCGCTGACGCCGTCCCCGGCCTCGATTTCCAGCAATGCGTGCACGCCGGAGGCGGAATAGTCGGTCGCCGCCAGGGTGGCGCGCAGGAAACCGAATTCACGCACCATCGTGCGCGACGCTGTACGGATTTCTTCGATCAAGGCTGTAGGAATACTCATGACACATCACCGCTGAAATTTAGTTGTAATATACAACCATATTTCAATATGACGCTGCAAGAAGCCGACGACGCCGGGCGAGCGGTCGATTGTCGGCGTCGCCACAGCAGCAAACGTCAGACAAAAAAAGCCCCGCAACCGAATGAGGTGCGGGGCAAAGTATTGGTTGGTTGCGGCCAACCAAAGGAGCTCGGTTAAAACGGTTTGTGCAGCCGGATCAGATGCAGTCCTGGGCGGCGCGTTCAAAACTGGAAGGCAGGAAGTTCGAAGCCAGCAAGTGACGCTCGTAGATGAACACCTTGCCGCCGTTGCCGGCCTTGTAGGCTTCCAGCACGTTGTCTGCCGACACCTTGCTCGGCACCACGATGCGGTAGCTGCGCTGGGTCTGCGAGACGGTCGGGTTCAACGCACTGCCCTGCAGCTTCGGCACTACGCAATCGGCGTATTGCGCCGGAGTCTTGTTGGTCTGCAAGGTCAGCGTCGGGTCGTTCGGTGCGGAGGCGCAACCGGCGAGCAGCAAGGAAGCAACAGCCAGGGTCGGGGCAAACAAAGCACGCATCGGGGTCATCCTGAAAATAAAGGTTCGGTTCATCTGGCAGCGATTCAGCGTCACGGCGCCGCCGCTGCCCTTTTGGTTTTGAGTGTTCAGCTGGAAGCCACCAGCGCCTTGAGCGAGGCATCGAACTGCTTCAAGGCATTGAGTTGCAGGTCACGTTGCTGCTCGATCTGCGCGGCAATCTCGTGCGCCGCTTTGTCGTGTACCCAGACCGACGAAATCTGTTTCTCCACCGAGCCCTCGGCTTTGCCGATGTACTGCAGGTCGGCATCGTAGAAACGCGCGATGAAATGCGCCTCGTACAGGCTGTTCTGCTGAGTCAGCAAGCGGTTGAAGGTGTCCAGTTTCACCACGATGTCCGGATGCGCCAGAATCAGTGCATCGAGGTTGTCGTAAACGGTCACCGACAGAAACTGGCGTTGCAACGAGCTGAGCAACCAGTCGATCGCCAGTTCCGGGTCGGAGCTGCTGACAAACGCGGCGCGGATTCGCGGATCCAGTGCATCCTTGGCCCCGTGCAGCGCCATATCGTGGTAGCGCGTCAGGTATTGCAGGTTTTCCCGGGTGTTTTCGCTGTACAACACACCCACGGTTTGTGAATGCTGCAAAGTCGCGCTGCTGCCGGCGATTGGCTGAAGATGACACGCACAGGCGTCGTCGGCGTAAGACGGTGCCGTGGCTACCATGCCGCTCATCAGCAGAGCGGTCAGCGCCAGTCGGGTCAGTGTCTTCATCGCGCAATTTCCTTGAGCTGCGTTTTCAATGAGGGGAATTTTCCGCCTATTGCCAGCAAAGCTGAACTTGCGTTTCGTGATGGTCACTATTACTTCTAGCGATAGTTGCGCACGATAAAGACGGGTACACACTCATCCCCAATGACTAAAACAACAGTGAGGAAGCCGATTTGAGAACCTTTGACCTGATCCGCGACGCGGTTCTGCCCGACTTTCGCGAGCGGGTGGCGGAATACCTGGTGCAGTACGAAAACGTGTTGCTGGACAAGGACATCACCGATGCGCAGCTCAAGCGCGATACCGCCAATCAGTTGCGTGGCTATTTGCGCGGGTTGAACACCACCCGGGTGCTGGGCATGGCGTACTGGGAAGAACTGGATCGACGGGTCGTCGACACCTGGCTCACGCCTCACGAATGAGCGTGGACGCCGGTCGGTGATGATCGTATGCGGCGCCTGCCAAAACGGCCCCGAACGCTTACAATCGGCGGCCTTACCGACCTTCTGACAGGCTCCCCCGGAAATGCCGCTCGACCCACCAACGATGCTGACCATCTCGATCGCTCTCGCAGCCGCCGCCGCGCTGTATCTGGCGGTCGAGTGGCGCAGCATTCGTGAGCCTTCGCTGCTGTTCTGGAGCGCCGGTTTCGCCACCATCACCATCGGTTCCACCCTGGCCCTGCTGCGCAGCAACGGCTTTTTGCTGATCGGCATCTGGTTCGCCAACGGCTTGCTGGTGACCGCGCACTTCCTGTTTCTGCTGGGGGTGGCGCGCTTTACGCAGATCCGCCTGTCACCGGCCTGGTACCTGATCTTCGTCTGCTGGCTGGTGATGCTGTTGCTGCCGGACGGGCCGCTATGGTCGAAAGTCATGCTCGCCGCCAACTCGCTGCTGGTCGCTGCCTCGACGCTCAAGGCCAGCCTGCTGCTGCGCCCGCATGGCAAATCGCTGAGCGTCGGTGCGGTGCAATTGCGCTACGTGCTGCTCGGGCATGGGATTTTCTATGTGGCCAAGGCCCTGACCGTGGTGATCCCCGGCACGCTGATCGACCTGGCTGCATTCCGTGGCGTCATCATCCAGATCTCGCTGGTCGAGGGCGCGATGGCGATCATGCTCATTGCACTGTCGATGACCGGCACCGAACGCTACCGGCGCGAGGAGCAGATCGCCCGACTGGCCGCCCGCGATCCACTGACCGCGCTCTACAACCGCCGCGCCCTCGACATGCGCGCGCCGGGCCTGCTGCGGGGCGTGTCTGCGGCGCATCCCGGCGCCCTGCTATTGATCGATATCGACAACTTCAAATCGGTCAACGATCAGTACGGCCACAGCGCCGGCGACCGTTTGCTGGTGGCGTTGAGCGAAATGATCCGCGCCGAGACCACCGATGAGGCGCTGGCCGCCCGTTTGGGCGGCGACGAGTTCGTGATTTTGCTGAGCAACGCGCCGAGTGATCACATCGTCAGACTGGGCGACGCCCTGCGCGATCAATTTCAGCGCAGCGCCGCCCAGACCTTCCCCACCGCCGAACCAGTGACGCTGAGCATCGGCGCCACCCTGTTCAACCAGCCACCGGCCAGCCTCGCGGCATTGATCGAACAAGGCGACGCCGCGCTCTACGAATCCAAGCGCGGTGGGCGCAACCGCCTGCGCCTGACCGGGCTCACCACTTCAGGATGATCAGACCCATGACCCGCTCCGAAACGCCTCTGCAAGACCTCGCCGCCCCCGAAGGCGTCTGCTACGGCTGTGGCAGCCGCAACCCCCATGGCCTGCACGTCAAAAGCTACTGGCACGAGGACGGCGTGCACGTCATGGCCGAACACCTGCCGGACGACAAATACTGCGGCTGGCCAGACCTGGTATACGGCGGCCTGCTGGCAATGCTGGTCGACTGCCACTCCAACTGGACCGCCATGGCCTGGCACTACCGCCACGAACAACGTGAACCAGGCAGCCTGCCGCGCATCGACTGCGTCACTGGCAACCTCGGCCTCAAGTTCATCAAACCCACACCGATGGGCGTCACCCTGACCTTGCGCGCCAGGGTCGAGGGCGACGTCGGGCGCAAGACGCGGGTGATTTGCGAGGTGTATGCCGGGGAGGTGCTGACGGCGGTAGGTGATTCGGTATTCGTGCGGGTCGATACCGGGCAACTGGCGGACGCGGCGCACGGCCGCTGACTCCACACGCGCCCCTGCGGCAGCTCCTACAGGGCATGGTGCTCGAATTAACCCGGGCGCTGGCCCGAAAGACTGCATGACCGATTTGCGGCCCACAACAGAGATGGCAGACAGACGTCTAAACGCCTCGGCAATCGTAAGATTCACTTACATGTTTTTCCGCTTGTGGTGCACATTGCCAACCCTTATAAGAGCGGCTCTCACTCGCGAATTGAAGGATGCACCCATGAGCAATGCCTGGAACGAAGGGTATTTCACCGACGAGGGCTACACCTACTCGTACAGCCGGGAAATCAACCCGGTGTTCCAGCGTTTTTGTTTGTTGTTGCGCGGTTTTGCCACCCTGGAAGGCAGCGGCGGCTACCACTGCGAACTGGGCTTTGGCCAGGGTGTCTCGATCAACATCCACGCCGCCGCCAACCCGGGCAACTACGTCGGCACCGACTTCACGCCCTCTCAGGCCGCGCATGCCATCGCATTGGCGAACGACTGGAACAGCCAGGCCCGTCTGTATGACGACAGCTTCGAGCAACTGCTGGCCCGCGATGATCTGCCGGCGTTCGACAGCATCAGCCTGCATGGCATCTGGTCCTGGGTCAGCCGCGACAATCAGCAACTGATCGTCGAGTTCGCCCGTCGCCACCTCAAGCCCGGCGGCATGTTATACGTCAGCTACAACTGCTTCCCGGGCTGGTCGCCTTCGGCGCCCCTGCGCAATCTGTTCAGCCTGCACAATCGCTTTGCCAGCCAGGCCTCGACCAGCCCGGCCAAACGCATCGATGCCGCGATGGAGTTTTCCGAAACGCTGTTGGCGGCCAATCCGAAGTACGCCAGAGCGGCGCCGGCCCTGGGTGCCCAGTTGCAGAGCATCAAGGGCCAGAACCGTCAGTACGTGGCCCATGAGTATTTCAATCGCAACTGGGACTGCATGTATTTCATCGACGTGGTCGATGCCATGACCGCAGCCAAACTCGACTACGCCACCACGGCCGTACCGCTGGACACTGTGGCTGCGCTGAATCTGAGTGCAGAAGGCATGGACTTTCTGGAAGGTATCGAGCACCCGATCATGCGCGAACAGGCGCGCGACTACTTCATCAATCAGAACTTCCGCCGGGATCTGTACGTACGTGGCGCCAATCGGCTGTCTGCCGCCGAGCAACGCGATGGCCTGCTGAGAAGCCGTTTTGTCCTGCTGCAAGCGATTGAGAGCATTCCCGGCACAGTCACTGGTCCCGCCGGCGAGGCTGCGCTGCAAACAGAGATTTACAGCCCGGTGCTCGAAGCGCTCGCTGCCAGTGCCTACGCACCGAAAACCCTGCAGCAGTTGTCGATGGCCGTCGGCTCCGTGTCTTACGACGACCTGGTGCAGGCTGTCACCGTGCTGATCGGCATGGGCGTCGCCGCGCCGTGCCAGAGCGAAGCCGCCGAAAGGCAGGTGCAGGAACATTGCGACACTCTCAACCTGCAACTGTGCAAACGCGCGCTGTTCAACAACAACATTCAGGTGCTGGCCAGTCCGGTCACCGGCGGTGGCGTACCGATCAGCCGCGTGCAGCAGTTGTTCCTGATTTCGATCAAGCAAGGCATGACCGACCCGCAAGACTGGGCGCAGTTGGCGTGGGCCGTCATCGGTGATCAGGGCGAAGTGCTGCACAAGGGTGACCAGCCGCTGCTCACGGCCGAAGAAAACCTTGCCGAGATGACCGAACAGGCCCGGGCATTTGCCCAGACACCGCTGGACATTCTCATGGCGCTGAAGATTGCTTGATCCAGATATACGCCGGACGACTGGCCGCGATAGAGCCCGGCCAGTCGTCTGCGTGTATGGCCCTGACTGCCGCCTCCTGAGCAATCCTGCCCCCGCCTGCCACGCAGCACCCCGTTAAAAAAGCAAAATTGCCATGTGTTTCCGTCGTTCCTTCTTGCGTCGCACTGTTCATTGCCCGTTCCTGTCTGCCTGGAGTTTCTTCGATGCCGTCACCCAAATCCCTGCCCTCTGCCCTGCTGGGCCTGGCCCTCGCCTGCCCGGTCATGGCCGAGGAACCCAAGAGCATGGAGTTGGGACAGGTGCTGATTTCGGCTGAAGAACAAAGCGTTGCAGATGCCTCCGTCGCCGAGGCCCAAGCGCGTCTGGCGCAGGTGCCCGGCGGCAGCAACGTGGTTGACCTGCGCCAGCCGTTGCAGGGCCGGGTGGCGAGCAATCAGGATGTGCTGGCGTATCAGCCTGGGGTCTACGCGCAATCGGCGGGTAATGAAGGGGTGAAAATCTCGATCCGTGGTTCGGGGATCAACCGCGCACCGGGCGCGCACGCTTCGGGGTTGTACACGATGCTCGACGGCCTGCCGCTGACCGGCCCCGGCGGCACGCCCTACGAATTGCTCGAACCGCTGTGGCTCGACCATGTGGAGGTGCTGCGCGGCGCCAACGGTTTTGATCGGGGCGCACTGGCGCTGGGTGGCGCCATCGATTACGTCAGCCACACCGGCTATGACGCGCCGAAATTGCAGGTGCGCTATGCCACCGGCAGCCATGGTTATCAGCAGCGTCAGGTGAGTTCCGGGCAGGTGCTGGGCGACTTCGACTACTACGTGTCGCTGACCGACTCGAACGCCGATGGGTATCAGGATCACACCGCCAGCGAGAGCAAAGGCGTGATCGCCAACTTCGGTTATCGCTTCAATCCGAACCTGGAAACCCGCTTCTATTTCCGCTATCGCGAGACCGACAACGACCTCGCCGGCCGCGTGACCAAACACTCGATCGAGCACACTCCACGGGCGGCCAACCCGGCCTACGTGGCGCGCGACGACAGCCGCAAACAACCGGGCAGCACCTTCATCGGCAACAAGACCACCTACTACATCGACGACGATTCGAGCATTCAGACCGGGCTGGTCTATCACGACTACCCGATGGACCTGCGCGAAGGCCCGAACCGTCTGAAGGTGGCCTACACCGACGTCAGCGGCACGTTCGATTACAAGCGCCGCGACACCCTGTTCGGCATGGAAAGCCGCAGCACTGTGGGCCTGCGCACCACCAAACACCTGCCCAACGACGGCGCCAGTGAGTTCGTGCGCATCCCGTCCGGCAACACCGCCGCGTATGTCCCGGGCATCCGCATGCGCAACTTCACCTATCAGGGTTCGGACACCGTTCTGCACGTGGGCAACGACCTGGAAATCGCCGACGACCTGTGGCTGACCACCGGCCTCGCCGCCATTTACACCCGCCGCGAAAGCGCCGTCACCTACCCGCAAAGCGGCGGCAAGACCAGCATGAACGACTGGGATTACGCGCCACGACTGGGTCTGCGCTATCAGGTCACGCCGGACCTGCAACTGTTCGGCAACCTCAGCCGTTCGGTCGAAGCACCGCACCCGTGGTCGCTGATCTACAGCTCGAACATCCGCTTCCCGGCCGGCAACGGTGCGGCGACCGGCACCCAGAGCGACCCGATCAAACTGCAGAACCAGACCGCGACCACCCTCGAACTCGGCGGTCGCGGCGACAGCGCGCTCGGCCAGTGGAGCCTGGAGTGGTACTACGCCCAGGTGCGCCACGAATTGCTGTCGGTACTGCCGGACGCCAACGCCGTCACCCCGTATGAACTCAACGCCAGCCCCACCGTGCACCAAGGCGTGGAAGCCAGTCTGCAGAGCACGCTGTGGTCAGCCGCCGACGGACGTAAATTGAGCCTGCGTCAGGCCTACACCTTCAGCGACTTCCACTACCGCGACGACCAGCGTTTCGGCGACAACCGCCTGCCCGGCCTGCCGATGCACTATTACCAGGGCGAACTGCGCCACGACTGGCCACAAGGTTTCTTCGCAGCGGTCAACACACAACTGGTGTCCAAAGTCGCGGTGGATTACGCCAACAGCTACTACGCCGATCCCTACGCACTGTTCGGCGCCACCGTCGGCTACAACGCGCCGAAAAACGACTGGCAGACCTGGCTCGACCTGCGCAACCTGACCAACAAACACTACGCCGCGACGGTCACACCGGGGTATGACGACAAGGGCCTGGATGCGGCGCGGTCTACGCCGGGTGAAGGGCTGGGGGTTTATGTCGGGGTGTCGTGGAGTTTGCTCTGACGGTTTGCATACTCGGCAACCCGCCGGGTTACTACTCCAACGTAGGCAAATGATTACGCAAAATATTCTCCAGCCCCGGCCGCGTATGTTTCTCCCAAGGGCAAACATCCTGCGCATCGCCTGTGTGCAGATACTCGCCGGCATCAAATGCCTGATAGATGTCAAAGGCTGGCTGGGGCATTTCTTCATGCATCGACACATCAACGATGGAGTTGATAAGTGCATTCATCACTTCATCGCCAAACTCAAAATCACGCGTGTTTGACAGGAAATCTCTGGCTACGGCGATCGAGACTTGATTAAGCAGATCGCGACGGTCGACCTGCAGCCGCTCACAAAAGGGTTGCAGATCGATGGTCAAACCTTCTTCAATCGCTTCCAACATGACCAGATGAAGGTCAGCTTCACTCAACGGCCTACTCATCACACATTTTCCTGCTCTGTTCTTGATGCTCGCCCGGTTCATTCATAAAACTTGCCGGCCAGCAAAATGCTCGCGCAGCGCTGCCATACGTTGGCCGAAGATTCCTCTGCTGCCACCTGCCTGGAACTGTCGATTGCCCAGGCACCTGCTGCCTCAAGAAACGCATCCACAGATCCATTTTCCCAACCCAACGCGCCCCGACCATAGGGTAACAGCGGTTCGTTCATCGTCCGCTCACGGGCGAAATCGGCACCCAGTGCCTGAATAAATGTGATGAACGATCGCTCGTCGTTCACACGCTCCAGCAACTCATCAAGATCATCAGAGCCAGACATCGTGGCAATTTCCTGTTGGCGAATGGTTTCGCCCGGGATGCTGCTATGCATCGCCCAGAGGGTCAACCAGTCCGTCAAAACGGCCCCTGCGTCATCACTCGCGTCTCGATGATGTTGCGCAGCGCAGCGACGCGCTTCTGATACAGATCAGTCAAACACCCGACCTTGGCGCCACAGGCCTTGCGGCTTTTGAGGAAGTCCTGCTGCTCACCGATCAACGCATCGCGCCCGCCCATCGGCAGCAGGCGTTTGTCGAGGCTGAACAGCTCGCCCATGGTTACGTCCAGATCGTTCAGCGTGCGGTTGGCGCAGACCGCTTTTTCGTCCGCGGCTTTGGCCTTGGCGCAGTCGAAACTGGCGGCGTGTGCCGAATTGGCAGCGATCAGCAGCGCACAGCCGAGGGTGGCAGCGGTCACCCGTGAAATTTCTCGAACTCGTGTCATGTCGTCGTATCCAACGTTGTAAGTCAATGGAGGTATGAGAAATGAAAAGCACCGACGACAGCAAGCCTGCAACCCCGCATAACGCACCACCGCTCGATTCCTCGGGCAAACCGGTGGATGTGGTGCGCCGTGATCTGCAGGACAGCGACGACGCCACCCGCGCCGTGGATGAGGCGATTACACCGACGTCCATTCGCGAAAAGGAACAGGACGCCGAAGAACTCAAGCGCAAGACCGATGAAATCGAACGCAAGGTCGCCGACGGCAACTGAGGCGACGCTCCCCGTCCTGAAGTAGAGTTTTCTCCTCTCTGTCCCGGGTTTTCCTGCCCGGGACAACTCTCCCCCCTGCCCTGAAACCCTCGGTTTTACTAGGCTTTTCCTGTCTGCATCAGCAATTTGTATTCACAGCCCAGCTTAATAATATTTTACCGATACCCCCCTCCTGCCTAGTCTGACCGCAAGCAAAACGGACAAGCCTGAAGCGATCCGAATCCACTTGCCTTGCCAGGAAGGATGTAGAAATGACCACTGAAATAATAAAAACAGACACGCTTGTCGTGGGCGCCGGACAGGCGGGTGTGGCGATGAGCGAGCACCTGTGCAAACTCGGCGTGCCGCATCTGGTGCTGGAACGCAGCCGCATTGCCGAACGCTGGCGCAGCGGGCGCTGGGACTCGTTGGTGGCCAACGGTCCGGCGTGGCACGACCGTTTTCCGGGGCTGGAATTCGATGATGTCGACCCCGACGGTTTCGCCCCCAAGGAGCGCGTGGCGGACTACTTCGAAGCCTATGCGAAGAAATTCAACGCGCCTATCCGCACCGGCGTTGAAGTCAAAAGCGTGGTGCGCAATGTCGGGCGTCCGGGCTTCACCGTCGAGACCTCCGAAGGCGTGATCGAGGCCAGCCGCGTGGTCGCGGCAACCGGCCCGTTCCAGCGCCCGGTGATCCCGCCGATCGCGCCGCAAGACCCACGTCTGTTGCAGATCCACTCCGCTGATTATCGCAACCCGCAGCAACTGCCCGCAGGCGCAGTGCTGGTGGTTGGCGCTGGTTCGTCGGGCGTGCAGATTGCCGATGAATTGCAGCGTTCCGGCAAGCAGGTCTATCTGTCGGTCGGTGCGCATGACCGTCCGCCGCGTGCCTATCGCAACCGTGATTTCTGCTGGTGGCTGGGGGTGCTCGGCGAGTGGGATCAGGCGGCGATGAAACCCGGTCGCGAGCATGTGACCATCGCGGTCAGCGGCGCGCATGGCGGGCGCACCATCGATTTTCGTGGTCTGGCCCATCGCGGCATGACCCTCGTCGGCGTGACCGAGTCGTTCAGCAACGGCGTGGTGACCTTCAAGCAGGATCTGCGCGACAACCTCAAGCGTGGCGACGAAAACTATCTGGCGCTGCTGGATGCCGCGGATGCCTACATCGAACGCAACGGCCTGGATCTGCCTGAAGAGCCCGAGGCGCGCGAAACCTATCCGGATCCGGAGTGCGTAAAAAATCCGCTGCTCGATCTCGATCTGGCCGAAGCCGGCATCACCTCGATCATCTGGGCCACCGGGTTCGCCGTGGATTATTCCTGGCTGCAGGTCGCGGCGTTTGACGACAAGGGCAAACCACAGCACCAGCGCGGCGTGTCCAGTGAGCCGGGGGTGTATTTCCTCGGGCTGCCATGGCAGTCGCGGCGCGGTTCGTCGTTCATCTGGGGCGTGTGGCATGACGCCAAACACGTGGCCGACCACATCGCCACCCAGCGTAAATACCTTGATTACAAGGATGCCGAGCAGCGTGAAGCCGCCCTGCATTCGACCGCCAGCACGAAAGCCGCCGATACCGTCGACGCTTGATTGCCCTCTTTCGCGGCGGTGCCCTGTGCGCCGCTGAACACTCAGTCTGGAGCTGTACATGAGCAAGCCAACCCACACCCGCATCCGTATGTTCAACACCAAGGACACCTACCCGAACCAGACCCTGGACAACGACCTGTGCCAGGCCGTGCGCGCCGGCAACACGGTGTACGTCCGAGGTCAGGTCGGCACCGATTTCGACGGTAATCTGGTGGGCCTCGGGGATCCGCGTGCGCAGGCCGAACAGGCGATGCGCAACGTCAAGCAACTGCTGGAAGAAGCCGGCAGTGACATGAGCCATATCGTCAAGACCACCACCTACCTGATCGACCCGCGCTACCGCGAGCCGGTTTATCAGGAAGTCGGCAAGTGGCTCAAAGGCGTGTTCCCGATCTCCACCGGGCTGGTGGTGTCGGCACTGGGGCAGCCGCAGTGGCTGATGGAGATTGATGTGGTGGCGGTGATTCCCGAGTAAGTCGGAAGACCGAGTCGCGGCCTTCGCGAGCAGGCTCGCTCCCACATTGAAATGCAATCCCCTGTGGGAGCGAGCCTGCTCGCGAAGAGGCCGGCCCAGACACACAAGGAGTTAGACCATGACCTTTTCAATCGCAGCCCGTTGCCCCGATACCGGCCAGTTCGGTGTCGCCATCAGTTCCTCCAGCATCGCCGTCGGCGCGCGTTGCCCGTGGCTGTTGCCGGGTGTCGGCGCGGTGTCGAGCCAGAACATCACCCTGCCGTCCCTCGGCCCGGAAGTCCTCGCATTGATGGAACAAGGTCAGGCGCCCGACGCGGCGCTGGACCAGGTGCTGACCCGCAACGGCTACAGCCAGTACCGACAGATCACCGCGATCAACCACCTCGGCCAGACCGCGCATTTCAGCGGCGCGCAGACCCTTGGCGTGCACAACGCGGTCTCCGGCGAACAATGCGTGGCCGCTGGCAACATGCTCGCCGGGCGTGCGGTCATCGAGGCGATGGTCCGCGCCTTTGAAGACGGCGAAGGCCAATTGGCCGATCGCCTGCTTAAAGCCCTGCACGCCGCACAGGCCCTCGGAGGCGAAGCCGGGCCGGTGCATTCGGCGGCTGTGGTGGTGGTCGGCGAACAGACGTGGCCGATCGTCAATTTGCGCGTTGATTGGGCCGACGAAGGCCCGATCGGCCAACTGCAAAAGCTCTGGGACGCCTATCAGCCGCAGTTGCAGGACTATATTGATCGCGCCCTCGATCCGGCCAAGGCACCGGGCTATGGCGTTGCCGGTGATGATCGATGAACAGCGTCGGGTTGCTCAGGACGCTGGTGGGCTTCGACACCACCAGCCGCGAATCCAACCTGCAGCTGATCGAGTTCGTGCGTAATTACCTCGCAGGCTTCGATGTGCCGTGCGAGCTGATCTACAACGCCGAGCGCAGCAAGGCCAATCTGTTCGCGACGATTGGCCCGGCCGAGCAATCGGGCATCGTGCTCTCGGGGCACACCGATGTGGTGCCGGTCGATGGTCAACCATGGACAGTAGCGCCGTTCGAACTCAGCGAACACGACGGCAAGCTATTCGGGCGCGGCACCGCCGACATGAAGGGCTACATCGCCTGCGTGTTGGCCCTGGTGCCGGCGCTGGTCGCTGCAGAGCTGCGCATGCCGGTGCACATCGCCCTGTCCTATGACGAAGAAGTCGGCTGCCTCGGGGTGCGCTCGTTGCTCGCAGAACTGGAGCAGCGTCCGGTCAAACCTTTGCTGTGCATCATCGGTGAACCCACCGAACTCAAACCGGTGCTCGGCCATAAAGGCAAACTGGCGATGCGCTGCGACGTGCACGGCCATCCGTGTCATTCGGCCTACGCACCGCTGGGGGTCAACGCCATCGAGTACGCCGCCGAGCTGATCGGTGAGCTTGGGCGCATCGGCCAGCAACTGAAAGCACCCGAGCATCACGACGCACGTTTCGAGCCGCCCTACAGCACGGTGCAGACCGGAGTGATCAGCGGCGGCAAGGCGCTGAACATCGTCCCCGCCGATTGTCGCTTCGACTTCGAGATCCGCGCCCTGCCCTCGCAGGATCCAACCCAGGTCGCACAACAGTTGCAAGCTTACGCCGAGCAGCAAGTGCTGCCGCGCATGCGGGCAGTGAGTGAGCACAGCGCGATTCGTTTCAGTGAGCTGTCGGCCTATCCGGGCCTGGCCACCGATGCGCAGAGTCAGGCCGCGGAGCTGATTGCGGCGTTTTGCGGTTCACGGGAATACGGCACCGTGGCGTTCGGCACCGAGGGCGGGCTGTTCGATGCGGCGGGTATACCCACCGTGGTCTGTGGCCCCGGCAGCATGGATCAGGGGCACAAACCTGACGAGTTTGTCAGTCGTGTGCAACTCGATGCCTGCGATGCGATGCTGCAACGGATGCTGGCCTCGATTCGCGCCTGATCCTTTCGGCCTGACTGCCTGCCTTCAAGCGTGCAGTCGGGCCAATTCCTCACGGCAATGATCAACGAACAACTGCACCGGTTTGGTCAGTTGCACCCGACGCAGCCAGGCTGCCGACAAGCCCGAGCCGGTCACGGTTTCCGCCAGCGGCACGCACACCACTTTCTGCCCGTCGTAGGTGTACTCGCCGAACGGTCGGGTCACCAGAATCGAAAAGCCGAACCCACGCCCGACCATGCCGCGCACCATCTCGATCGACGGCGAGCTGAAGACGATATGCGGGGTCAGTCCGCGCTCCTCGAAAATGCTCACGAAGTAGGTGCGGCTGGGCACCACGTCGAGCAGGATCATCGGCTCCAGCACCAGATCGTGCAGCGAGACTTTAGCCTGTTGCGCAAAACGGTGGTCGGCCGGCAGCAAGGCGTAAGGCTGCTGCGGTGGCATCAGCGGCGTGGTGTCGATAGTGGTGTCAAGGTCATGTTCAAAGAGCATCGCCACATCGATGCTGCCGGCGGTCAGCGCCTGCACCAGTTCCTGCTGTTCGCCATCGCGAATACGGATTTCCACCCCCGGCCAGCGCTGCTTGAACCCGGCGATCAGGCGCGGCAGGTACAACGGCGCGACGGTTTCGAAACAGCCGATATCGATCTGTCCGGAAACCACGTCGTTGTCCGCCAGCGCGTTCTGCTCGAACTCATGCGCCACTCGCAGCAATTCCAGCGCCTTGCGATAGAAACGCGAACCACTGGGCGTCAGCGACACGCCCTGGGCGTGATGGCGGATGAACAGCTGCACGCCGAAGCTTTCTTCCAGATGTTTGATCGCGGTGGAGACCGACGGTTGCGCGATATAGAGCTTGCGCGAGGCTTCGGCGACGCTGCCGCAATCGGCGGTGGTGACGAAGTATTTGAGCTGGCGCAGGTTGTAGGCAGCCATATAAAACCTCTGCAAGTGAGACAACGCTTTTGTGGTGAGGGGATTTATCCCCGATGGGGCGCGAAGCGGCCCCTGTTTCTAAAGTCAAAAGAGGGGCCGCTTCGCAGCCCATCGGGGATAAATCCCCTCACCACAAAACTGTGTAAATCCAGGACAGAGTGAAGCCTGAACATACCGGAGCTACGCATTACACGCGGCATATATTTTTTAAGGTCTGAAGCAACAAACTTACTAATTTATCTATCCCGGGCCTTTGCACATGATCGCTTCAACAAGAAATGCGCCGTCCGTGTCGGCGCTTACCGAAGTACGTCCACGTACTCATCCTTGCCTTGGAGTTCGTCATGTCCACCTCTGCAACAACATCCGCGCCGCTCATTGAAAAACACACGATAGGATACGTGCCCCCCGAAGATCGCCACGGAAAGGTCAGGGATCTGTTCACGCTGTGGTTCGGCGGCAACATCGCGCCGTTGCCGATCGTCACCGGCGCGCTGGGCGTGCAGTTGTTCCACTTGAATCTGGTCTGGGGCATCGTCGCGATTCTGGTCGGTCATCTGGTCGGCGGCGTGCTGATGGCGCTGCACTCGGCGCAAGGCCCGCAGATGGGCATTCCACAGATGATCCAGAGCCGCGCACAGTTCGGCTCGCTCGGCGCGCTGCTGGTGGTGCTGATTGCCGGGGTCATGTACATCGGCTTTTTCGCCTCCAACATCGTGCTGGCCGGCAAGTCGCTGCACGGCGTGGTCGACAGCGTGCCGGTCCCGGTCGGCATCGTCATTGGCGCTCTCGGGTCGGGGATCATCGGCATCATCGGCTACCGATTCATCCACGTGCTCAACCGCATCGGCACCTGGGTGCTGGGGATCGGCATCGTCGTCGGTTTCGGCTACATCTTCACCCATATCCAGACCGATGACTTCCTCACCCGCGGCAGCTTCAACCTTTCCGGCTGGCTCGCCACCGTGTCGCTCGCCGCGCTGTGGCAGATCGCGTTTGCGCCGTACGTGTCCGACTATTCGCGTTATTTGCCGGCCGACGTCAAAGTCTCGTCGACGTTCTGGACCACGTATCTGGGGTCGGCGCTGGGTTCGAGTCTGGCGTTCATCTTCGGTGCCGTCGCCGTCCTCGCGACACCCGTGGGCATGGACACCATGGACGCGGTCAAACTCGCCACCGGCTCGATCGGCCCGCTGATGCTGGTGCTGTTTCTGCTCAGCGTGATCAGCCACAACGCCCTCAACCTGTACGGCGCGGTGCTGTCGCTGATCACTCTGGTGCAGACCTTTGCCTATCGCTGGATTCCGACCGCCAAGAGCCGTGCGGTGATCTCGATCATCGTGCTGCTGGCCTGCTGCTTCGCCGCCGTCGGCGCGTCGAAGGACTTCATCGGCCACTTCGTCGACATGGTGCTGGTGCTGCTGGTGGTGCTGGTACCGTGGACCGCGATCAACCTGATCGACTTCTACGCCATTCACAAGGGCCAGTACGACATCCAGTCGATCTTCCAGGTCGACGGTGGCATCTACGGACGTTACAACCCGCAGGCGTTGCTGGCCTATGCGATCGGCATTGCGGTGCAGATCCCGTTCATGAACACCCCGCTGTACGTCGGCCCGGTGTCGGCGCACATCAACGGCGCCGACCTGTCGTGGCTGGTGGGGCTGCTGGTGACCTCGCCGCTGTACTTCTGGCTGGCCAGTCGTGACAGCGCCTATCGGCGGCGGATGATGGGCGGGAAACTGGTGGGCAGTCACTGAGATTGATTCGATGTAAAAAGAAGGCCTGCCATGCGCGGGCCTTCTGCGTTGTGGTGTGGTATTTCTTGATGCCCCGACAGGCACCCACGAGACAGGGAAAACTCATGCTGCGAATTCTGGGCAAGGCGTCATCGATCAACGTGCGCAAAGTGCTGTGGACCTGCGCTGAACTGCAGATCCCGTTCGAGCGTGAGGATTGGGGCTCGGGCTTCAAACCCACCGACACCCCGGAGTTTCTCGCCCTCAACCCCTGCGCCATGGTGCCGGTGATTCAGGACGGCGATTTCACCCTGTGGGAATCGAACACGATCATTCGTTATCTGGCGGGCAACTATGGCGGCGCAGACCTCTACCCCGCCGAGCCGCGAGTTCGTGCGCGGGTCGATCAGTGGATCGACTGGCAGGCCTCGGAGTTGAACCGGTCGTGGTCGTATGCGTTCATGTCGCTGGTGCGCCAGTCAGCGAATTATCAGGACAGCGCCGCTCTGGCCAAGGGCATCGAGCAGTGGTCGCAGACCATGGGCATCCTCGATCAACAGTTGCAGAAGACTGGCGCGTACGTCAGTGGCGAGCAGTTTTCCCTCGCCGATATCCCCATCGGGCTGTCAGTCAACCGCTGGTTCGAAACGCCGCTCGCGCATCCGGACTATCCCGCCGTTAGCGCGTATTACCAGCGTCTGAGCCAACGCGAAGGCTTTCGCCTGTACGGCAGAAACGGTACGCCGTGACAATCAGATCAACAGATCTTCATAAAACGCGCCGAACGGTCGCTGCGGGTGGGCGATCTGGATTTCCAGAATCCACACCCCGGCATTTGGCGTCTGGTCGAAATCGCCGAGATTGCCGCCGCGATGGATCGCGTGAGGGAAATCGCTGACGCGGTGGCCCTTGATGTCGAGATT
Organism: Pseudomonas sp. LAMO17WK12:I5; assembly: GCF_900215165.1. Lineage (NCBI taxonomy): Bacteria > Pseudomonadati > Pseudomonadota > Gammaproteobacteria > Pseudomonadales > Pseudomonadaceae > Pseudomonas > Pseudomonas sp. LAMO17WK12:I5. The sequence goes on along the minus strand of NZ_OBDS01000003.1, from coordinate 445,648 downwards.
GAGTTTCCAGCCCATGGTTTCAGCCTGATCGCTGGCGTAACGGTACAACTCGACACCGCTCACGCCTTGGCGCCATAACGCCTCGACGCGCTTGAACAGCTCTTTGGACGCCGCTGCACAGGCGATCATTTCCGGATCGGAGCCGGTGGTGAAGGTTGCGCCGGCATCGCCTTCGTGCCCCTGCCAGACCACGCCCATGTCAATGAAGAAAATATCGTTGTCACCGAGCACCGGATCGCCTTCGGAACGCTCCTTGAACGCCTTCAGCGTATTGGCGCCGAAGCGAATCAGCAGTGGATGCCAGATGCGGTCCATGCCCAGTTCGGCGAGAATCTGCTTGCCCCGCTCCTGGGCTTCGGACTCACGCATGCCGGGCTTGATCACCTGGGCGATGGCGTCAACGGCGTTCCAGGTCAGATTCTGCGCGTGGCGCATCGTCTCCAGCACAAACCGCTCACCGACTGCTTCTTTACCGCTCAGGGCTGCACTCATTTGCTTGTTCCTCATGGCTACGCTGTGTAGTTTTTTATATTGCGAAACGCCGATCAAGATACAGCCATGACACAACGTGTCAATTACTCTTCCGCACGCACCACACCGCGCTCCTCCAGCAAACGCACGAACATGCTCAAGCTGCGCGACACCGTGCCCCGGCGCCACACCAGCCAGGTGGTCAGATAGCGAAAATCCGCCGCCAGCGGCCACACGCTCACGGTTGCGCTGCCAGGCATGCTCTGCAGCATTTTGCGCGGCATCAGCGCCAGCCCGGCGCCGGCACTGACGCAGGCGAGCATGCCGTGGTAGGACTCCATCTCGAAAATCTTGCCCGGCACGGCAGCGTCGGTGCTAAACCATTTTTCGAAGTGATGACGATAGGAGCAGTTGGAGCGGAACGCGTAGATGTTCTCGCCGTTCACATCCGCCGCGCGCCGCACCGGGGGGTGATTGAGCGGCGCGATGATGACCATTTCTTCCTCGAACGCCGGCACGCCTTCCAGCGCCGGGTGCAGCACCGGGCCATCGACGAATGCCGCCGCCAATCGTCCGGAGAGTACGCCGTCGATCATTGTCCCGGACGGGCCGGTCGACAGATCCAGATCGACCTTGGGATGCAACTGGTTGTACGCCGCGAGCAGTTCGGGGATGCGCACGGCGGCGGTACTTTCCAGCGAACCGAGGGGAAATGCGCCCTGCGGTTCTTCACCGGCGACCGTGGCCCGCGCTTCCTGCACCAGATCGAGAATGCGCCGGGCGTACTCGAGAAAACTCCAGCCGGCGGGCGACAAACGCAGACGACTTTTCTCGCGGATAAACAGGTCAACGCCCAAGTCCTGCTCCAACTGCTTGATCCGCGTGGTCAGGTTCGATGGCACGCGATGAATCTGCGCCGCGGCGGCGCTGATGCTGCCGTGCTCGGCAACGGCCTTGAAGATTTCCAGCTGCACCAGATCCACAGTCATTCTCCAATCGTGAAAGAAACGATCTTTATTATTCAGTTTCCAGAAAACAAACGCCACCCTACTCTAGGCCCATCCACTGAACTCACAGGAGCCCGCCATGAGCCAGATTTCCAGCCAGACCCACGCCATCTCGATCAACCCCGCCACCGGCGAACAGATCGGTCACTACGCCTTTGAATCCGCCGAAGCCCTCGACTCCGCGTTGACCCGCGCCGCGTTCGGTTTCTCGAAATGGAAACGCAAGCCGCTGCAGGATCGCTCCCGCGCCCTGACCGCCCTCGCCGGCGCTCTGCGCGACAGCGCCGAAGCCATGGCGACCATGATCACCCTGGAAATGGGCAAGCCGATCGCCCAGGCCCGTGGCGAAATCGAGAAATGCGCCAAGCTCTGCGAGTGGTATGCCGAACACGGCCCGGCGATGCTCGACGCCGAACCGACTCAGGTCGAAGGCGGCAAGGCCCGCATCGAGTACCGGCCGCTCGGCCCGATCCTCGCGGTGATGCCGTGGAACTTCCCGATCTGGCAAGTGCTGCGCGGTGCCGTTCCGGCACTGATCGCCGGCAACACTTACGTGCTCAAACATGCGCCAAACGTGATGGGCAGCGCCTACCTGCTGCGCGACGCCTTTAAACGCGCCGGTTTTGCCGATGGCGTGTTTGAAGTGATCAACGTCACCCCGGAAGGCGTTTCCAGCGCCATCGCCGACCCGCGCATCGCCGCCGTAACCCTGACCGGCAGCGTGCGCGCCGGTATGGCCATCGGTGCTCAGGCCGGTGCCGCGCTGAAGAAATGCGTGCTGGAACTGGGCGGTTCCGATCCGTTCATCGTGCTCAATGACGCTGATCTGGACGAAGCCGTGCAGGCCGCCGTGATTGGCCGCTACCAGAACTCCGGCCAGGTCTGCGCCGCGGCCAAGCGCCTGATCATCGAAGAAGGCGTGGTCGAAGAGTTCACCCGCAAATTCGTCGAGGCCACGCGTCAATTGAAAGTCGGCGATCCGCTGTCCGCCGACACCTACATCGGGCCGATGGCGCGTTTCGATCTGCGTGATGAACTCGACCAGCAAGTGCGCGACACCCTCGAAGAAGGCGCGACCCTGCTGCTCGGCGGCGGCAAGGCCCAAGGCCCGGGCAACTACTACGAGCCAACCGTGCTGGCCGATGTCACCGACCGCATGACCTCGTTCAAACAGGAACTGTTCGGCCCGGTGGCATCGATCATCACCGCCCGCGATTGCGCGCACGCCGTGGCCCTGGCCAACGACAGCGACTTCGGCCTGACCGCGACGATCTACACCGCCAAAGTCGCACTGGCCCAGCAACTGACCAGCGAACTGGACACCGGTGGCGTGTTCATCAACGGCTATTCGGCCAGTGACCCGCGCGTGACGTTCGGTGGCGTGAAGAAAAGCGGTTTCGGTCGCGAGCTCTCGCACTTCGGCGTGCGCGAGTTCTGCAACGCGCAGACGGTGTGGCTGGATCGCAAATAATCAGGACTCCAACACGCACTGGTGGGAGTGGGCTTGCTCACGAAGGGGCCGGCATGTTCAGCATTGATAGTGACTGACCTGACGCCTTCGCGAGCAAGCCCGCTCCCACACTCGAAAATTCCGCACACACCGCTATAGCAAGTCGGGCGCTGTTTTTTGCGGCTGCGCAACCGCCCGCCCCTTGCTCAACAACCCGAGCACCACCGCCGCCGAGGCCAGGGTAATCAGCGTAAGGACGTGCAGCAGGTACTGAAACGCCGTGGCATAACCCTGCACCAGACGCTCTTTGGCCAGCCCCGGAACGGTGTCGAGCGCATGCGCCATGTCCCCCGTGGTGACGCGGTGCGCGGTCTCGGCAATCAACGCCGCATCGACACTGCCTGCCACTGTACCCGTCAGATCGGTATGCAGCAGCGAAGTCAGCACGGCGCCCACCACCGCCAGCGCAATACCCTCACCCGCCACGCGCACGGTATTGAAGATCCCCGCCGCCATCCCCGCGCGCTCTTTCGGTACGACGCTGACCGACAGACCATCCATCAAGCCCCACGGCAAACCGGTGCCAATCCCGATCAACAGCATCGCAATGACCAAGGCGGATTTTGGCTCGCCGACGTTGTACAGGCTCAACCCGTGCAAGCCCACCGCAGCGATCAGAAAACCGATCCCCGAGAGAATCCCCGCCGAGACAAACCGGGTCAGCGACGCCGCCAGCATCGGTACCACCAGCATGGGCGCCGACAGCGCCAGCAACAGCAGGCCGGCATCGATTTCGCTCAAGCCTTCCACGCCGATAAAGCGCAATGGCAACATCACCACCAGCACGATGTAGCAAAAACAGGTGCCGATCGGCAGCATCTGCACGCCGATGAAGCGCGGAAAACGCAACAGGGTCAGATCGAGCATCGGATGTTTGACGCGCCTTTCGATCATCACGAACAACCCAAGCAACAATGCCGAAGCGCCCAGCAGACCGCCCACCAGCGGGCTGCCCCAACCGCTTTCCGGGGCCTGAATCACGCCGAAGGTGAACAGCGCCAGCATCGTGCTGAAGGTGATCGTGCCCGGCCAATCCAGTCCCGTGGCATCCGGGTTGCGGCTTTCGCGCATGCGCGGCAGGCCGAAGACCATGGCGATTACGCCGATCAGCGCGGTGAAAACAAAAATCGCCCGCCAGTTGAACACCTCGATCAACGCGCCGGCCAGCAGCGGCCCGAAAGCCAGACCGATGCCGAATGTGGTGCCGAGTACGCTGTATGCACGGGTTCGCGCATGGCCTTCGAATTCTTGCGCCAGCGACGCTGAACCGCTGGCCAACGCCGCGGCACCGGCCACGCCCTGCACCGCACGCAGCCCATCCAGCCAGTCCACCGACGGTGCCAGGCTCTGCGCAATCGATGCTGCGGTGAACAGCAACATGCCGAAGCTGAACAGGCGTTTACGCCCATAGACGTCGGCCAACGCGCCCGCCGCCATCAGCAAACTGCCGAATGACAACATGAACGCATTGGTGATCCAGGTCAGGGCCACGGGACTGCCGCCCAGATCACGGCCAATGGCGGGCGTCGCCACCGCGCCACCGGTAAAACTCAAGGGCAGTACCAATGCCGACAGGCACACGGCCGCGAGGATCAGCAGCTTGTTATGCGCGCCTGGTTGATGAGCGACCGTTGTCATGCATTCATCCTTTAAAGAAATTGCCAGGCTGCGACTTTAAGGCCGTTAGATTGATGCGATAATCCCAGCAATTTTGCATGACTTTGTGAAAGGCATTCACAGATGAAATCACCCTCAGCGGCAGACCTTTCAGTATTCCTCTGTACAGCGCAGCACTTGAATTTCAGCAAGGCCGCCGTCGAACTCGGGCTCACCCCGTCTGCCCTGAGCCATTCGGTAAAGGCACTGGAGAATCGCCTCGGTGTACGGCTGTTCAATCGCACCACCCGCAGCGTGGCGTTGACCGAGGCCGGTGAGCGCTTTTACGCGCGCCTGAAACCGGCGTTCCGCGACATTGACGATGCACTGGAAGACCTCAACCATTTTCGCGACAAACCCACCGGCAACCTGCGTATCACCTGCGGACGCCAGGCGTGCGAACTGGTATTGCTGCCGATTGCCAGCGAGTTCTTGCAGACGTATCCGGACATTCGCATGGAGGTGGTCGAAAGCGAAGCGTTGCTGGATATCGTCGCTGGCGGATTTGATGCGGGCGTGCGCTTTGGCGATCGACTGCAGGCCGACATGGTCTCGCTGCCGATTGGCCCGGCGATGCGTTCGGTGGTGGTCGCTTCGCCGGCATTCCTCGAACGCTATCCTGCGCCGCAAAAACCCGAAGATCTGCACGACTTGCCGTGCCTGCGCCACCGCTACCCCAGTGGCGCCCTGTATCGCTGGGAATTCGAACGCGATGGCATTGCCCAGGAAATCGAGGTCAACGGCCCGCTGACCCTGGGCGACGTCAGCTTGATGGTCGGCCCTGCACTGCAAGGCCTGGGATTGGCGTATGTGTTCGATGACATGGTCAGCGAACACTTGGCATCGGGGCGTCTGATTCAGCTGTTGGCCGACTGGTGCCCTTACTATCCGGGCCTGCATCTGTACTACCCGAGCCGGCGCCACGTACCGGCGCCGCTCAAGGCTTTTATCGACTTTGCGCGCGAGCGCAGTGGTCACTAGGGCTTACAGATATTTCAGCCAGGCGATGTCACGGCGCCGCGATTTCAGTGCGGAAAACCAGCGTACCGCCGGATACAGTGCCAGCGCCAACAGCATCGACACCAGCCAGATTGCCGCTACTGAATCGAAGCCGAAATAGCTGCCCTGATTCAGTCCGAACAGCGCCACGGCAATCACATACAGCACCTTCAGCACGTACAGGTGCAACAGATAAAAGAACATCGGCGCCGAACCGAAGACCGTCAGCCAGCGAATCCAGCGCCGGGTCTGCAGCCGTTCGAACACCAGCAACAACAGCAATCCGATGCTCACCGTCAGGGTGATGAACAGCAGCGATGGCGGGTACTTGGTGATGTTGAAAAACGCCATCAGCGTTTGCACGGTCGTGTCTTCAACCGCCCAAGGCTTTTCGCCGTATCCGTTGAGCAGCCGCAGTCCGACGAAACCCAGCAGTCCGGCAATACCAGCCAGCAACAGGCACTGCTGACGAACTCCGGCGTCGGCCGCACGGGCAAACCATGGGCCCAGCGCATAACCCAGACCGATCACGCCGATCCACGGCAACAGCGGATAAGAAGTGCGCAAGCGCAGACTGTCACCGACCTCGATCCAGCCCCGATCATGCAGGATCGCCCATGGCACATGCAGTGCCGACTCCGGCGCGAAATGCAGCCCGTCCAGCAGGTTATGCCCGGCAATGATCGCCAGACTCAACGTCAGCAACAACCAGCGTGGCAACCAGACCAGCAGCGACAACCCGATCATGCTCAGGCCAATCGCCCAGATCACCTGCAGATAGATCACGCTCGGCGGCAACTGAAACGTCCATGCAAAATTCACCAAGGTGAATTCCAGCACCACCAGAAACAGCCCACGCTTGAACAGGAAGGCACTGACATCGGCCTTGCCCGCGTACTTCTCGCCGAACAGCCACGCAGACAATCCAGTCAGCAACACGAACACCGGTGCGCACAGATGCGCCAACGTGCGACTGAAAAACAACGCCGGCTCGGTGTTAGCGATGTCCATCGGGTCGGACACCTGACGGTGCAACAGAAACGTTTCACGCACGTGATCCAGCAGCATGAACAGGATGACCAGACCGCGTAACGCATCAATGGACAGCAAGCGGCCGGTCGGCAGCGGGTTGGAACGGGTACACACAATCGTCATGGAGATTTCGCCAACGAGCAAATGAATCAGGGGATCGCAACCGCACGCCCCGCCAAAAATTCGCGTTACTCTATAACATTAAAATGTCGATTCCCAACCCAAACGACATTTGCCCAATCACGTCAGGCTTCTATAGTGATCAGGCGCCCCCTGCGCTTTGCGCCTGCTGTCGAGCGTTGCCCATGACCTCAACCGAACACCTGATCATCTGCGAGCATTGCGACTGCGTGTACGAAAAGGTCGTGCTCGGCAAACACCAGAAAACCCTCTGCGTGCGGTGCGGCGGCGTGCTGCAGCGCTACAACGGCTTGACCGTCGAGCAGCGGCTGGCCCTGAGTTTCACTGCGGCGATGCTGTGGCTGTTCGCCAATTTCTACCCGGTGATGAGCATCAGCATGAAGGGCCTGAAAAACAGCGCGACGCTGTGGGATTCAGTGCTGGCGCTAAGTCAGGGGCCGATCACCTTCATGGCGATGGTCGCGGCGATTTCGATCATCATCGCCCCGGCGTTTCAACTGGTGCTGCTGATCTGGGTGCTGAGTTTCGCCTTGTCATCGCGCCGGGCGCCGGGCTTCAAGCTGTGCATGCGCTGGCTGGAAACCCTGCGTCCGTGGAGCATGCTCGAAGTGTGTCTGCTGGGGGCGATGGTCGCGGTATTCAAACTGGCCGGGCTGCTCGATGTGCTGCCGGGTATCGGCCTGTTCGCTTTGGCGGTGCTGAGCCTGATGATGATCCGGATTGCCGGCCGCGACATTCGTGATCTGTGGGACATTCTATGAAGCGACCCGCGACCGCCAGCGAACTGAATCTGTGCCTGTGCCACAGCTGTGGTCTGGCCTGTGACATGACCGACGAGCCGCACGAGTGCCCGCGCTGCGATGCGCCGCTGCATCGGCGCAAGACCAACTCCCTGACGCGCACCTGGGCCTATCTGTTCGCCGCGTTGGCGTTTTACGTGCCGGCCAATCTACTGCCGGTGATGAACACGGTGATGCTCGGCAACGGCGCCGACAGCACGATCATGAGCGGCGTGCTGGAGTTCTGGGAGGGCGGCGCGTGGGACATCGCACTGATCATTTTCATCGCCAGCATCGCGGTGCCGGGGATCAAATTCGTCGCCCTGTCGCTGCTGCTGATCACCGTGCAGCGGGGCAGCGACTGGGCGCGCCGTGAGCGTTCGAAGCTGTACCGTTTCGTCGAGCTGATCGGCTACTGGTCGATGCTCGACGTGCTGGTGGTCGCCCTGGTCGCGGCGCTGGTGAAATTCCAGGCGCTGGGCGATATCGAACCACGCCCGGGCATCCTGTTTTTCGGCATGGTGGTGGTGTTCACCATGCTCTCGGCGATGAGTTTCGACCCACGGCTGATCTGGGACAATGCCCCGGACGACGAACCGCTCAGCGACGCACCACCTCAAGCAGCACCTGCAACGGATGGCGCAGCGCCCGATCCGACTGGCGCTTGACCTGACTGCGGCACGAATAGCCGGTGGCCAGTGCTTCGCCCTGATCCGCCGGGGCTTCGACCTGCCGCGCCCACGATTGCTCGTAGATCACCGCCGAGGTTTCGCGGTTGCGCGCTTCATGGCCGTAGGTGCCGGACATGCCGCAGCAGCCGGTGGCCTGCGTCGCCAGTTTCAATCCGGCTCGCTCGAACACTTGCTCCCACTGGCGAGTGGCGGCCGGCGCGTTGGTTTTCTCGGTGCAGTGTGCCAGCAGACGGAATGACCGGGCCGCATCGGCAGCGGCCTGCTCCGGCATCACCTCGAGCAGCCATTCCTGTACCAGCGCGACTTCCGGGCATTGGTCCATGCCGGGCACTTTCAGGTATTCCTGGCGATAGACCAGCGTCATCGCCGGATCCAGCCCCAGCAGCGGTACGCCAACGTCCGCCAGCTCGCGCAGTTGCCGGGCATTGCGCAACGCCGCGCGGTTGAACGCTGACAGGAAACCCTGCACATGCAGCGGCTTGCCATTGGCACTGAAGGGTGCCAGATACACCTGATAGCCAAGTCGTGAAATCAACTCCAGCAGATCCACTAGCAGCGGCGCTTCGAAGTAACGGGTGAAGGCATCCTGCACCAGCACCACACTGCGCTCGCGCTGGGCCGGGGTCAGCGCCGACAGCGTGGAAACCGTCGCCGGCTGCACCTTCCAACGGCGCAGCGCAGCGTGGAAATCAAAGCGACTGAGCAACGGCACATCGACCATGCCGCCAAGACGCTCCAACTGTTTGCGCACAAAGGTTGCGCCCATCAAACCGTTGTACAGCGCCGGAATCCGCGCCATGTACGGAATGCTGTACTCCAGCGAGGCAATCAGATAATCCCGCGCCGGGCGCAGATAACGGCTGTGATACAGCTCAAGGAAACGCGAACGGAATTCCGGCACGTTGACCTTGACCGGGCACTGTCCCGCGCAGGATTTGCACGCCAGGCAACCGGCCATGGCGTCATACACCTCATGGGAAAAGTCTGCATCCTGCGCGCGGCTGTTGCGCCAGCGTGTCCACAGGTTGCGGAAAAATGCCGGACGACGGATCGCCTCCGACAGCACATCCACCCCTGCCTCGCCCTGCAAACGCAGCCATTCGCGGATCAGCGATGCGCGACCCTTGGGCGATTGCGCACGCTCGCGGGTGGCTTTCCACGATGGGCACATGGCGTCGTCGGGATCGAAGTTGTAGCAGGCGCCGTTGCCGTTGCAATGCATGGCCGCACCGTAGCTTTGCCAGACTTTTTCATCGATCTGCCGATCGAGTTCGCCGCGCAGGGTCACTTCGTCGATTTTCAGCAACGCCGCACCGGTATTGGCCGGGGTGGCGATCTTGCCCGGGTTGAACTGATTGAACGGGTCAAACGCAGCTTTCAGTGCCTGCAACGCCGGATACAGCTCACCGAAAAACGCCGGCGCGTATTCCGAGCGCAGACCCTTACCATGTTCGCCCCACAACAGGCCGCCGTAGCGTTGGGTGAGCGCGGCGACACCGTCGGACACCGGACGCACCAGCGCCGCTTGCTGCGGATCCTTCATGTCGAGAATCGGCCGTACGTGCAACACACCGGCATCGACGTGGCCGAACATGCCGTACTGCAAACCGTGGCTGTCGAGCAGTTCGCGCAGTTCGGCGATGTACTCGGCCAGGTGCTGCGGCGGCACTGCGGTGTCTTCGACAAACGGCTGCGGCCGCGCTTCGCCGGCAACGTTACCGAGAAGGCCGACTGCGCGTTTGCGCATGCCATAAACCTTGTTCACTGCCGCCTGGCCGACCGCCAGGGTATGGCCGAGGCGTTCGACGGTGGTGTCGCTGCTCAAGTGTTCGAGGAAGGCTTCGACCCGGCGCTGCAGATCCTCGGGATCGTCACCGCAGAACTCCACCAGGTTGATCCCCAGTGTCGGGCGCTCGGCGCTTTCCGGGAAGTACTCGGCGACGCCGTGCCAGACGATGTCCTGCATCGCCAGCAGCAACACCTTGGAATCCACGGTTTCAATCGACAGCGGCTTGAGCGCCATCAGCGCCCGGGCATCGCGCAACGCATCCATGAACCCGGCGTAGCGAATGTTCACCAGCATCGTGTGTTTGGGGATCGGCAGTACGTTGAGCTTCGCCTCAACCACAAAGCCCAGCGAGCCTTCGGCGCCGCACAGCACGCTGTTGAGATTGAAACGATTGTCCGCCTCGCGCAGGTGCGCCAGGTCGTAGCCGGTCAGGCAACGGTTGAGATCGGGGAAGCGCTGTTTGATCAGCTCGCCCTGCTCATCAATGATCTGCCGCGCACAGCGATAGACTTCACCCACCCGATCTTCACGGGCGCACAGCGCTGTCAGATCTTCTTCCGCCAGCGCTGCGCCGTGCAGGCGTTCGCCACCGCGCAGGACCATGTCAAGTTCCAGCACATGGTCGCGGGTCTTGCCGTAGGTGCAACTGCCCTGTCCGCTGGCGTCGGTGTTGATCATGCCGCCAACGGTGGCGCGGTTGGAGGTCGACAGCTCCGGGGCGAAAAACAGCCCGGCTGATTTCAGCGCGGCGTTGAGCTGATCCTTGACCACCCCGGCCTGTACCCGCACCCAGCGCTCTTCGACGTTGATTTCCAGAATGCGGTTCATGTGCCGCGACAGGTCGACGACGATGCCATCGGTCAACGACTGGCCGTTGGTGCCGGTGCCGCCGCCACGTGGAGTGATCACCACTTGCTGATAGGCCGGTTCGGCAATCAGCCGCGCGACCCGCGCCACGTCCTCGGCATCCTTCGGAAACACTGCCGCTTGCGGCAGGCGCTGGTAGATCGAGTTGTCGGTGGCGAGCACCACGCGACTGGCGTAATCGGCGCTGATCTCGCCACGAAAACCACTGGCTTTCAGGGCTTTGAGGAACTTCTGGTAATCGGCGGTCAATGCAGTGGCGGGCGACAGCTGGGCAATCATCGGTCGGGAAATCTCGGTCAAAATCGGGCCGTGTGGCGGTGAACAGTTGTGCGCAATGAATGATTGCGTCACGCTCCCGCCATCTCATGGTGCTTATGTTCATTGCTTGGTGCTATCGAGACAAACGTAAAATCGACCCGTAATCCATGACTAAAACGAATGAATCCGCGAACCCTCACCCCTTCCATGTCGTTGCTGCTGGCTTTCGAGGCTGCCGCACGCCATGAAAGCTACACCCGCGCTGCCCACGAACTGTCGCTGACGCAAAGCGCGGTCAGCCGTCAGGTGCAGATTCTGGAAAAGATGCTCGGCATGCGCCTGTTCAGTCGCGAGGGCCGGCAAGTGGTGCTGACCGATGTCGGGCGCATGTATCAGCGCGAACTGGCCGAAGCCCTCGGGCAGATCCGCAGCGCGACGTTGCAGGCCATGGCGTTCGGTTCCGGCATTCATAGTTTGCGTCTGGCGACGCTGCCGACCTTCGGCTCGAAATGGCTGCTGCCGCGACTCAAGGACTTCTACACCGCACATCCCGGCATGACCGTGCACTTGCATTCGCGCATCGAAGCGATCGACTTCGACACCAGCGAAATCGATGCGGCGATCTGTGTCGGTGCGGGGGATTGGCCGGGGCTGAGCGCCCTACCCCTGCACACTGAAGAGCTGGTGGTGATTGCCAGTGCGCAGTTGTCGTTGGCCGAGCGCGATGAAGCCGAACAGCACATCGCCGGGCAGTTACTGCTCAATGTCAGCAGCAATGCCCAGGCCTGGGCGGAATGGTTCACGCATCATGGTTTGCCACACCGCAGCATGCGCATCGGGCCGAGCTTTGAAATGACTTCGCACCTGATTCAGGCCGTCCGGGCGAATATTGGCGTGGGGCTGGTGCCACGGATTCTGGTGGAGGATGAATTGCTTAACGGCGAGCTGCAGCAACTGGGGGAGCCGATCACCAGCCGGCGCAGCTACTACCTGGTGTATCCGCCGCGTAATGAGGCGTTACCGTCACTGAAAGCGTTCAGGGATTGGTTGGTGGATACGCTCTGACCGCAGCCCCCACAAATGCAAAACATAACGAAACGCCGCTCGATGAGCGGCGTTCAGTCAATCCCGGTACTGGCGCTTTAGCGGTGGCGGCGCACTCGGCCCCTTGACGAGGGGCTTGGCCAGCAGCTTGCCATCCGGGCCATAAAACAGGCGCCTGACGCTGGGCGGCATGGGAGTAGGCTCTTTTGCGCTCATGATGAAACCTCTTCGACAGAACTGAATTCGACCCACTGGACTTTCGAGGAATCTATCACCAATAGTTCGGCGCCAAAAGGCAACGCCACGCCATCCTCCCCCAGCCAGCCTGGATTCAGCATGATGAACTGCCCCTCCAGCGGGCCGGAAGGCCACTCGACGGGCCAGCCGAACAATCGCCTTTCATCCGTCAAATGCAGCGTTACCAGGCGATTGTGGCGGGCAAAGGTGCTGTACCACTCGCTGGGATATGAGTTTTTATTCGTTACATTTTTACTTCGTAACCATTTGTGCAATTTGTCATTCGACGCCAGAGCACACGACAACAAGCCGAGCGCCATTGAGACCATGAACGCCCACACGGCCTGGGATTTGCCATCCCACTTTCCTACAGAAAAGCCTTTCGAGCCTACCCATAGACCAATAGCGCCGATCCCCAACACCACCCCATGAATCACAAACGTAAAGATCAACGCCTGCACAATCTGCCCAAACGTATCAGGCCGTTTGAATGAAGTGAGCGTGTAGAAAATCCAGGTAGAAACAAATCCGGGAATCAGATACTGCAACAACGGAATAACTTCTTTGACCAGATCATCCATGATCCGTGGCTCCTTGAAAGGCATGCCCCTCCGGTTACCGGGCGGCACTCAAAAGCCTAGCGCACACTGGGGATACGCCTCGTGCCGATCTGTCACAGCGCATTTCGCAAAGCAAAAAAAAGCAGAAACCATTGATCCGGTTTCTGCTTTTTGTGGGGCTGGCTTTTGCAGCGAAGGCTGGGCTTTACAGGCAGTCACGCACCGATTTGCGCAACGACCCGGACTTGGCCCATGGCGGTCCCTGATACAGGGAAACGCGACTGCCGTCCTTGTATTTGATGATGTCGAGAATCTCGTCGGCGGTGACGAGGCTCGGCGCCTTGATCCGGTAGCCGTTGGAAATGGACGTCTGCGTGGTCTTAGGAATGTCCTGCTGCCACAACGGCAACAAGCACGCGGCATAGTCTTTAGGCGCTTTGGTGGTGGTTTTGCTGAGATTTGGCTCGCCCGGCACCAGCGATGCTGGCAATGAGCAACCCGCCAGCAATGCCAACGCCAAACTCCCGATCCATATCCGCATGGTGTTTCCCTGATCTTGAAAAACGCGAATGTAACGTGTAACCGGGTGTACATCCAGCGCGGCACGTCGCCCACAAGGGAGATTGGACAAATATTTACATGCATGCAGCCCGGTGGCAGACGAGCTGCGCATCATCGAAGAAAAATGCGACTACTCTGTTCTACCGAGAATGTTCCGGAGGTGATCATGCGGCTCAATGAATACGAACACGAACTTCAGCGCGACCTGCAAGCCGTTGCATCGGATCTGAGATGGTCGGCGGTCGACCTCAAACGCATCGCCGAACAGCTGCGCAAGAGCGGCAATGAAGCGGATGCCCAGGCGGTACTCAGGTCCTGCGAGGTGCTGCAAAGTGATGAAGAACGCTTGCAGCTGTATGCCAAGGAAGTGAAAACGCGCTCCATCAGCCGGACCAAAGTCCACTGATACCACCCCCTGCCCCCAACAAAAGCCCCGGCAATCACCGGGGCTCTTTCGTTACATTTGCTTCAATTTGCAGCGTGACTTCGCGCTCGCACCGAGCGTTTTCTGTAACCCGGCAACGCAGCGGCATAGGCCAGCGCCTCCTCTCTGCTACCGAACGACGCAAGCCGATCGCCTTGAGTACAAACCCGCCACGGGCCGTTGTTCACGCTGAGTACGTCGTAGCCGTTCATGTGCATTTTGTTCAAGACCGGAATGCTCATGGGTACCTCCTTTTTGCCGACGGTGGAGTCAGCTCTGCCTTTTTAACTTACACCCGGATGCCGCAGTTGTGCCGACCGGATGTCGCCATCGCGAGGCGCCAAGGCTCTGGCACTTTCAGCCACGCCAAACACTCAAAACCCCAAGGGAACCTTTGAATCCGGGCCCGGCTCGAATATTGCAGTTTTATTTCATTTATGTGACACGCAGTAAACAGGTAACAGATGAAAGTACGCGCCACCGTTATTTGCGAGCAGGATCGACACGTTCTCCTGGTGCGCAAACCCCGCTGCCGCTGGACATTGCCCGGCGGCAAGGTCGAGCCTGGGGAAACCAAAGCCGGGGCGGCGACGCGCGAGCTGCAGGAAGAAACAGCACTGGATGCCGAGCAGATGTTGTATCTGATGGAACTGCACAGCGGCAGCACCCAGCATCATGTCTACGAGGCGTCGGTGCTCGATCTTGAGCAGTTGCGCCCGCAAAACGAGATCACCGAATGTATCTGGCATCCGCTGGACGCGGTGCAGAATCTACCCACCAGCGAGGCGACGTTACGTATCGTGCAGGCGTTTCAACGGCGCTTGTAAGGTATCACCCGGCGAATGCCCGGCGCCCGGCGCTCATTTCCGTGCGCAACTCACCAATGAAGTTGGACAGATCGCGGATCGTCACCAGATGTTCCGGCGACACACCATTGAGCAACAACTCGACTCGCCCGGACTCAGGCTCATACACCTTGATCCGCAGCAGCCCCTGCTCCACTTGTGTGCATTCGCATTCAAGCGACGGAAAGCCGGATTCGACAATCCGGCAGATGTCGGCAATGGCTAGCATGGGCGCACGCCTCGCAGGCGATGAGTCGGTCGACCCGTTGAGCATAGATGAGCCCTCAGCAACCCGCCGCCCAGAGAAGTGCCAACCCGATCACATTTTTCGCCCAGCCTCAGTGCGCGTCATGATCCCAGATCCAGTTCCACATTCCCGGCAACTGCACCGGCTGCGAACTCTGCTGAACCGTACGCGCCAGCGCCGCTTTCTGTAGCGTCGCGTGATCATCGTAGAACGGTTTGTCCGCCAGTCTCACGCCCGTGGCGGCGGCGCTGTCGAGCAGGATCTGCAGGTACTCGCGGGTATGCCGCGCGGTGTAGCGGTTGAGGTCATGAAAGGTCACCACCACTGGAATCACCCCGTCTACGGTCGGAAATTCGCCGAGGGCAATGCGCTCGCGGACTTCCGATAGCTGGCGCAGCATATTCGCCCGACGTCGGGGACTGGCGTTGAAGCCCCAGATCTTGCCGTCATTGGCGCTCAAATCGGTCAACAACACGTGCAAGCCATGCTGCTGATACGCGGCGAAGGTGCGCTTGTCGTAATTCCAGAATGGCGGGCGCAGCAGGATCGGTGCTGCTCCGGTGATCGCGGCGATATCCGCCGTGCCGTTGCGCAACGACTGCTCCAGTTCT
The DNA here is from genome assembly GCF_900215165.1 of Pseudomonas sp. LAMO17WK12:I5. Classification (NCBI taxonomy): domain Bacteria; kingdom Pseudomonadati; phylum Pseudomonadota; class Gammaproteobacteria; order Pseudomonadales; family Pseudomonadaceae; genus Pseudomonas; species Pseudomonas sp. LAMO17WK12:I5. The sequence continues at coordinate 429,918 of NZ_OBDS01000003.1, read as the reverse complement.
TGCGGATCGAGCGAGCGATGATTGGTGTGCCAATGGGTGGCAGTGTGGAATCCGAGGATGTGCCCTTCGGCGTGCTCGCGCCGCATGATGCCGCGACCAATGTCACTGTTACCGGCGCGAGGCGCGCGGGTCTGGACGAAGAACACCGCTTTGATGTCCGGTTGCACCGGGTTGACCTTGAGGCTATCGAGCACGGTCGCCGAAGGGTTCCAGAAACTCGAGGCGCTGGGGCCATCATCGAAGGTCAGCAGAAAACGCACCGGGGCCTGGGCCTTGAGCCGGGTTTCGGTTTGCGCGGTCATCTCGATCGGCGCGGCAATGCAGCCGGCCAGCCCAAGCGCGATGGCCGCTGCACATAGAAGATTGAACGCGTATTTCATGTTTTGCCTTGCGCCTGGCCGTTGCGGCCCTGTTGTCGACTGGCAAAACTCCCTCGCCCTGATCCATCCCTGCGCCCGGCTTCGCGAGCCAGATTTGGATAGGGTACACAGGCTTTGGTTCCGGCGCTCGCTCAGTCAGCCAGAGCCTGTTGAAACGAGGTATCGATGACCCCGGCGGTGGCCAGCGGCGCCGGCAGTGCCTTGACCTTGAACAGGAAGTCCGCGGTGCCTTGCAGGTCGACCGCCGCCTGCTGATCCACCGGCCCGACAGTCATGTGCGCCTGACGCAACCAGTGTCGAGAGACCTGCTGATCGAGATTGGCTTTCTTCGCCCACAGGTCCGCGTATTCGTCGGTGTGGCTGTCGACCCAGGCCCGCGCCTGTTTCAAACGTCCGAGAAAATCGGCAATCGCGGCACGCTTGCTGTCGATCGACGGCGCCGACGCGGCAATCGCGCTGAGTCCCGGCATCAGGTTTTTCGCGGTGAGAATCGGCCGCGCACCGGAGAACACGATTTGCTGGGAGATATACGGTTCCCACACCGGGAACGCGTCGATGCTGCCCTGTGGCAATGCCGCTGCCGCATCAATCGGCATCAATTTGACGAAGTCGACGTAGTTTTCCGGCAGACCGCCCTGCTCCAGGGCGCGCAAGGTCAGCTGCTGGCTCCAGGCGCCGGGCCAGTAGGCGACTTTCTTGCCCTTCAGATCAGCGATGGTTTTCACCGGCGAATCTTTCGGCACCAGCAAGGCGATAGTGTCCGGGTTCTGCCGCGACACACCGATCAGTTTCACCGGCGCCTGTTTGGCGGCGAGAAACAGAAAACCCGAATCGCCAAGAAAGCCCAGATCCAGCGAGCCGGTCTGCAACGCCTCGGCCAGTGGCGCGGCGGCCTGGAAGTGCTTCCAGTCGACGCTGTAAGGCGCGTCTTTCAACACGCCGGAGGCTTCGACCGAAGCGCGGATGTTGTAGTAATTCTGGTCACCGACGTGCAGGACCAACGGCTCGGCGGCGTGGGCAAGCGGTGCGGTGAAAAACGCGGTCATCAGTGTGCTGCGGAGCAAACGAGAGAGCTTCATGGGAGGTCCTGCGACGGGATTTTGCATAGACCATAACGCTGTTGATAAACCGATTTTAAATTCGATTAAGGCATAAGCTCAGCGCCCGGAATGCTCACTGTCCGCTGCGCAACAGTGCCTTGCCACAATGTTTCCCAAGCAACAGTTGAAAGGCGCTAAAACCGGCGAAAACCCCGTAAACATGGGTCGAAACACACATGGCACAGAGCCTGCAATATTCCATTCATGCAGGACGCAGCCGATAAAAATATATTTTTGGACATAACAACCAGTGCCTTTGCCGGAGCGCCCCATGACATCGTTCTTACAGTTTACCCGCCTCAAAACGCTGCTGGTCGCCAGCGCCATGGCATTGAGCCTGCAACCGCTGGCCGAAGCCGCCGAAGCGCCGCCTGCGGAAGTCCATCTGGATTACGCTTACTACTCACCCGTGAGTCTGGTGCTCAAACATTTCGGTTTTCTCGAAAAGGCCCTGCCACAGTCCAAAATCAGTTGGGTGCTGAGCCAGGGCAGTAACCGTTCACTGGAATACCTGAACAGCGGTGGCGTCGATTTCGCCTCCAGCGCCAGCCTTGCCGCTGTGCTGAGCCGGGCCAACGGTAGCCCGATCAAGTCGGTCTACGTCTACAGCCGCGCCGAATGGACCGCATTGGTGGTACGCAAGGGTTCGCCCTACCAGAGCGTCGCCGACCTCAAGGGCAAGAAAATCGCTGCCACCAAAGGCACCGATCCGTACCTGTTCACCCTGCGCAGCCTGCAACAGGCCGGGCTGAAGAAAGACGACGTGGAACTGGTGCACCTGCAACATCCGGACGGGCGCACCGCGCTGGAAAAAGGCGATGTCGACGCCTGGGCCGGACTCGATCCGCACATGGCCGCCAGTCAGGTACAGGCCGGTTCGCGTCTGCTGTATCGCAATCCGGCATTCAACAGCTACGGCGTAGTCAGCGTCACCGAGCAGTACGCCAAGGAGCATCCGCAAACCATCGACACCGTGATCAAAGCCTACGAGCAGGCGCGGGACTGGGCGCTGAAAAATCCCGACGAGTTCGCCGCCCTGCTTGCCAAGGAATCCGGTCTGCCGCTGGACGTGGCCAAACTGCAGTTGTCGCGCACCGACCTGAGCAGCCCGCAACTGACCGCCAACGACGTGCAGGCATCCAAGGCTGCGGCACCGATTCTGGTGTCTGAAGAACTGGTGAGGCGTGGGGTGAATGTCGATCAAGTCATCGATCAGTTGCTCGACAATGGTGTGCAGCAAGCCGTCGCCCGCCAGTAACCGACCAGACTCACAGCCCATCCGCGCCCGACGCGGATTCGCTGTGAGCGGAGCCCACGTATGACCACTCGCAGTAACGAACTGCCCGCGCCGCCTCGCAGCTTGTCGAGGCCGCGCCCTTCCACCCTCACCCCGACATGGCGTCGGCGCCTGAAAGGTCTGGCCCTGCCGCTGCTGATCGTGGTCGCCCTGGAGTTCATCGTGCGTCTCGGCTGGCTTCCGTCCTATCAAATGCCGGCGCCCAGCGAGATCGCCCTGACCCTCACCGACCTCGCCGAAGGCGCCCTGTGGAAACACATCAGCGCCAGCCTGTTGCGGGTGTTGCTCGGTTTTGCAATTGGCGCCAGCCTTGCGCTGGTGTTCGCCGCCTGGGTCGGCCTGAGCCGTGAGGCCGAGGCGTATCTGGAACCGACGTTCGCCGCGCTGCGTTCGATTCCGAGTCTGGCCTGGGTGCCGCTGTTGCTGCTGTGGCTGGGCATCGATGAAACCTCGAAGATCGTGCTGATCGCCATCGGCGCGTTCTTTCCGGTGTACGTCAACGTGGTCGCGGCGATTCGCAACATCGATCGCAAACTGGTCGAAGTCGGACGTATCTATGGCTTCAGCCGCTGGCAACTGGTGCGGCGGATTCTGCTGCCCGCCGCTCTGCCCGGCCTGTTCACCGGACTGCGCAGCGGCATGAGTCTGGCGTGGATGTTTCTGGTGGCCGCCGAGCTGATCGCCGCGACCAAGGGCCTCGGTTATCTGCTCAGCGACGGCCGCGAAACCTCGCGACCGGACATCGTGCTGGCGGCGATCATCGTGCTCGCCTTGCTCGGCAAACTCAGCGACGGTTTGCTCGCGGCGCTGGAACGCCGCTGGCTGGCCTGGCGCGACACGTTCACCGGCCAGGAGGCGCAGGATTGATTGGCCAGAGCCAACTATGCTGAAAGCGTCCATCCAGAGATTCGGCGCATGTGCGGAAGACTCTCGCAGTACCGCGGCATTCACGACTTTGTCGCGGTGCTGAGCATTCCCGATGCGCTGATCAATCACGTCGGCGACGCTGCGCTGGAGCGATACAACGCGGCGCCGACCACGTCACTCGCGGTGCTCCATCAACATGATCAACGCCTGTATGCCGACAACCTGCGCTGGGGCTGGCGCCCGCACTGGGCCAAGGACCGCGCGGCGCCAATCAACGCGCGCGTGGAGAAAGTCGCCCATGGGCCGTTCTTCCGGGCGATCTGGCGTCATCGGTTGATCGTGCCGGTCGACAACTGGTTCGAATGGGTCGACGGCCCGGACAAAACCCGACAGCCGTGGCTGATCCGTCGTGCCGATCAAGGGCCGGTTTTCTGTGCGGCCATCGGACAATTTCCGACACCCGGCAGCGATGGCCGGGACGACGATGGTTTTGTGATCATCACCGCCGACAGCGTCGGCGGCCTGCTCGATATTCATGATCGAAGACCCGTGGTCTTTCGCGCTGACATGGCTGCCGAGTGGCTCGACAGCGCCACGCCTGTTGAACGCGCCGAACAGATGCTCCTGTTTGAAGGCGAACCCAGTGATGCCTTCGCCTGGCACAAAGTCGGCAAGGCAGTCGGCAATTCACGCAATCAGGGTGCAGGGCTGATTGAAGAAGTGGCTTAAAGATCCACGTTCTCACGCGTCTACCTTGTAGTTGACGCAAGATCTTTACAGCTGGTGTTTCATTGTTGAGACAGCCCGAGAAAAACAGTCGTTTGAGCGAACTAACCGCCTGTCTGACATTTCAACCGTCATACATACATTTACATGCACTACGGATAGCATGCGCGCCGCATTTCCATTTGGCATACCAGTTGACCAAAGAGTCAGCAAAACCAGGAATCCCCTACAACTTTAACAAGCCTTGCAGAGAACTAAGTTGCGCGACGATTTTGCAATCAAACAGGCCAACGGCCTGGAGTGTATCTATCTGTCCATGACAGAACGCTTTCAACTCGACTGTTTTATCGGCCACTACATCAAGACCCGAAACCTGCGTTCAGTGCCGGACATCGAACGCATCCTGCGCACCACGCTCGAAAGCTATCCCGGTCACCCGCCGGTGATGGTCAACGAGCTCAATGCATGGATCGACAAGACTCTGGGCTATCGGGCGTCACATCCGGACTTCCCGCACCTGGAAGACCTCTGAAAAAAAGAAGCCCCGCTGCTGCGGGGCTTCTTGCATGTTGTCAGAGTTTCACGTCAGGCCCGGTAAGTTCCTTGCCATCGTCGTGCTTCCACGTCTGTTCCTTGCGTTTCTCACGCTCGATTTCTTCTTCGCTGGGCTCGTCTACTTCATCGTCTACTTGTTCGTCTTCATCGGGACGCTTTTGCTCGGTCGTCATGTGCACCTCGCCTTGTCAAAAATAGTCATCCAACCAGCTTAGAACAGTTTTTTCCTGGCAACTTACAACCACCAGCGCAGCAAAAAGAAAAACGCCATGCTCAAGAGCATGCTGAGCAAGGTATTGCGGGTGTACAGCACCAGCCCGATCGCTACGAGCGAACTCAGCAAATACGGATTATCCCACTGCAAATTCAACTGTTTGTCCGGCATGAACACGATCGGCCCGCAGATCGCTGTGAGCATTCCCGGTACGGCAAACCCGAGAAATTGCCGTGCGTTGCTGCTCAAGCGCAGCGGCAGGCGCGGTTCGAGAAACACGTAACGGTTGAGGAACACCAGAATCCCCATGCCGAAAATCACTGCCCAGACCATCATGTGCGCCCCCGATACAGCTTGTTGCAGACAAATCCTGCGGTCATCCCCGCCAGGCCCGACAACACCAGTGCCGAGCCCCACTGCCAATAACTGAACAGCACCGAGCAGAACAGCGACACCGCCACACACACCACGGTCGGCACGTTACGCACCACCGGGGTGATCAATGCGATGAAAGTGGCGGCAATCGAGAAATCCAGCCCCAAGTGCTCAAGCCCCGGAATGCTGCTGCCCAACACGATGCCGGCCAGGGTGAACAGGTTCCAGGCGATATAGAACGTCAGGCCGACGCCCAAGGCGTACCAGCGGTTGAACTGCTGACGATCATGCTGACTGGTCAGGGCGAACAGTTCATCGGTGAGCAAAAAGCCCAGGCCGATGCGCCAGCGTCCGGGCAGCGGCGAAATCACTGAGCGCATGCTCATCCCGTACAGCAAGTGCTGCGAGGTCAGCAGCAGCGTGGTCAGCAGGATCGAGAAAATCCCGGCACCCCCCTTGAGCATACCGATCGCCACCAGTTGCGCGGCCCCTGCAAACACGATGCTCGACAGGCCCTGCCCCTGTAACGGCGTGAGATTGGCTTCGATCGCCATGGAGCCGGCCAGCAGCCCCCACGGCGCCGTCGCCAGTGATAACGGCATGATCGCCGCAGCGCCGCGAAGAAACGCACGGCGCGGCATAAGTGAGTCAGACATAACGCTCTTCAACCGAGGAAACGGTCGCAGACTCTGCCAGCAAGTGCCCCTTCGTGGCTTGAACAATCTTGCGCACTTGCGCTAAATCGCCGCGTCCCGAGTCCGCTGTCGGCGTACCATGGAGGCCTTCACAACCACGTCAGGGAGACGACATGCTGTACCGAATCGCAGCCGACGGGCTGGTGCTGTTCCATCTGTCATTCATTCTGTTTGTGCTGTTCGGCGGGCTGCTGGTGCTCAAGTGGCCACGCCTGATGTGGCTGCATCTGCCGGCGGCTGCATGGGGCGTGGCGGTCGAGGTGTTGCACCTGACCTGTCCGTTGACCTACTGGGAAAACCTGATGCGCCACGCCGCCGGGCAGACCGAATACGCCGGCGGCTTCATCGAGCACTACATCTGGCCGATCATCTACCCCGCAGGTCTGACGCCACAGATCCAGTTGGCGCTGGGCAGCGTGGTGCTGGTGATCAACCTGCTGGTCTACGGGCGTCTGGCCCGTGCGTGGAAACTGCGCCGCGCCAGCCGTATTCCGTTTTAACGCGCGGCGGGTTTCAAGGTTTGCAGCCAGGCTGGATCCAGGCGCTTCTGGTCGATCTCCAGACCCAGTGCCTGCATCCGCTCCTTGTGCGCTTCGACTTCCCGGCGCAACTGCGCATGATCGCTGGAGTTACCGTCCAGTTCGTGCATCTGTGTCAGGCCCAGATGATAGAAGCGCAAGACCTTCATCGCGGTCGGATCATTCTGTTCCACCGCTGCGGTCACCTGATGCATCACGTTGGTCACGCTCATCAGACTGCGTTTGAGCCGCCAGCTGTAGACCGCCGGTGCCATCCACGGCTGCTGCCAGAACTGCCCGCGCAGCAGCGCCGCCGTCAGCAGAAACGCGACGAACACCCCGCCGACATTGAACCGCAGGTTATCCCCGCCAGGCTCGCCGAACAGCGCCACCGCCGCCGTCGAAAGCACCATCGCCAGCACCAGGAACAGCACGGCAATGATCAACGTGCTGCGGCGCGTCTGCTGGCGAAACGTTGCTGGGTCCATCGGCTGGATCTCGAACATCAGGCATGACTTCCTTGAGCGATAAAAGGGCAACGGAAAAAACTCGCTGCGCATTATCGCCTCTCTCGGGGATTTAGCTATGCTGGGGGCCCTTTTCATCTTTTCAGCGTCCAACGGGGACATGGCGGTACAGCGCAGATCGTGCCATCTTCATTCATGGATACACACTATTCGGATGCCATCCGCCTGGTTCAGGGATGACATCGTTTTAAGGATCATTGCATGACCCAACGACACGTAATCAATGCCTCGGTCAGCCCGAAAGGCAGCCTGGAAACTCTTTCTCAACGTGAAGTTCAGCAACTGAGCGAAGCCGGATCCGGCAGCACCTACACCCTCTTCCGCCAGTGCGCCCTGGCCATCCTCAATACCGGCGCGCATGTCGACAACGCCAAGACCATCCTCGAAGCCTACAAGGACTTCGAAATCCGCATTCACCAGCAGGATCGCGGCGTGCGCCTCGAACTGCTGAACGCCCCGGCCGACGCGTTCGTCGACGGCGAAATGATCGCCAGCACCCGCGAGATGCTGTTCAGCGCCCTGCGTGACATCGTCTACACCGAAAACGAACTCGACAGCCAACGCATCGACCTCAGCACCTCGCAAGGCATCAGCGACTACGTGTTCCACCTGCTGCGCAACGCGCGCACCCTGCGCCCCGGCGTGGAGCCGAAAATCGTCGTGTGCTGGGGCGGTCACTCGATCAATACCGAAGAATACAAATACACCAAGAAAGTCGGCCACGAACTGGGCCTGCGCAGCCTCGATATCTGCACCGGTTGCGGCCCCGGCGTGATGAAAGGCCCGATGAAGGGCGCGACCATCGCCCACGCCAAGCAGCGCATCCATGGCGGGCGCTACCTCGGCCTGACCGAGCCGGGGATCATCGCCGCCGAAGCGCCGAACCCGATCGTCAATGAGCTGGTGATCTTGCCGGACATCGAAAAACGTCTGGAAGCGTTCGTGCGTGTTGGCCACGGCATCATCATCTTCCCGGGCGGCGCTGGCACCGCCGAAGAGTTCCTGTACCTGCTGGGTATCCTGATGCACCCGGACAACGCCGGCCTGCCGTTCCCGGTGATCCTGACCGGGCCGAAACATGCCGCGCCGTATCTGGAACAGCTTGATGCCTTCGTCACCGCCACCCTCGGCGATGCGGCGAAGCAGCACTACGAGATCATCATCGACGACCCGGCCGAAGTCGCGCGGCAGATGACCGCCGGCCTCAAAGCGGTGAAGCAGTTCCGCCGCGAGCGCAACGACGCGTTCCACTTCAACTGGCTGCTGAAGATCGACGAAAGCTTCCAGCGCCCGTTCGATCCGACCCACGAGAACATGGCCAACCTCAAGCTGCACCGCGACCAGCCGCCCCACGAACTGGCCGCCAACCTGCGCCGCGCGTTCTCCGGGATTGTCGCCGGCAACGTCAAGGACAAGGGTATTCGCCTGATTGAAGAGCACGGGCCGTACCAGATCCGTGGTGACGCGGCGATCATGCAACCGCTCGACGCGCTGCTCAAAGCCTTCGTCGCCCAGCACCGGATGAAACTGCCGGGCGGCGCGGCGTATGTGCCGTGCTATAGGGTGGTGGCGTAACACACGTTCAGGCACACCCAAAACCTTGGGAGCTGTCTTGCCAGCGATCAAAGCAAGACTTCCATTGACATGCGGCGCCCTAAACGCCGGATGCCAATGGATTTTCCCGACAGACCTCTAACCTAATGAATAATTTTGTACTCCGTAAAAGGTGCGTCCACTTCATTTCCGCCCAAATTCACCACATAGGCAAACTTAGCGCCCTGCGGGCCTGCATGTTCTAGCAAGTCTTCGCGAGGTACTTTTATCTCGATAGTCTCCGAATAAGGAGTGGTACCGGAAAATCTTTCACCGATCCACGTGCCATCTAAAATAACCTGAACGAAAAATGGAATGTGATCACTCTCCGCCAAAAAACCCGGCGGGATCTGTGCAGTAGCACCCTCAGGGACATCGGTCATTTTTACGATGCCGCCTACAGCTTCTTTGATTACAAGTTGTTCAAGATTCTTAGCCATTTCTTTATTCCTCTAAAAACAGGTTGAGCACGCGAAGGTATCGCTGCGTAGCCATTAGGACCCTGCCGCCGGAGGTCCACAACTGTCAGAAATTACAGGCGGGGCCTTTATTCCGACCAACGGCAACCTCGACTTCACCGCACCAGCCTCAGAGCCAACGCCTTCGCCTGTGACGCCACATCCGTCACCGCCGTACTCTCCCACCACATCCCTCGCAACGGAGGGCCCATGGCGAACAGCCGGTTCGCTACCTGCCCGTGTTCGTTCAGCACCGCACCATCAATCGCAGCCGCGATCCCCAACGCCAACGGCCCCGACCGCACCAGTCCGCGCGCCAACAACTGCTGCGGCAATGGCCGCGCGACCCGACGCCAGTCATATTCAATGCCGCTGGAATTAATCAGCGCTGCGCCATGAATTAAGCAGGTTTCAGCATCACCACGGCGACGAATGCGAATGCTCACGCCGCCCTCCGCGCAAGGCTCTAACCCTTTGAACGACGCTGCCTGAGTCCGCAACCGCCCTTCGCCCTGCAACCGCTCGACCAATTGGGCACTCAGCGGCGGCGAACGATGATGATGGCTTTCCCACCACGGCCGCACATGGCGTACGAATTGTCGACGCTCAACGTCAGTCGCCTGACTCCACAATCGCCCGATATGCGCGCGCACCGTGTCCAGCGGCGCCTGCCAGTCGATGCCCTGAGCGATCGCCTCGCGGCAATGCCTGCGCAGCTCACGCAACAACTGTCGAGGTGTGCGAATGCTCTGATCTTCGGCAAGAAAATCCACCCACGCCGGCGGTTGCCGACGCACATGGGGCAACAGTCCGTGACGGGAAAACACTTCGATCGGCCCGCGATGACCGGCCTGCTCCAGTGAAACCACGGCATCGACCATGGTCAGGCCGGAGCCGATGATCAGCACAGTCGACTGCGGATCGAGCTGACGCATGGCGGCGACATCCCACGGATCAAGCGCTGCGGCGTTCAGGCCGCTGGACTCTTTCTGCGGCGTGCGCGCGGCGGGGAACATGCCCGTAGCGAGCACGGCATAGGCGCCGCGCAGAGTCTGCCCATTGCTCAAGCTCATTTGCACCGAATCCGCATCAGTTTGCAGATCGACGACTTCAGCGCGAACGTGCTCGACGGTTGAACCATACTGCGCACCAACGACGCGCGCCTCGGCCAGACGCTGCTGCACATAAACGCCAAACAGCCCGCGCGGCGGGAACAGCTCACTGATCGGCACATTCTGCTCGGCAGATTCCGGCCAGCCACCGGCAGCGATGTGCGCGGTCAGCCATTGAGTCAGGTCATCGGGGTTATCGGGGTCGACACTCATGCGCGCCGCATTGCCGTTGAGCGTGTGGCCCAGTTCGACGGCGCTGTAAGCTTCACCGCGACCGAGTTCGGCGCGCGGTTCGATGATCAGGATCCGACGCTGGCCGGGCAGTCGCAGCAATTGCACGGCCAGCATCGTGCCGCTGAGGCCACCGCCGATGATCAGGATGTCTGCGTTCTGACTCATTCAAATCACCACATTGCGCACAAAACGCACCGCCACCGGCCCGTCATTGCGATAGCCATGGGGCTGGTTGCTGGCAAACATGAAAAACTCGCCGGTCGCAATGGTATTGGTCACATCCCCCACCGTTAACGTCAGGCAACCTTCGAACACATAAATCTGCTCGCTCCAGCCATCGGCATCCGGTTGCGACGGATAGACCTCGCCCGGTTGCAGGCACCATTCCCACTGTTCGACTTCACGGGTGGCGGTGGCCTTGGACAGCAGCACCGCTTTGCTCCCGGGAATGGAACCTGCCCACGCTACTTCGTTGATGCGGCTCGGGTCGCGCGCGTCGGGTGCCTGGATCAGGTCGCTGAAGGCCACGTCGAGCGCTTCGGCAACGCGATCGAGGGTGGTCAGGCTGACATTCTTTTCCCCGGCCTCGATCGCCACCAGCATGCGCCGACTGACGCCGGACTTTTCGGCCAGCGCGGTCTGGCTCATGTCGGCAGCGTGGCGCAGGCGCCGAACGTTGTGGCTGACGTGTTGCAGGACGGACGCCCGTTGGCTGGAATCTTTGTGCACTATATTGCTCACTCGGTGGGGTTGGGCAGTATACTGCGCAACGTTGGGCGCATTGTGCGTCCTGCCTTTTATAGTGCGCAAGGACATGACGTCAGTGAACAGCTCCCCCACACCTCTTCGCTTCTCCCGTTTCAGCAAGGCCGAGTGCGTGCTGGTGCTGATCACCATGGTCTGGGGCGGTACGTTTCTGCTGGTGCAACACGCCATGACCGTCAGTGGACCGATGTTCTTTGTCGGCCTGCGGTTTGCCGCTGCGGCCGCCATTGTCGCGCTGTTCTCCTGGCGCCACTTGCGTGAACTGACCCTGGTCGAGATCAAGGCCGGATCGTTCATCGGCGTGGCGATCATGCTCGGTTATGGCTTGCAGACGGTTGGTCTGCAAACGATCCCGAGCAGTCAGTCGGCATTCATCACCGCACTGTACGTGCCCTTCGTGCCGTTGCTGCAATGGCTGGTGCTGGGCCGTCGGCCGGGGTTGATGCCGAGCATTGGCATCATGCTGGCGTTTACCGGTTTGATGCTGTTGTCCGGGCCGTCCGGGGCCGCGCTGAACTTCAGCCCCGGCGAAATCGCCACGCTGATCAGCGCCATCGCGATAGCCGCCGAGATCATTTTGATCAGCACCTATGCCGGTCAAGTCGATGTACGCCGGGTGACCGTGGTGCAACTGGCGGCGACCTCGGTGCTGTCGTTCCTGCTGGTGGTGCCGACCGGTGAAGCGCTTCCGGATTTTTCCTGGACCTTGCTGGTGACCGCGCTGGGACTCGGCGCGGCGAGTGCGGCGATTCAGGTGGCGATGAACTGGGCGCAGAAAAGCGTTTCGCCGACCCGGGCGACGTTGATCTATGCCGGTGAGCCGGTGTGGGCCGGGATCGTCGGGCGAATCGCCGGGGAGCGCTTGCCGGCGATTGCGCTGGTGGGTGCGGGGTTGATTGTGGCGGCGGTGATTGTCAGCGAGCTGAAGACCAAGGGTAAGGTTGTCGAAGAAGACGCGGAGCTGGAGCGGGAGACCCAAGGTTAATCCGCAATATCTTTAGTGCCTGAACCGTAGCTATCGCGAGCAGGCTCACTCCTACAATTGAAATGCGTTTCCCCTGTAGGAGTGAGCCTGCTCGCGATGAGGCCATTCCAAGCAATATCCATCTACCTGAAACAATGCCAAACAGAAAATTCCAGACTACTTTGTAGGATTCTGAGACATCCTGGCGTTTGGTAATCAGGGAGCTGGCACGTATGATGCTTCACAAACTTCCGCAGATTAGAAGCCTATGTCCCTGATAGTTCTACTGCTTCTGCCATTCATTGGCAGCTGTCTGGCAGCGGTGCTGCCACACAACGCGCGTAATACCGAATCCCTGTTGGCAGGTCTGGTCGCTTTGATCGGCACCGTGCAGGTCGCGCTGTTGTACCCGCAAATCGCCCACGGCGGGGTGATCCGCGAAGAATTCATGTGGCTGCCCAGCCTCGGTTTGAATTTCGTCCTGCGCATGGACGGCTTCGCCTGGTTGTTCTCGTTGCTGGTGCTGGGCATCGGCGCTCTGGTCTCTTTATATGCGCGTTATTACATGTCGCCGGACGACCCGGTGCCGCGCTTCTTCGCCTTTTTCCTGGCGTTCATGGGCGCCATGCTCGGGCTGGTGATCTCCGGCAACCTGATCCAGATCGTGTTCTTCTGGGAGCTGACCAGCCTCTTCTCGTTCCTGTTGATCGGCTACTGGCACCACCGCTCCGATGCCCGGCGTGGCGCCTACATGGCGCTGATGGTCACCGGTGCGGGAGGATTGTGCCTGCTGGCGGGGGTCATGATCCTCGGCCATGTCGTCGGCAGCTATGACCTGGACAAGGTCCTGGCCGCCGGCGATCAGATTCGCGCACATGCCCTCTACCCTATCCTGCTTCCCCTCATCCTCATTGGCGCCCTAAGCAAAAGCGCCCAGTTCCCCTTCCATTTCTGGCTACCGCACGCCATGGCGGCGCCCACTCCGGTTTCGGCCTATCTACACTCGGCGACCATGGTCAAGGCTGGAGTGTTTCTGCTTGCGCGTCTGTGGCCGTCATTGTCCGGCAGTGAAGAATGGTTCTACATCGTCAGCGGCGCCGGTGCGTGTACGTTGTTGCTCGGCGCCTACTGCGCGATGTTCCAGAACGACCTCAAGGGCCTGCTGGCTTACTCGACAATCAGCCACCTCGGACTGATTACTCTTTTGTTGGGCCTGAACAGTCCGCTGGCAGCCGTTGCCGCGGTGTTCCACATTCTCAACCACGCGACCTTCAAGGCTTCGCTGTTTATGGCCGCCGGGATCATCGACCACGAAAGCGGCACCCGTGACATCCGCAAACTCAGCGGCCTGATCAAACTGATTCCGTTCACCGCCACATTGGCCATGGTCGCCAGTGCGTCGATGGCTGGCGTGCCGTTGCTCAACGGCTTTCTGTCGAAAGAAATGTTCTTCGCCGAAACCGTGTTCATCAACGCCACCGCGTGGGTCGAAGCAGCGTTGCCGATTGTCGCGACCATTGCCGGTACCTTCAGCGTCGCCTACTCGCTGCGCTTTACCGTCGACGTGTTTTTCGGCCCTACCGCCACCGACCTGCCGCACACCCCGCACGAACCGCCGCGCTGGATGCGTGCGCCAGTCGAGCTGCTGGTGTTCACCTGTCTGGTCGTCGGGATCTTCCCGGCGCAAGTGGTCGGCCCACTGCTCGCGGCTGCCGCGCTGCCGGTGGTGGGCGGGACGCTGCCGGAATACAGCCTGGCGATCTGGCACGGTCTGAACGCGCCGATGATCATGAGCCTGATCGCCATGTCCAGCGGCATCGTGGTCTATCTGCTGCTGCGCAACCAGCTCAAGCGGGGCCGCTTCAAATACCCGCCGCTGGTGGGTCGCTTCAACGGCAAGCGCCTGTTCGAGCGCAGTCTGGTGCTGATGATGCGCATGGCCCGTCGGGTCGAACGCCGACTCGGCACCCGCCGCCTGCAAATGCAACTGTTCCTGATGGTCTTGGCGGCAGTGCTCGCCGGCCTGATCCCGATGTTGCACAGCAGCCTGAGCTGGGGCGACCGGCCGAAGATTCCGGGTTCGATCGTGTTCGTCACCCTGTGGCTGCTGGCGATTGCCTGCGCCCTCGGCGCCGCGTGGCAGGCCAAGTATCACCGTCTCGCCGCCCTGACCATGGTCAGCGTCTGCGGGTTGATGACCTGCGTGACCTTCGTCTGGTTCTCGGCGCCGGATCTGGCCCTGACGCAACTGGCGGTGGAAGTGGTGACCACGGTGTTGATCCTGCTCGGCCTGCGCTGGCTGCCGCGACGCATCGAAGAAGTCTCGCCACTGCCGTCGAGCCTGCGCAAGGCCCGGGTGCGCCGCTTGCGCGACTTGCTGCTGTCGATTGCCGTCGGCGCCGGCATGGCGCTGCTGTCCTACGCGATGCTGACGCGGCAAACGCCCAACGACATTTCCTCGTTCTACCTCAGCCGGGCCATGCCCGAGGGCGGTGGCAGCAACGTGGTCAACGTGATGCTGGTGGACTTCCGCGGCTTCGACACCCTCGGTGAAATCACCGTGCTGGTGGCCGTGGCGCTGACCGTGTTCGCCCTGCTGCGCCGCTTCCGCCCGCCGAAAGAAAGCCTGCAACTGCCGGCCCAGCAACGCCTGCTCGCGCCGGACGTGGTCACCGATCTGGTCAACCCGCGCAGCGCCAGCGACACCGCACTCGGCTTCATGATGGTGCCAGCGGTGCTGGTGCGCCTGTTGCTGCCGATTGCGCTGGTGGTGTCGTGCTACCTGTTCATGCGCGGTCACAACCAGCCGGGCGGCGGTTTCGTCGCCGGACTGGTGATGTCGGTGGCGTTCATCCTGCAATACATGGTCGCCGGCACGCAGTGGGTCGAGGCGCAAATGAGCCTGCGACCGCTGCGCTGGATGGGCACCGGGCTGCTGTTCGCCACCGCCACTGGTCTCGGGGCGATGGCGGTCGGTTATCCGTTCCTGACCACCCACACCTGGCATTTCGCCTTGCCGCTGCTGGGCGAGATCCATATCGCCAGCGCGCTGTTCTTCGATATCGGCGTGTACGCCGTGGTCGTGGGCTCGACACTGCTGATCCTCACCGCACTCGCCCACCAATCGGTGCGGGGTCACAAGACCGCGTCGCTGCCCAAGTCCGTCGCCAGCAAAGGAGCCGTCTGATGGAAGAAGTCATCGCAATCGCCATCGGCGTGCTCGCCGCCTCCGGGGTCTGGCTGGTGCTGCGGCCACGGACGTTTCAGGTGGTCATGGGCCTGTGCCTGCTGTCCTACGCGGTCAACCTGTTCATCTTCAGCATGGGCAGCCTGTTCATCGGTAAAGAGCCGGTGATCAAGGACGGCGTGACCCAGGACCTGCTGCACTACACCGATCCGCTGCCGCAGGCACTGGTGCTGACCGCGATCGTCATCAGCTTCGCCATGACCGCGCTGTTCCTGGTGGTGCTGCTGGCGTCGCGGGGCCTGACCGGCACCGACCACGTCGACGGCCGGGAGCCCAAGGAATGACGGCGATGACTCACCTGATCGCCGCACCGATCCTGCTGCCGCTGCTGACCGCCGCCATCATGTTGATGCTCGGCGAAAAGCACCGACCGTTGAAGGCGAAAATCAACCTGTTCTCCAGCCTTGTCGGCCTGTTCATTTCGGTGATGCTGCTGCAGTGGACGCAAACCACCGGCGTGCCCGGCTCCATCGGCGTGTACCTGCCGGGCAACTGGCAGGCGCCGTTCGGCATCGTACTGGTGGTTGATCGCCTATCGGCCTTGATGCTGGTGCTGACCGGGATCATCGGCGTCAGCGCCCTGCTGTTCGCCATGGCGCGCTGGGACGGCGCGGGATCGAGCTTCCACGCGTTGTTCCAGATTCAGCTGATGGGCCTGTATGGCGCCTTCCTCACCGCCGACCTGTTCAACCTGTTCGTGTTCTTCGAGGTGCTGCTCGCCGCCTCGTATGGCCTGTTGCTGCACGGTTCGGGTCGGGCGCGGGTGTCGTCGGGGCTGCATTACATCTCGATCAACCTGCTGGCCTCGTCGCTGTTCCTGATTGGCGCGGCGCTGATCTATGGCGTCACCGGTACGCTGAACATGGCCGATCTGGCGCTGAAAATTCCGCTGGTTCCGGAAGCCGACCGTGGCTTGCTGCACGCCGGCGCGGGGATTCTTGCGGTGGCATTCCTGGCCAAGGCCGGCATGTGGCCGCTGAACTTCTGGCTGGTGCCGGCCTACTCCTCGGCCAGCGCGCCGGTGGCGGCGATGTTCGCGATCATGACCAAGGTCGGCGTCTACACCCTGCTGCGCCTGTGGACGCTGCTGTTTTCCAGTCAGGCCGGAGCCTCGGCCTTCTTCGGTGGCGACTGGCTCATCTACGGCGGCATGGCGACCATCGCCTGCGCGGCGC
Organism: Pseudomonas sp. LAMO17WK12:I5; assembly: GCF_900215165.1. Lineage (NCBI taxonomy): Bacteria > Pseudomonadati > Pseudomonadota > Gammaproteobacteria > Pseudomonadales > Pseudomonadaceae > Pseudomonas > Pseudomonas sp. LAMO17WK12:I5. The sequence goes on along the minus strand of NZ_OBDS01000003.1, from coordinate 413,116 downwards.
TGGCGATTCTGGCTGCACAGCGTCTGGAGCGCATGGCCAGCCTGAGCATTCTGGTGTCGGCGGGGATTCTGTTGTCGGCGGTGGGTTTCGCCCAGCCAAACCTGATCGGCGCGGCGCTGTTCTATCTGGTCAGCTCGACCCTGGCACTGAGTGCGCTGTTCCTGCTGGCGGAGTTGATCGAGCGTTCGCGTTCGGCCAACGAAATCCCGCTGGAGGACGAAAGCGAGTTGCTGCCGCGTCCGCAGGAATCCCTGCAACCGCCCAAAGGCATCAACCTCGATGACGAGCAGAAAGCCGTGGTCGGTCAGGTCATCCCGTGGACCATGGCGTTTCTCGGCCTGAGTTTCATTGCCTGCGCGCTGCTGATCATCGGCATGCCGCCGCTGTCCGGGTTCATCGGCAAGCTCAACCTGATCGGTGCGCTGCTCAATCCGCTGGGGCTGGGCGGCGAGGCACCGATCTCGAACGCAGCCTGGGCGTTGCTGGCGCTGCTGATCCTGTCCGGACTGGCCTCGTTGATGGCATTCGCGCGCATGGGCATCCAGCGTTTCTGGACGCCCGAGGAGCGCCCTTCGCCGCTGCTGCGCAAGCTTGAATGCGCACCGATCTTCCTGTTGCTGGGGCTGAGCATCGCGCTGACCTTCAAGGCCGAACCGCTGCTGCGTTACACCCAGGCCACCGCCGACGCGCTGAACAACCCGCAGCAATACGTAATGGCGGTGCTCGGCACCCGCGCCGTTCCCAGCCCTGAAGCCAAAGCGGCGATGCTGGAGGTGCAGCCATGAAGCGCGTGTTTCCGGCTCCATTACTGTCACTGGCGTTGTGGGTTTTGTGGCTGACGCTGAACCTGTCTGTCAGCCCGGGCAACCTGCTGCTCGGCGCAATCCTCGGGTTCGCCGCACCATTGATGATGCGCAAGCTGCGTCCGAAACAGGTGCGCATCCGCCGCCCGCTGACGATTTTGCGCCTGTTCGTGATGGTCGGCCGTGACGTGATCCTTTCCAACCTGATCGTCGCCTGGGGCGTGCTCAACGCCGGTCGCCGCCCGCCGCGCTCAGGCTTCGTCAAAGTCCCGCTGGACCTGCGCGATGCCAACGGTCTGGCGGCGCTGGCGATGATCTGCACCGTGGTGCCCGGCACCGTGTGGTCGGAGCTGGCGCTGGATCGCAGCATTCTGCTGCTGCATGTCTGGGATCTGGATGACGAGGCGCACTTCATCCACCACTTCAAGACTGCCTACGAGCAGCCGTTGATGGAGATTTTCGAATGAGCCCGCTGCTGTCGAACGCGATTCTGCTGACGCTGTTCCTGTTCTCGCTGGCAATGGTCCTGACCTTGATTCGCCTGTTCAAGGGGCCGTCGGCACAGGATCGGGTACTCGCGCTGGATTACCTGTACATCGTCGCCATGCTGATGATGCTGACCCTGGGCATTCGTTATTCCAGTGACACTTATTTCGAGGCGGCGCTGCTGATCGCGCTGTTCGGCTTCGTCGGCTCGTTTGCGCTGGCGAAATTCCTGCTGCGTGGCGAGGTGATCGAATGAATGCTGAATTGTCATTGTGGGTGGAGATTCCGGTGGCGATCCTGCTGGTGCTCAGCGGGGTGTTTGCACTGATTGGCGCGACCGGATTGCTGCGCATGAAGGATTACTTCCAGCGCATGCACCCGCCGGCGCTGGCCTCGACGCTGGGCGCATGGTGTGTGGCACTGGCGTCGATCATCTGTTTTTCGGCACTCAAGTCCGGGCCGGTGATGCATGCCTGGCTGATTCCGATTCTGTTGGCGATCACCGTGCCGGTGACCACCCTGCTGCTGGCGCGGGCGGCGTTGTTCCGCAAGCGCATGGCCGGGGATGATGTGCCGGCTGAGGTGAGCAGTCGCAGGACCGAGAGTGGTAGTTGAAGTTTTATATAGTCTGCAATGACGCCATCGCGAGCAGGCTCACTCCTACAGGGGAACGCATTCCAAATGTAGGAGTGAGCCTGCTCGCGATAGCAATCTCCAGATCACCTCAAACCTCAGACCCAAGCCACCGCCAACAACCCCGCCCCCAACACCAGACACAGCGGCGAATACACCCAGGTATCCAGCCGCGCAAACCGCGACCCCTTCACTTCCTTGAAAAACCCCACCAGATTCGAATCGCCGATCGCCCGGGCGAACATCAATAACGCAATCGCACTGATCACCCATTGCAACGCTTTGTGATGCACCGCCGGCATGCCCCAGCCGACCCGCATGCACACCAGCGCGGCAATCACCAACAATGCTGCCGCTACCAGCAAGGTAATCCAGCCTGACGGTTTGAACGCCGGTCGCACCGTCGCCACCAGTCCTCGCACCGGCACTTGCGGTACCGCCGCCACCGCCGCCCATTGCCCACCCAGCGCCCAATACACGTGTACCAGGCTGATTGCCGCAAATATCGTCACCAGCCATTGAGCCAACACAAAGGTCATGGTCGAGAATCCTTTCGAGGGATTTGAACAAAACATCCTAGTCGGCATTTTTTGAAGTGCACGACCGATCAGCGGTACGGTAAAGTGCCGCCCCATGAAATTCACCCGTTCCGATCGTTCACTGCTGGCCTGGATGCTTTATTGCTGCGTCCTGTTCAACGTGTTCGCCTGCAGCATCGGTCACGGGCAAATGGTCGGGATGCAGCTCAACGGCATCGGCGGCCAGTTCTGTACGGTCGACCCGGCCACCCAAGCGCCACTGACCAGCAATCCCGGCGAAGAACAATTGCCGACCCTGTCCAAGGCGTTTGGCTGCCCGCTGTGCTCGGTCGGCGGCGGCATGGGCCCGGCGTTCAACTCCAGCCTGACCCTCGCGGTGCTGCCCGAGCAACACAGCCCGCCGCTGGCGCCCATCGTCAGCGCCGACCTCCCTGCCCGCTTCACCTGGCCTTCGGCCAATCCTCGTGCCCCGCCGCTCGCCTGAGTGTCTTTGCCTTTTTGATTTTTCAGCCCACTGCGCCAACGCGCGGCGTTCGCCTGTGCGCTGATTCCTAGACAAGCATTCAGGATTCAACGATGAAACATATTCCTCTGCTGGCGAGCCTGTGCGGCTGCCTGTCCCTTAACGCCTGGGCGCAATCCACCGTAGACCTGGCGCCGATCACCATCGACGGCGAATCCACCAGCGAACCAGGCCTGAGCCTCGATCAATCCAGCGGCATGGCCTCGCGCCTCGGCTTGAGCGTGCGCGACACACCGGCCTCGGTGGCCGTCGCCAACCGCAACGACATCGAACGCCACGGCGCACAAAACTTTCAGGACGCCGCCAACACCCTGCCTGGGGTCAATGCCAGCGCGCCGCCAGGCTTTGGCGGATTCGTCTCCTATCGCGGTTTCACCAGCAGCCAGATCACCCAGATGTTCAATGGCATCAACGTCTCCGGGGGCCTCGCCCGGCCGGTGGATTCATGGATCTATGATCGGGTCGAACTGGTGGGCGGCCCGTCTTCGCTGATCAACGGCGCAGGCTCGGTCGGCGGCTCGTTGAACTACGTGACCAAACTGGCGACCCGCGATGAACAAGCCGCTGAAGGTCGCGTCAGCTACGGCAGTTACGACACCACCGAAACCGCGTTCGGCCTCAACCACGCGCTGACCGACCCGAGCGCCGACGTGCAGCACTACGCGCGGCTCGATGTCAGCCACAACACCAGCAACGGCTACATCGACCGTCAGGAGCGCGATGCCTGGAGCGTGGCGTTCTCGTTGCTCAGCGACCTCACGCCGGATCTGTCGCACACCCTTGCCCTGGAATATCAGGACGAACACGAAGACAGCCCGTACTGGGGCACGCCGGTACTCAACCCCAAGGCTGGCGAGTTGAAAATCGACAAACACAACCGCTTCAACAACTACAACGTCGAGGACGGGCGCTACGAACAGCGCACGATCTGGGTGCGTTCGATCATTGACTACCGGATCAACGACAGCACCACCCTGCGCAATACGCTGTATCACCTCGACAGCCAGCGCGATTACCGTAACCTCGAAACCTATCAGTACAACGCCGACAACACGGCGGTGAACCGCTCCACCGCGTATCAGGTACGCCATCAGGGCGAGCAGAACGGCAACCAGTTCGAACTGCGCCACGACAACAGCCTGTTCGGCCTCGACACCACCTGGTCCGGCGGCTTCGAATATAAGGTCAACCAGACCACCAACTCGCCGCTGAATATCAAAGGCGCGAGCACAGTCGATCCGAACAACTACCAGCCCGGGCACTTCTACGATATTCCCGGCACCAACCCGGCGCTGATCAGCGACAAGACCAACGAGGTCACCACCAAGGCGCTGTTCGTGGAAAATCGCCTCGCACTAACCGACAAACTGGCGTTGCTCACTGGCCTGCGTTACGACGACATCGACCTCGACGTGACCAACCATCGCACCGTGACGGCCGCCAATCCCAAGCACCTCAAACGCAGCTGGGAGCCGGTCACCGGGCGCGTCGGTCTGACCTACCAGTTCATCCCGTCGGCCAACGTCTACGTGCAATACAGCACCGCCGCTGAACAACCGAACGGCATGCAGGACTTCGACGTGTCGACCGGCAAGCAATGGGAAATCGGCAGCAAATTCGACTACCTGGATGGCCGTGGCTCGGCGACGGTTGCCGCGTACACCATCGAGCGCAAGGACTTCGCTGTGACTGATCCGCTGGACCCGACCAGCAGCATTCCGGTAGGTCAGCAAACTTCGAAAGGCATCGAGATTGCCAGCTCCCTGCGGATTACCGACAAGTTGTTGGCCGAAGGCAACTTCGCCTGGGTCGATGCGCAATACGACGACTTCACCGAAAAGAATGCCGCCGGCGTAGTGGTGTCGCGCAAGGGCAACACGCCGACCAACGTCCCGGATCGGGTCGGCAATCTATGGCTGACTTATGATTTTTCGCCGCAATGGCAAGGTGGGGTCGATGCGCGGTATGTGGCGTCAGTATATGCGGACACGGCGAACACCATGACCGTGCCGTCGTACACGCTGTTCGGCAGCTTCCTCAGCTACAAGGTCGACTCGCACACCACCGTCACCGGCCGAGTGCGCAACCTGACCAACGAGGTGTATGCCGAGTTTGCGCATGTGTCGCCGGCTTACTATCTGGGTACACCGCGCACCTTTGAATTGGCGGTGCAGACGAAGTTCTAAAAGCCGGAAAGCTTCGCGAGCAAGCCCGCTCCTACAGAAAAACACGTTCCAATTGTGGGAGTGAGCCTGCTCCCACAGGAGAGCGCGTTCCAATTGTGGGAGCGGGCTTGCTCGCGAAGAGGCCAGCAGTCTCAACTATCTATTTCAGATCAGCCGCCACCTTCTCCGCCACATCCTTCGGCACCCACGCCTGCCACACCTCCGGATGCGCCTTCATGAAGGCCTCAGCCGCCTGCCGTGGCGCGGTGTGCTTCTCGCTCATCTCGGCCAACGCTTTGTTCAGAGGTTCGATCGGGAAATCCACCTTGCTGAAGAAATCCGCGATCTGCGGATACTGCTTCTGGAACGGCGTAGAAACCCCGATCGACAGCTTCGATGCCAGCGAACGGGTCGGTTTCGGATTGGGGTTATCGGCATCGGTCAGGGTCTTCCACGCCTCGGCATCGAACGGTGGCTCTTCCAGCTGCACCAGTTTGAATTTGCCCAGCAATGGCGTCGGCGACCAGTAATAGAACAGCACCGGTTTGCCCCGACGGATCGAAGAGCTGATCTCGGCATCCAGCGCCGCACCCGAGCCACTGCGGAAGTTGGTGTAGTCGTCCTGCAGCCCGTAAGCGGTCAGTTTCTGCTTGTTCACCACTTCCGAGGTCCAGCCGATCGGGCTGTTGAGGAACCGACCCTTGCTCGGGTTTTCCGGGTCCTTGAACACGTCCTTGTATTTCTTCAGATCACTGACACTGCGCAAGTCCGGCGCCAACGGCTTGATGCCCTTGGCCGGGTCACCCTTGATCACGTATTCCGGCACCCACCAGCCTTCAGTGGCACCCTTGACCGTATCGCCAAGACTGACGACCTTGCCCTCCGCTTCAGCCTTGACCCACACCGGACTGCGCCCGGCCCACTCTTCGCCAATGACCTGAATGTCATTGTTGGCCAGCGCGGTTTCCAGGGTGATGGTGGTACCCGGCAATGTATCGGTCGGCAGGCCATAACCCTTCTCGACGATGATCCGCAGGACATCGGTGATCAGGCTGCCGCTTTCCCAGTTCAGGTCGGCAAAATGAATCGGTGCCTGTGCCGCCGCTGCCGGCTGCGCGGCCGTCAGTACACCGAACGAAACCACGCTGGCGGCCAATAGCCGTCGAATTCCTTTCATGCTTTGCACCTCGTGCTGTTCACAGCAATAGCAGGATGGCCTGGCAGAAGACCGCAAGCCTCTGAATACTCAGTCAACTGACTGTAGCCGAGGTTCCTGCTTTTTCCGGGGGCCAATCCCGGCGAGGTTATGTTTCAGACTTTTCCTGCAAGCTTTGCAGCTCGCGTCTGACCATGCTGGCGTATTCCGCAGGCCGCAAGGTGTAGATCTGCGCTGCCACCCAGCTCAGCCACGTGCCCTGCAATTCGGCTTTGGCGATGAACAGGCGCAAGGCCTCTTCACGCGCACGGTCAAGGTTTTGCGAATGGAAGTCGGCGCGACTCACACCACCGATCACTCGCTGGCCTTGAACGTGATCAGTTCGCCCTTGCGCCACTTCGCCGCTTTACCGGTAACGGCTTTCAGGGTCTTGGTCAGGCCTTCCTGCAGTTGCTGGTGTGCGGCAAACACCGTCACCACGCTGTGGCCTTCCTTGAACAGAATCGCGTGGCCGTCCGCTGTATCGACAAAGGCGTAATCGCCCAGGCCGTACACCGTCAGCTTGATTTCGCGAAAGCGAATGTCCATCTTGCCGCCTTCACGGCTGGGCAGCACGGCCGCGCTGAAATGATCGCCGACCTTGAGCTTGAGCCCCGGTTTGTCATCGACTACCAACGCACTTTCGGTGTCGATCTCGGCCACGTAAATGCCTTCGGCGTTCTGTTCGGTGATGTAAACAAAACGCGACTGGAACAGCTTGACCAGCTTTGCACGCAAATCACCCAACACGAACAAAGCATGCATATCGAGGTTACTGACTGCCAAAGAAACATCCCCACATCTGAAAAAATACCCGGCGCCAAAACGCGCACGGCAAAAAAACGGCCAGGCCGATGCTGTTACCGAATGACTTCAGTACACCTGAAACAAGCGGAGCGCCCATACATCACAAGTTCGCAAGACTACTGGAAAGTCAGGCGAGAAACTTGCCTCGATGTTCGCCAGGCCTTGAAGGAAAAATCTTCATTGAAGCGCAACGAAGACTGACTACAAACTTTAGGGAAAAAACTGACGAAAAAAAGCCCTTTTCCGACATATCGCCGGTAAAAAATTGCTTTAGATAGGCACCTGTCGCCAGCAGACACTGGCGATTCTAGAGCAGCGATGCTGCTTCCGACTACCCGAACCGACCTGTAACCGTCGGCTATCTCATGAAAAGGACTTCATATGTGCACTCTGACTCACTTTGCCCAGCCCTCCAAACCAGTCATGGATACGCCTTTCGTGCTGCACGGCACTGATTTGCCGGAACTTGCGCAATACGCACAAAGCGTTCAGACCCCGCGATTTCAGGTGGTCCCGGCAGGTAACGCGTTCTTTCATATCAAGGAATCTTCCACCGGTCGTGTAAGAGGTTTCCGCGAAGACCATAACGAAGCGTGCGCCCTCGCCCGCTTGCTTGAATCACGGATCGAACTCTTGTCCAACGGCTGCCTCAGATAAAGAGCGAGCGACAGCGCCATTCCGGCACACGCAAAAAGGAGTACACGATGGAACTGCCTGCATATGATCTGAAAACCCTGTTCGACCAACTGGGCCTGCCATCGGAAAATGGGGCCATCGACGATTTCATCGAAGCACATCCGCTGGATGCCAACACCAAGTTGATCGATGCCGAGTTCTGGACTCCGCAACAGGCGCAACTGCTGAAGGAGTGGCTGCGCGCCGACGGCGAAGAAGCGGTGATGGTCGATGAATTGAACGTACGCCTGCACGACGGACGTTAATAAATGTCAGTGCAGGCTGTCGCCAGGCTCGGCCATCAGTTGCGCGAGCCAGGCAGCCTTGCACTCCTCCGCCTCGTCGCGACTGGCGAACGCGGTGCCGCGCCGCTCACCATTGAGCAACACCACCCAGCAGACGCTCTGGCCCATCGCGCGCAATCCGGCGGGCACACCACTGCCAATCATCACCGCGACATCGACTCTGCACATACTGACCTCTCGATTTCATTAGCTACCTAACTAACGGCCATGTTAATGACTTCATCGCAGAGGAAACAGCAACGCCCGTGCACAGATTCATTGCGCGAGCGGTAACAATCGATCAACGCGGATTCTCCGGCTTGTAACCCAGGCGCAGACCGCCCCAATGCCGGCCCTTGACCATGATCGGCACCGACAAGTCGTGCATCAGCTCCCCGGTGTCACGGGTGTAGGTCTGCAACAACACCGCTTGTTGATGGCTACCGCAGCGGATCCCGGTGCGATCAGCGAACTTGCGTTTGGTGCGATTACCCACCGCGTCGACCTGCTCGTCACCGGTCAACGGCTGACTGAACGCCAGGTTGTGCGTCGGCACATAACCCTGCGGCGTGCAGGCGATGGCGAACACCAACCCCTCATGACGCGGCAGCAACGGCTCCTGGATCGCCGGCAATACCTGATCGGTGTAGCGGTCGAAACGGGTCTGAAACTTCGCCGGCTGCGTCCCGGGAATCGGTTGATATTGACGGTCGAACAAATCCTCAAGACTGATCCGCCCCTGCTCGACATCCGCCTCGAACCGCGCGGCAATCTGACTCGCGCCCTCACGCGCCAGGTCATAGACGCGCTGGTGATAGTCATCCAGACCGACTTCGGCCAGACGCTCGCTGATGGTTTCCGCCTGCCCTTCCATCTGCACAGCGGCCTCGGCCAGACGCCGGGTTTGTTGATCGCTGATCGCCAGATCACTGCGCATCTGCTCGATGGCCTTGAACAGACTGTCGAGCTGCTCGCGATTGGTTTCCGCGCCACGGGCGATTTCACCGACCTGGGTTTCCACCCCAGCCGCCAGCCGCGCGATGTTTTGCAGATGCTGGCCGGTGTTTTCAACTTGTTCGACACCGATCTGCAGATCGCTGGAAAGCTCGCGGATCTGCTCCACCACTTGCGCCGTACGCTGCTGAATGTCGGCAACCATCTCCCCGACTTCGCCGGTCGCCGAGGCAGTCCGCGCTGCCAGACCGCGCACCTCATCCGCCACCACCGCAAAACCACGGCCATGCTCACCCGCCCGCGCCGCTTCAATCGCCGCGTTGAGGGCCAGCAGATTGGTCTGGCTGGCGATGGACTGAATCACCAGCGTCACCCGTTGAATATCATCGCTGCGCAGACTCAGGGCTTCGATCAGCTCACGGCTGGCATTGGCGCGTTGACTGAGTTGATGCATGCGCGCAATCGAATCCACCAGTTCGGTGCGCCCCGCCGCGCTGCTGTGATGCGCCTCGCTGGCGGCGTCCAGCGCTTCACGGCTGAGCTGCGAAGTGGCGTGTTCGGTGGCGATCATCACTTCGGCGTTGCTGACAATCTGCGCCGCCGCATCGAGTTGCGATTCGAGTTTGCTCGCCAGTTGCTTGACGGAAAACGCCACACCGGCGGCTGACAGCGCGTTATGACTGGTGGTGTAGGAAAGATCGCGGGTGAGTTCGGAAATCGCGCTACCGGTCTCGGCAGGCACAACATCGGCGACGGCACGCGAGCGCAGGCGCGGCAGCCAGACAATCAGCACCGCCAGCGGCAGGCCAATGTACAGCGACCATTCACCCAGCGTCATGCCGACGAGCAACAGCATCAGGGCGATGCTTTGCAGGGTCGGAGCGATCCAGCGTTTTTTCGGCAACAGCACTGGTGCGGGCAAAGCCCCAACCAGAGATCCATCTCTCGTCATTTCAACACCCCACGCTTGTTCTCATTGTTGTGACTGCATTAAACGCCACTAGAACGCCATTATCCATGGTCCGTTAGTCGTGGAGTCTGCAGCAGGTCAATGGAACGACGCGCGAAATATCGCGGACGAGCAAAAGCAAAGATCGCAGCCCCGTCAGCTCGTGTAGGAGCTGCCGAAGGCTGCGATCTTTTGCAGGCGCCCCCCATTCAGGGGGCAGCCATGGAATCAGGCCTGACGCTGGTGCTTGTCGATCTGCTCGTGACGCTCTTGAGCTTCGATGCAGTACTTGGTGGTCGGGCTGATCAGCAGGCGTTTCAGGCCGATGGCCTCGCCGCTGTCGTCGCACCAGCCAAAACTGTCTTCCTTGATGCGCTCAAGGGCTTGTTCCAGTTGCGGCAGCATGCGCTGGTCGCGATCGATCGCGTTGACCAGCCAGGTGCGCTCTTCTTCAACCGAAGCCGCGTCCGCCGGGTCGGCCGGAGTGTCCAGGCTTTCGATGGCGATACGGTTTTGCTCAATGCGCTCGTGGGTTTCGACTTTCATGTTCTGCAACAGCTCAGTGAAGAAAGCGTGTTGCTCGGCATTCATGTAGTCATCTGCCGGCATGGCCAGCAACTTGTCCTTTGTCATTGATATCTCTATAAAAAAACGTGCATTAAGGCGAAATAGGGAGCGTTCCGGCGAACCGTGTCCGGTCGACGAAAAGGCATCGTTTATTGCAAACGCCACCCGGCACTCAATTTACGAAGGGGCGGCAGTCTAAGGCCCGTTTGAGGCCTCAGCAACTGTAAATACCGGGAATTTGTCCGACAACAGCCGTAAACGGGTCTGACACAGGCTTCATGGCGGTCATCGGAGTGCGTTTATAGCAAGAAATTCAGTCGAGCGGCTGTATATAGAAGACAAACGGCTAACCGCTGGTGCCTCATCGCGAATTTTTCTTCTCCCGGTGCATCGTTTCAGCCAAGCAGAACCCCAAAAGCCCTCCTAACATCAGGCACATCCCAGCACTTTGTGTGATTTGATCAGCCTGAAGGAAGACTTATGCCCCGCCCCGATCTGCCGGCCAACGACGAGCGCCCCCTCGCCAGCCCCCCGATCAATGCCGAGCGTCTGCTGCAACTGATCACCGACGAATACGACACCCTGCCGCGCCAACTCAAGCGCATCGCCAGCTACATGAGCCAGCAAAGCGACCGGATCATGGTCGACCGCATCAGCGACATCGCCCGGGAATGCGAGGTGCATCCGTCCGCCATCGTGCGCTTCTCGCAGCGCTTCGGCTTCAGTGGCTTCAGCGAAATGCAGGCGCTGTTCCGCGCCGCCTACACCCACAAAGCCTCGCCGGTACACAACTACCAGCAACGCATCCGCAGCATGATCGCCAACCAGTCGCAGCAAGCCAGCGACGGCGACCTCGCCCGCGAATGCATCGACGCCACCCGCTCCGGCATCGAACGCCTGGGCCGCGAACTCGACGACGTCGCGTTCGAAAAAGCCGTCGACCTGATCGTCAACGCCGACAACATCTATGTCGTCGGCGTGCGCCGCTCCTTCGCCGTCGCCGACTACCTCGTTTACAACTTGCAACACACTCACAAACGCATACACCTGGTTTCCGGGCTGGGCGGCAGTTATCGCGAGCAGATGCGCAGCGTGCGTAGCGGCGATCTGGTCATCGCCATCAGCTTCACCCCCTACGCCAAGGAAACCCAACACTGCCTGCGCTACGCCCGCCAGCAACAGGCCAACACCCTGATCCTCACCGACAGCCACCTCTCGCCATTGGCCAAAAACGCCAATAGCCTGCTGCTGGTGAATGAGGGCAGCGCATTGGCGTTTCGTTCGCTGAGCGCGACGTTGTGTTTGTGTCAGGCGTTGTTCGTGGCGGTGGCGTATCGACTGGAATTGAATGTGGATGAGATTCACGAACAAGCCGGTTTTGACGACTGACATTTGCCTCAGGCTCGGCTAGGTTATGCCTTCCCACCGGTTCGACTTGAAGGAACGCGTCATGAAACTGATCGGCATGCTGGACTCCCCCTACGTGCGCCGCGTGGCGATCTCCGCCAAACGCCTCGGCATCGACCTCGAACATGAATCAGTCTCGGTGTTCCGCCACTTCGAGCAATTCCAGCAGATCAACCCGGTGGTCAAGGCGCCCACGCTGATCCTCGATGACGGCGTGGTCCTGATGGACTCCACCCTCATCCTCGACTACCTCGAAGCCGCCAGCGGCAAAAGCCTGTTGCCGAGCGACCTAAAACAACGCGCCCACGCCCTGCGCTTGATCGGCCTCAGCCTCGCCGCCTGCGAAAAAGCCGTGCAGCTCTACTACGAACGCAACCTGCGCCCGGCCGACATTCAATACCAGCCGTGGGTCGAACGCGTCGAGGGCCAACTCGCCGCCGCGTTCACCGCCCTCGAACAGGAACTGGAAAAAACCGGCATGCCCACCGACGGCACCCTCACCCAGGCCGGCATCAGCCTCGCCGTCGCATGGAGCTTCACCGACCTCGTCGTCCCCGACCAGATCGATACCCGCCGCTACCCGCACATCGCCCAATACACCGCCTACGCCGAAACCCTCGAAGCGTTCGTCAGCACCCCGATGACCTGACCATGAGCAGCACCGACACCGCCGCCCCGGCGTTAAAGGAAATCTTCAACGCCGAGCGCCTGCAACACATCGCAAGCGAAATGAGCGCCGTGTACCCGGCGTTCAAGGCCAAGGCGTTTCTCAAGCACGCCAACCAAGGGCTGGCCGAACTGTCGGTGATGCAACGCATGGCCCACGTCAGCGAAAGCCTGCACGCCGTGCTGCCACTGGACTACGAAGATTCCCTCGAAGTCCTGCGCGAACTCGCCCCCCGCCTCAACAGCGGATTCGTCAGCATGTGCCTGCCGCACTACGTCGCCAGCTACGGCAGCCACGCCTTCGATACCTCGATGCAAGCACTGAAATACTTCACGACCTTCGGCTCCTCCGAATTCGCCATCCGCCACTTCCTGCGCAGCGACCTCGAACGCTCGCTGGAACTCATGCACGACTGGACCCAAGACGAAAACCACCACATCCGCCGCCTCGCCAGCGAAGGCACCCGCCCTCGCCTGCCCTGGTCATTCCGCCTGGAAGCCGTGCAAGCCAACCCGCAACTGGCCGCCGGAATCCTCGATCGGTTGAAAGCCGACGAGAGTTTGTACGTACGCAAATCCGTGGCGAACCATCTGAACGACGTGACCAAAGAGCATCCGGAATGGGTGCTGGACACGATTGAAAGCTGGCCACTGGAGAACAAACACACGGCGTGGATTGCCAAGCATGCGTTGCGCAGCTTGATCAAACAGGGCGATCTGCGCGCGCTGACAGTGATTGGCGCGGGGGCCAAGGCTGAGGTTGAGTTGCTGGACGTGCGGGTTGAGCCGGCGGTGGTTCGGTTGGGGGAAGCGATTACGTTATCGTTTACGGTGAAGTCGACGGTGGCGCATGAACAGCGGTTGGTGATTGATTATGCGATTGACTATGTGAAGGCGAACGGCGGGGTTTCGGGGAAGGTATTCAAGTTGAAGACGGTGGTGTTGGCGGGGTTTGGGGAAGTGGTTGTGGGGAGGCGGCAGGTGATTAAGGATTTTACGACGCGGAAGCATTTTTTGGGGCGGCATGGGGTTAGGGTTTTGGTGAATGGGGAGGTTTTGGGGAGTGCTGCGTTTGAGATTGTTGCTGATTGATACTGCTGATGGATTCCGCTGATCTGGCGGGACTCGGACTGATAGGGAATTACGGATGGGGCTGCTCTCGGCCAAAAGCGGTCGTTCGACTTCGTCCGCTCACGACTTATAGCTTAAATTGAGCCTCGGGAATTAGGGGGCCAGGAGGCGAACGCATAGTATCGTTTAGCCATGAGTGCGAAGATGTAGCGAAAGGTCCTAGGCGATTTTGGACCGCTATATGCAGAGAGCCCTAATCATCGGGTGCGAATGGCGATGTTGGTTGAAAAGTTAGCGCTGACCACTTCCGCATTTTTGAGGCCGAGACAAACATTTACCTGAGGCACACATGCTTTTGAGCACTATCGCCCTCTACATCGGTGCACCCATAGAGGAAGAATCTGAACGAGTAGTGCTTCGAGCTCTCCTGGCAATACTGGAGGAGCGTGCGGTTCCTGCAACGGTGTTTGCAAACCTGCACATAGGTGGTCGCCAACTCGACTTCGTTATAGGTACCGATCAGCTCACCTTGGTCATTGAGGCGAAAGGGGTCTTGCACCCACTTCGTGGAGGTTACAACAGTGACTGGACCGCATTGACACGGCTCGGGCGGTGGAAGCCCTATCGAAACGCCTATCTTCAGGCACTTCAGGCTAAGAACGTATTACGTGATGCCATGCGAGCACACGATCCCTTGTTGTCTGGGTACCCCGATGCCTGCGTGATGTTCACGCCCTCACTGCCTAACGGCTCTGATCTTCCTGCAAGCAATCACAAAGTAAGCCTCAATGATCTTGACGAACTCTCAGCGCTGATCGACCAGAATTCCACGCTCCGGTGGAGTCCTGACCGCTGGCATCATTTTGCTGAAATGCATGGCCTTCAGCGGATAACCAATGCAGAGAGCGCGTTCGACACGCGTTTGCTCGACGCGGAACGATCTCTGAATCGTTATACAAGCGCGTTTGCGGCCACCTATGGGCCGATTGCCGCACGATATGTGTCGGACATCTACGATCAGGACGGACAGAGCTGCGAGCTCGGTGACATTGAGGTCGCGCTTTCGCGCGAGCGGTCGGACCTACTGATTCGCGGCCCTTCAGGTTGTGGAAAGACGTTGCTTTCCCTGTGCATTGCCAATCGCGTTGTTGCTGGAGGTATTGTCCCTGTCTTAATTGACTGCAAGTCCTTCGACGGACAGTTGGCTGCATCGCTAGACAGCGAAGCCGCACTGCTCGACCTACGATCCGCTGCTGCCCTGATTGCTGCTGCTCGGCGTATGTCCCGGCCGATTGCGGTGTTTGTCGATGGCTACAATGAGTGTCAGGAAACTAGTAGGGTTCAACTCACAAGGGCTCTTCGCGCTGCATCAGTCAGATACAACGCGCTAATTGTAATCACATCCCAGATCGACATTGAGCGACCCGATCTCCTGCAGCTTCGACATGTCAGCGTCGGGCGGCCTGGGAATGAGCTGAAGGCGAAAATTGCGAGTATCAACCCGTCCTCAGATGCATCCCTAATTCCGCTCCTTGAGGCGGCCACCACTGGTATCGAGGCGGACCTCGTTGGCCAGATAGGGCGCGAGATTCCGCAATCTTCGAGCAGGTTCGCGCTCTTCGACTATTTCGTGCGACGTAAGTTAGGTGACTCGGCCACCGAAGGCATACGCCTTCTTTGCGCAATAGCGAAGCGACTGGTGGATCGCATGACATACAGCTTGTCCATCAGAGAGGTGGATCGGCTCCTAGCAGAACTCGACCTACCGGCCTCGACGCTGCGGCAGGCTCATAGATCAGGCGTTCTAAACCTGCGGGGCGATCGTGTGAGCCTGTGCCACGAGATGTACCGTAGCGTTTTTGCTACCGAAGCTCTCGTTCGTCAGGTAGGTTTCGATGATGGTGCGATCCTAGCCGCCCTTTCAGTGCCGAAATACGATGCCTTACGTACATTTCTCATTGGTGCTATTGAAGACGAATCGCTGCTAGCGACGATCCTCAGCAAGGTGTCTGACAGCAAGTTATTGGAAGCATGTTTACTTGGTGAATGTGGCAGTGCTGCGCGCCTTCTCATCACAGATGTGGTAGCTGCTCTTCCGGCGCGACTCACTGAGGAGGCATCGCGGCTGAGGTTTGATATCTCTGCAGAACGTTTGTGGAAGGTGGCGATCAACCCTGACAGCCTAACCACTTGGTCAGATCGCGACTTTGCGCTTCTTTCAGTGCTTGCGGCCGGGATGGCAGAAGGACGCTGGATCAAGGAGGTACTCGGCGCGGTGAAGAGGATGGATGCCACTCTCGCCGCAGAATTCCGGAGGCTGCATTCGGAAGCAGCGGAGAAACAGATCAACATTCGCAGTGGCCTGTTCGCGGTCACGTACGTGTTCGTCTCAGAGCGTGTGGGGCTCACCCGTATAGCCTCGGACCTCCATAGTGGCGCTCTCACTTTGCGCAGAGCTAGCACTTCAACTTTGGCCGCATCACTGGAACTTGCATGGCGCGACGTCGCGTCAACCGGGCAGCTTTACTTTATTTTAGCGCTATCACGCTTGGCATATGAGGTTCGGGATACCTTCGCCCAGTATGTGTTGCCGTATCTTCAGCAAGAGCGTTGGAAATTTCTTACCTATCATGTTCACCTCGACCTTCTTGACTACGCACACACCCTTCGTGAAGTCCCGGACCATATCCAACAAGGGTACGTCGAAGCACTCCAATATCTCCTGCCTGATCTGCATCCATGGTTGGCCCAGACAGCCATTGAGGCACTCAGCGGGCTGGGCGCTTTGCAAGAAGAGGAAGATCAGCACGTAGAGAGTGTTCGTCTACAAGTACGCGAAATACTGTCTTCGGAGTCCGCAGAAGCTCCCGGCGTAGCGTGGGGTTTCTACAACGCTCAATTCGACCATCCCTTCAGCAGCGCCTACATACAGGTATTTGAGGAATTGCCAGCCCAAGAGCAACTATCATTGCTGCGTCTCGCATGCGAAGGAGCTGAAGGTGACGATTTCTTTCTTAGCTCCCTTATTGATGAGCTTGCACGGCAGGGAGATCGCCTTGCTATCCCCTACATCATGCGCTGGACTCAGCTGCCATCGCAGCAGTCGAAGCTACCTCAACAAGCTATTGAAACGTTCATCGCTGCGTTCGTGGCGCTTGGCGCTCTTGCGAATGACCTACCCGCCGAAAACCTTCGATTCGGAGGGGAGCCTCGTGAGGATGCGCTTCTCGCATGTGGCGTTCTTTACCATTGGCTTCAGCGGCGGGACGCTAGCTTTGTGCTGGAGGAGTATCAGGCGGCATTGGCACTTGAGGTACTTCAGTCTAGCCCTGATGTAGCAGTAGGCGTTCTTTACACCATCTCCCGGTCTATCTCCGATTTCAAGGGACGCTCGGTTGAATTGGTACGTGCATTCCCCGATCAAACATTAGAGATGTGTCGTGCCGCGCTCCAGAGCCCTAGCATCCAGCCGGGCTATTTCGATGGGGCATTCTTTGCGGATCACGCCGAGGCACTGAGATTTGCCATCAACGTCATAGGTAAATATGGCTCTGTAGATGACCTAGTACGTCTTCGGTCGTTAGTTGACGATTCGCAATCCGCACTTACTGCCTTGAACGCGATAAAGTCGATCGAAGAGCGCAGAGAGTAAAATACTCATTGACGCAAGCATTTAATCTGACAGCGCCTAATTCCCTGCTTGTTCTACTTGCGGGACGCTTTCGTTCCCCAGAAATGTTCTGCGTCCGCTTTTTGGCCGAAAGCGAACCTTCGTTGAGCTCAGCATTGACGCGGAAGCTTTCAAAAAGGTGACTCACTCAAGGCAACGTCATTGAAAGACAGGCAAGAGAAGTGTCGCCTACCAACTCCCATACGGAATGCCGTACTTCTCGACGTATCGCTTAGCCTTCTCACTTACCGGATAAGCATAACGACCACCGTGCTTCCCTTGTTCCGGCCCCAGAGGCTCTATCGCTCCTTGACCGCGAGAAATCTCAACCGGATTTCGACATGAATCTCTAACCCATGTTTTGAGCACGCCGCCCGGAGCGAGCCCCACGTAAAGTGACGCCATAAAGCGAGCAGTTTTCTCCGGTGTTTCCGGGCAACGCTGGTGTGTTGACTTCACCATCAGTTGCCTGCCCTCTTCCGGAATTTCGATGAAGCCTTTGTAGGTTTTTTGCTCTGTTATAGATTGCCAGCGGACAAAGATCAGTTTTGGAAGATCGGCGCCTGTCACAGGCATCCCGCTCCCCGACACCGTCCCCCAACCACGGGCAGACTCTGTTCCGATATCGGGTTCTCCGCTGGCTGCAGTGCTTTTGCCAGCTCTAAAGAAGACTCTGTTATTGATGTCTTGGACGGAGCTGTCCTCTACCCAGATCTTCATGTAATTCGGCTGAACGAACACTAATTCCCACCATGGATATTTAGGGTCATTTTCGCCAGTTTCTGGGCCACTGCGTTGGCAGCCGGACAACAATAAAGCGCCCAGCAGTGCAATCGTTGCTTTCATTACGAATGATCCATTCAAGTATTTGTCACGACTACCAACTTCCATATGGAATGCCGTACTTGTCGATATACCGCTTAGCCTTTTCACTCACAGGATAGGCGTACCGCCCTTCGTTCTTACCTTGGCTCGGCCCCAGTGGCTCAATTTCCGCCTGTGCTCGCGCGACCTTGACTGGGTGATGACATGAGTCTCTTACCCAAACCTGCACGACACCGCCGGGAGCCAGGCCGAGATAAACCGATGCCATGAATCTTGCTTGCCGATCGGGAGTTCGCGGGCAGCGCTGATTGACGGACGTCACCATCAACTGCCTGGCCTCTTCCGGAATATCTACCCATGCTTGCCAGGTTTTCTGTTCGAGGATTGATTGCCAACGGACCCAGATTCGAACGGGCAGGTCTGCTCCTATCACCCTCCTCCCGCTGCCGCCAACTCCACCTGCCCACCCCCGGGCTGACTCTGTGCCATCTTCAGGCTCTCCCCCGGCAGCGGTGCCGCCGCCGGTTTTGTAGAAAATCCGGTTGTTAACGTCTTGAACAGAACTGTTTTCAACCCAGACCTTCATATAGTCCGGCTCAGTAAACGCCAGCTCCCACCATTCGGACTTCGGGTCATTTTTGGCTGAGAGTGGATCAGTTTCTTGGCACCCTGAGATCAGTAAAACGCAAAGTATCGTTATGAGTTGTTTCATTGGCTTAAGGATTACCAACTCCCGTACGGGATGCCGAATTTATCGATATACCGCCTAGACTTTTCGCTGACGGGATACGCATAGCGCCCTTGGTTCTTTCCTTGGCTAGGCCCCAGCGGCTCAACCGCTGCCTGCGCTCTGGCGACTTTGACAGGGCGATGGCACTCGTCCCGAACAAAAACTTGTACAACGCCCCCTGGAGCCAATCCCAGATAAATAGATGCGCTGTAGCTGGCCTGTTCCTCGGGTGTTTCCGGGCACCGCTGACTGACCGATTGCGCCATCAGCTGCCTCGCCTCTTCAGGCACATTCACCCAAACCTTATAGGTCTGCGGCTCGACAATGGATTGCCAGCGCACGTAAATGCGTTTGGGCAAGCCAGCGCCAATCACTGGTTTCGCAGCCGCGCCTACCGCATGCCAACCGCGCGCGGACTCTTTGCCATTCTCTGGTTCGCCACCAGCGGCTGTGCCTCCTCCCGTCCGCGTGAATAGCTTGCCGTTTATGTCTTCGACGGCACTGTCCTCAACCCAAACCTTCATGTAATAGGGTTCGGTGAACGCAAGCTCCCACGAATCGGCTTTCGGGTCGTTTTTTACGGAAAGCGGGGAGGCAGACTGGCAGCCGCTCAGTAACAACACGCATACCGCCACTATGCATTGCTTCATGGGTTTACCGCTTACCAACTCCCGTAAGGAATGCCGAATTTCTCGATATATCGCTTGGACTTTTCGCTGACAGGATAAGCGTAACGCCCTTGGGTTTTACCTTGGCTTGGTCCTAGCGGTTCGATTTCAGCTTGGGCTTTAGCCACTTTGACTGGATGGTGGCAGGAGTCTCTAACCCACACTTGTACGACACCTCCGGGAGCCAATCCCAGGTAGACCGAAGATATATAGGTAGCTTTCTGGTCCGGGGTTTTCGCACAGCGCTGGTTGACCGAGGTCAGCATCAATTGTCTGGCTTCTTCGGGTATGTCCACCCATGCGCGATAGGTCTGAGGCTCCACGATGGACTGCCAGCGAACAAAAATTCGTTTTGGGAGATCAGCGCCTACTACTGCTTTGGCAGATGCACCCACTCCGTCCCAACCTCGGGCCGATTCTGTACCGTCTTCAGGCTGCCCGCCCGATGCGATTCCACCGCCAGTGCGTAGAAACGTCTTGCCCTTTATGTCTTCCACGGCGCTGTCTTCAACCCAGACCTTCATGTAGTCAGGTTCGGTAAAACCGAGTTCCCACCATGGAGATTTAGGGTCGTTCTTTGCTGAAAGCGGATCGGCATTACAACCGGCCACAAAAAGCGTGCACAGCAGGGCTGCAAATAACTTCATTACCAAAGCGTCCAGTCAGGTACGTGAGGGTGTTTTACCCGGATTGCATCTTCCGTGGGGGCATTAATGTAAACAGCTCTGAGACCACTTCCATCTCTCCTACCAAGCGGATGATTCCAGTTGGCAGATGTGTGAATGTACTTGAGCTTGAGCATTTGCTCCTCCTCGGGGGTGGTGCGGTAGTCGCCGGAGACGAAACGATCGCACATAGGCTGGAGTTCTTCAGGAACGAAGAAGCCAGGCGTCTCGGGAATATCTTCGAAGCGAACGCCTTTAGCTTTGGCGAGTTGATGCATCACGCGCAGGCTCACTCTCGACAATAATCCACTCACCGGACGTTTGAGTTGAACGGCGGCATAGACTCGTTTGACTCGAGGACTCAGTCGATCCTGAGGACTGATCGGCATCAGCAATGGAGCTGGAGTAACTATTTCCAGCATTTCGGAAGGCCAGCCGTTGGCTAACCACTGATTTCTCACATTGACCGCATCCTGATAGATCGATGTGGTGGTGACATCCGCGTAATTGCCGACTTCTAGCGTTTGCATTGGGCTAACGAGCACGCATTCTTCAGCCTCCTCAAGGTAACCCCCGCCCACATCAGAATGCACTCCTGGCAAGACAATTTCCGGATGATCCATCGCTACTCGATTGAGAGCAAAGTTAGCCCTGCATTCGTCCCGAGCAGCCAACTGCACAACGTCGGTGAAATAACGTCGGTCGAGGTAGAGTTTGATCCCCGTTGCGACTGCACTTTTGATGTTGCCTAAATTGGACCATCCAGCAATCGACGGTACAGTGTCGAACAACCCAATGAAGCCCATGTTGATGTCGCTGTTGTATTGATCGACAAAGGTCGAACTGAAGGCATCGGACTTACTGCGGAGAATCTCGCCCAAAGGGCCTTGTTTGCCACGCACGATTTCATTGGCGAAATGTCTGGCGGCTGCCGCACCGCGACTGAAGCCAAAAGTGTCGAAGGTCAACGAAGTAATTTCACTATCGGGATTTTTATCCAATACCTCAGTGATACGCTGTTCGATCAACACGAAAGAAGATTGGACGCGCCCGGCAACACCGGTTTCGCCACGTCCTGTACCAGCGCCGAATTTACTGTCTTCTTCACCTGAACGGGTGCCTATGCCTTCGACGTAGACCATACCGGAAGCCTTCTTTCGTGGCCCCTCCCCCTCAGCGCGTCGCGGCGCCTCATACAGTTCGCTCAGCTTTTTCACGTTGCTGACATCGTTACCGTAGCTGCTATCCGGATCACTCATGTAAGGCATGCAACTCGCAGGAATATCCTGCGGCGCAATCGGATGCTGCGCACCACACAGCAACCCTGCTGCCGTGTTGTTCGCATTGTTACCAGTACCATCAAAGAAAACCCCAATCCTCAACGCAATGCCGATTTTCTCGGGCTCGCGCGCAGGCTCTTTCCCGTGTTTCTCATACTCAGCCCAACGCTGGGCATGAATATCGACGGGTTTGGCTTCTTCGTAGCGGTAGTTTTTCGGGGGGTTGGGAACGTAGCCACTCAATCCTTGATTCCTTGTTCTGATCCTTGAAGAACGGGCCGAAGGGTGACAGCCGAGGCTTGGGGGCGCAAGGCGTGGCTCTGTGCCAGCTCGGTTGAAATTGCTGGGTGCGGCGAGGGTTTGGGCTCGTCGCACCGGGTGGTCAGTGGGCGATTTCGACGTTGTCGAGGGCCTGGTTTACGGCGAGTTCGCCGAGCATGACGACCTGGGCGATGCCCAGTGCGGTTTTGCGGTGGGAGGTGTCGAGTGTGGCGGCGAAGTTGTTGAGCATTTCGCTGGCGGAGCCGAGGGTTTCGCTGGCGTTGGCGAGCAGGGATTCGGTGTCGCACTTCGGGTTGGCGAGGTACATGGGTTCGGGTTTGTGGGGGCTGGCCATGATTTGGGTGGCCGGGGACAGGTAATGGTCGAGGGCGCGTTCGGCGGCTTCGTGGAGCTTTTTCGAATCGAGGGATTCGTAGGGGGATGCGAGGTCGGTTTCTGGCGGGTTGGGTGTTGGTTTGATCATGGTGAAATTCCTAGTTATTGAAGAGGAGCCTTCACCTTCGCTACCAAACGAAGGGTGGCGGCCACACGCGGGTTGGTAGACCGGTAACTAGGACCCGGCACACCCGAAGGTGTCCTGCGCATGGCCACCATTGAGCAGCGACCTGATGAGGTCTGCGAACGGTGCGCGATGCGACTAGTTATGGCGGGCTACCAAACCCGATCACTGTTTTTCAGTGACCGACAGACGATAGAACCCGCGCTCTAGACGCACAAGCCGGCGGATTCTGGCGTACTCGTAGGCGATGGCGCAAGGCGTTGTAGGGCTTCGGTGGTAACCGCAGGCTTCATATAAACACCACGATTATTTCCTGTTTATCCGCCGGTTAAACGGGCTACCGATCCAGCATCAACCCGCAATGATCGGAATGCACTGTTCCGTCCAAAAAAGTCATTTACGCACCTACCTCGCTATCGCCCGGCTCGCTAGAGTGCAGCGCTCTTTTCAACGGGCTGACGTACTGATGAATCTGTGGTTTCGATTGCTCTGCATGCTTTTTCGCCGACCGTGGCGCAAGCCGGTCAATGCGCTGGAATCCACCGTGATCCGCATGCGCGTGTGGCCGCTGGATCTCGATTTGAATCGGCATGTCACCAATGGTCGCTACTTCACTATGGCTGACGTCGGGCGCATGGATTTTGTGTTGCGCAGTGGCGCGTTTCGGGTGGCGTTGCGCGCTAAAGCCTTGCCTATCGTTGGCGATACCTGGGGTAAATTTCGGCGTGAGCTGAAGCTGTTTGAAGCGTTTGAAATTCACAGCCGGATGCTTGGCTGGGACGATAAATGGAGCTTCATGGAGCATCGCTTCGTGAGCAAGGGACGGGTGATCGGCGTGGTGGTGATGCGTGGGCTGTTTCGTTCGGCGAAAGGCACGATTGCGCCGGGTGAGTTTGTCAGGGAGTTGGGGTTGCCTGAGCAGTCGCCCGAGATGCCGGAGTGGTTGACGTCGTGGTCGGCGAGTTGTGATCTGATGAGTCGTCAGCTTAGGGGTGAGGAGGTTTGAGTGATTGAGTGATTGAGTGGTTGGTTGATGGCTTTTATGGATAGAGTGCGGTGTCGCTTGTGCGGGCGCCATCGCGAGCAGGCTCACTCCTACAGGGGACGCGTTTCGAATGACGTGCCTTGTTCAAATGTCGTCCCGTTGGATGCGGAATATCAGACTTGGTGCTTTGCCCGGTACGTCGTCTAACTCATCGATACGGCGCATGCCGATTTTCTCAAGAACGCGGATCGAGGCCACATGATCCGGCCTGACCAGGCCGAACACTTCAGGCAACCCGAGATGGTCGAAGGCGTGGGTTAGCGCGGTTTGTGCGGCCTCTGTTGCATAGCCGTGGCCCCATGCTTCCACGGCGAAACGATAGCCGAGATTGGTGACCGTTTTCCTCAGGTAGTCATGAGCGGCGATGCCGGCGAATCCGAGGATCTGCTCAGGGGCTTGTGCGCTGCTGATTGCCCACCATCCGTAGCCGTGGGCTTCCCAGTGTTGCAGCCAGCGATTCAGCAGTGCTTCGGCTTGTGTGATGTCGGTCATGGGGCCGGCGGGGTTGAACAGGTTGGTTTGTGGGTCGCCGAAAATGGCGAAAACGGTAGGCAGGTCTGCTGGCTTCGGGCGTCGGTAGATCAAGCGTGAGATTGCTTCTGACATCATCAAACCCTTTGAAAAGTCTCAACAAGGGGCAAGAACCCCTCATCGCATATCACCGCTCTGAATCGATGTTGAACCAGGGTCGAAGGTGCCCAACCAGTTTGTCTTCGGCAAAGAAACGCTCAGCGACCGCGTTATCCGGAAAGTCATCGCACCAGGAAAACCCGATGTTGTTGTTTATCAATGTCAGGGGATCAGCTTCCCGAGGAAAAACGTGTTCGATGCCAAACCGCAACTGGCATGAGGTTGTTCGAGGCTTGGCCTTATTGTTCTGGGTTAACGGTGGGTGCGCGCGACCAGGTGTACCAGGCAAACGGTGTTCCCTCAGCCGACGCTTTAAATCGGTCGCCTTACCGACATACAAACACGGGTACGGTGCGTCTGCCGGCCACCAGTCGTGGTAACGCACATCGACATCAGAGCCTCCCGGCCCCTTCAGAATAATATGCCGATTAGCGCTCATGAGAAGCTTACGGCAGCCCATCCACCAGAATGCATAAACTCCTGCACTCGACGGTACGTTGACAGGGTGATGCCTGGAAACCAGATGCTCGATCCGGTGCACCGCTTTTGCATTGAGCATCTGCTTGGTCAGCGACTGCCAAGCCGCTGCCACCTTTACTGCTCGCGAGTCTTCTTTCAGTGTGTCCATTCTTGTTCGCTTTGTTGTTGATTCATTTACTAGGCCCGGATTAGCACAGCCCTCAACAATTGATGCGTCGCCTGGAGTGCTAGCTCGCACAGGTTCCGCGCAAGGCTCGGAAGCATCTCTGGCCGGCTGGCGTCATCGCGGGCGAGCCCGGCTCCCACAGGGATTGGGGGATGGCTATTGTCGGTGGCGGGTCATGTTGATCAGCGCCACACGCCTGCCACCCGGCGCAGCACGCTCTTCGATGGAGAACGGCACGAAGCCGAGTTTCGGGTAGAGCAGCAACCCCGCCGTATTTTCGTTGAAACAGGACAGCTGCACTTCCCTTGCCCCGTACTTTTCAAAGCCGACCGCAGTCATGGTTTCGACGATGTAGCGCGCGACGCCCTGGCCACGGGCGTAAGGTGCGACGATGACGTTGCCGATGCAGCAGACGCCGTCGTGCTCGGCACGGTAGAAGTTGGCGAAGCCGACGAACTCGCCGTTGGCCAGAAAAGCCGTGGAGTCGAAGCGCTGGCTGATCGCGGTGTGCATTTGTTCTTCCGTCAGCGGGTACTGCGCTTTCGGGAACATGAAGTACAACTCTTGAACGCCCTGCGGAAAGCCGCACAGGGTTTTGACGTCGTCGGCCGTTACGGGCCGGTGGGTGAAATTCATCGCTGCCCTGCCCTCACTTTTTGCCTGCGCCTAAATGGTGCGCGACCAGCGCGTTGGCATGGCCGTGGCCCATGCCGTGTTCTGCCTTGAGCCACGCCACCAGTTCCATGTGTTTCTTGTCGGTGATGCTGGCGAGCAGGTTCAGCCAGTGTTCGATGGGCTGGCCGTACTTTTTTTCGATGGAGGGAAAGTACGACGCCGGGCCTTTTACCTTGTTGTCTTCGCTCATGCTGCAAGCTCCCT
This sequence comes from Pseudomonas sp. LAMO17WK12:I5, assembly GCF_900215165.1. Classification (NCBI taxonomy): domain Bacteria; kingdom Pseudomonadati; phylum Pseudomonadota; class Gammaproteobacteria; order Pseudomonadales; family Pseudomonadaceae; genus Pseudomonas; species Pseudomonas sp. LAMO17WK12:I5. The sequence goes on along the minus strand of NZ_OBDS01000003.1, from coordinate 387,573 downwards.
TGGGTCACGACGGAGGGTCGGCGACGCTCCTTGTCGGCATGCCATAGAGTGGACGCGAAGTACGATTGCGGCAACTTTCCCGTCCTGCCAGACGCCACAAAAAACTGTGGGAGCGAGCTTGCTCGCGAAGGCGGTGTGTCAGTCAGCGATGATGCCGGCTGACACGACGCCTTCGCGAGCAAGCTCGCTCCCACAGGGATTGGGGGTTGAATAGGAAAGAGGTTATTCCGTGCGGCCCGGCAACATCCGAACCAGCGTGTTATCCCGCACCCAGTAGTGGTGAAACAGCCCCGCCGCCGCGTGCAAGCCGATCAGCCAGTAGCCGGCGCTGCCCAGCGTTTCATGCCAGTACTTGAGCTGTTTGGCGAAGTCCGGGTCGATGGCGACCGGTGCCGGGACGTGGAAGCCGAAGTATGGGAACGGTTTGTCGGCGGCAGCGAGCATTAGCCAGGCGAGGATCGGCGTGGCGATCATCAGCACGTACAGCGCCAGGTGCATCAGGTGCGAGATGCCGGTCTGCCAGGCAGGCGGTTTGGGGGTGATCGGCGGGCGTGGGGTCAAGCGACCGAGCAGGCGCACCCAGACCAGGACGAAGATGCTCGTGCCGAACAGGCCGTGGAATCCCATCAGCAAGCCGCGCGCTTCGCTGCCCTTGGGCATGAAGCCCTTGATTTCGACACAGGCATAGACGCCGACGAACAGCGCCAGCATCAGCCAGTGCAGGGTGATTGAGAGTTTTCCATAACGGGTGACGGCGGTGTCGCGAGTCATAACGTGCCTCGTGATTGTCGTAAGCGACGGTCTCGT
>NZ_OBDS01000003.1:341041-386066 GCF_900215165.1 Pseudomonas sp. LAMO17WK12:I5 | reverse complement strand
AGCAACACCGCCAGAATCCGGTTCAGCCACTGCAACTGCGCCGGATTGCTCAACCAGCGCGCAGCACCGCGACCGAGCAGCGCCCACAGCGCCAGACACGGCAACGACACCAGAAAGAACGCCAGGCACAACGCGTTCAAGCCCTGCCCTTGCGCGGTAAATACGCTGATCACGGCAATCGCCATCATCCACGACTTGGGGTTGACCCATTGCAACAGCGCGGCGCCGAGCAGGCCCAGTTCGGCTTTTTCCTCGCCGGCGGCGGGATCGATGGCGGTGGCCGGCGCGGTGAAAATCTGCCACGCCAGCCACAGCATCCAGCCCATCCCCAGCGCACTGATCACCGGGCGCACGCCGGGCAGCATCAGCGTACTGGCGCCCGCACCGGCGACCCACACCAACGACGCGGCGCCCGCCCCCGCGCCGAGAATGATCGGCAGGCACGGTCGCCAGCCGCGTCGGGCGCTGGTGCTGAGGACAATGAGATTGGTCGGCCCCGGGGTGATCGAGGCAACGAAAGCAAAGAGGATGAACGCAAGCATGGCACGGCCCTGTAGAAAGTCTGGGCCTACTGTGATGGCTTAGCAGCGTGTTGGTCTTGAACGTTTGTTCAGCGGCGCAATGTGCCGATGGCGCGCTGCTGATAGGCGCCCGGCGTGATGCCGTAGGCACGCACGAACCAGCGACCCAGATGACTCTGGTCGGCGAAGCCGAGGCGGCTGGCGACTTCCACTGGCTGCATGCCGGCGGCGAGCATCTGCCGGCCACGGCTCAGACGCAGCTGGATCAGCCACGCGTGTGGAGCGAGTCCATAAGCAGCCTTGAATGCGCGGGTCAGGCGGAAACGGTCGGTGCCGCAGGCGTCGGCCAGGGTTTGCAGGCTGATGTCCTGCTCGTGGTAGGCCACCAGGTAATCGCGTGCCTGCCGGGCGATCAGTGGCGCGCGGTTGGCAGCGGTCGGTTGCGGTCGCCGGTACAGATGAATCGCCAGTCGTTCGAGCAAGGCATCCAGCGCTACATCGCGCACCATGCGCACGTCCTGCTTATGCAGCGCATTGAAGGCAAACAAGGTGGCGCGAGCCAGTTCGGGATCATCGTTGAGCACACTGCCGATCCCCGGCAAGCCGCTGCCATAACTGCCCAGATGCAAACCGTCCAGCGCCTGCTCCAGCCATGCCGGTTGCAGATACAGCATGCGATAGGTGAAGCCGTCCGGGCTCGGCGCATCGCCGTCATGGATGTCGCCGGGTTCCAGCATGAAAACCTTGCCCGGTGTGCTGTCGTGCCGCGCCCGACGGCTGTTGAAGCGCTGCACGCCTTGCTCGGTGAAGCCGATCAGGTAGGTTTCGTGCCAGTGCGGATCGTAGGCGTGCGCGTGCCCGGCGAAATGCGCGTGCAGGGTTTCGATGCCGGTTTCCCGGTCGCGGGCAAGGTCGATCCAGTTGCTCATGGCGTGCGTACAGTGGTGGGCTGGGGCCAGTAATCCACAATTTGCGGGTTGAGGCTAGAAGGTTTGTGCATTTCAGATCGAGCGTTGATTGACCCGCGCCATCAACTGCTCGGCGCTTTCCTTGCGTTCGGAATAGCGATCCACCAGAAAATCCTGGCGCTCGCGCAGCAGCACGGTGAACTTCACCAGCTCTTCCATCACATCAACCACGCGGTCATAAAACGCTGACGGTTTCATCCGCCCCGCCTCGTCGAATTCCGTGAACGCCTTGGGCACCGAAGACTGATTGGGGATGGTGAACATGCGCATCCAGCGCCCCAGCACGCGCAGTTGATTGACCACGTTGAACGACTGCGAACCGCCGCAGACCTGCATCACCGCAAGAGTTTTGCCCTGGGTCGGACGCACCGCGCCGAGCTCCAGCGGAATCCAGTCGATCTGCGCCTTGAACACCGCCGACATCGCGCCGTGGCGTTCCGGCGAACACCAGACCTGACCTTCCGACCACAGCACCAGCTCGCGCAGTTCCTGGACTTTGGGATGGTCGACCGGGGCGTCGTCAGGCAACGGCAGACCGGACGGATTGAAGATGCGCGTCTCGGCACCGAAGTGCTCCAGCAAGCGTGCGGCCTCCTCCACCAGCAGACGGCTGAAGGAGCGTTCACGGGTCGAGCCGTAGAGCAGCAGGATGCGCGGTTTTTGTTCGTGCGAAGGTGATGTGCTCCGGCCTTCGAACAGGCTGTGATCAAGATTGGGCAGGTGCTCTGACATACGTCCTCCGGCTCAGAGGGAGCCGATGCGATCCAGTTCGCGCTGAAGCTCAACGCGGCTGAGTGATTTGAAAGGAAGACCGAGGAAGGTTGCGCAGCGGCGCTCGATGATCGCCAGCGTGGCACGGAACGCGGCATCCACTGCGGCCTCGTCACCCGTCACATCGGAGGGATCTTCCAGCCCCCAATGGCATTTGATCGCCGGGCCGAAATACACCGGGCAGGTTTCGCCCGCTGCCTTGTCGCAGACGGTGATGACGATGTCCGGCGGGTTGCCTTCAAAGGCGTCGTTGCCTTTGCTGTACAAACCGTCGATAGCGATGCCGGCCTGTTGCAGCGTCGTCAGGCTGCGCGGCAACACCTGGCCCTTGGGGAAACTGCCGGCGCTCACCGCCTCGAAGCCCTCGCGCGCCAGGTGATTGAACATGGCTTCGGAAAGGATGCTGCGGCAACTGTTGGCCGTGCACATGAACAGGACACGCATGGATAGCTCCGGGGATATTTGAAATTCAGCAGCACGCGGTTTCGCGGGCAGGACGGCCGTCCATGTTGTGCAGGCGACAGGCATTGTCCTTGAGCCAATCGGCGTTGGCCGTCGCGGTAATCTTGAGGATCTGGTGAACCCAATCCGGCAGATCCGGGTTGAGCCGGTAATAGACCCACTGGCCCTGACGGCGATCGAGCAACAACCCGTTGCTGCGCAGTTGCGCGAGGTGGCGGCTGATTTTTGGCTGGCTGTCGTCGAGGGCGCACATCAGCTCGCAGACACACAGCTCACCCTGCTCGGCAATCAGCAAGGTGGCGCGGACGCGGGTTTCGTCGGCCAGGCTTTTGAACAGTTCGGTGGGGGTGAGCATGGGGTGCGGGCTCGAACATATGGAAAACCGAATATACGGATATCCATATATTATTCAACCCCAGATGCGATCCCTTGTAGGAGTGAGCCTGCTCGCGATAGCGGTATGTCTGTGAAGCAGAAGTCGCCTGATACACCGCTATCGCGAGCAGGCTCACTCCTACAAGGGATTTGTGTGGGCAGGATCAGCCGCGTAACAGGCCTTGCTCCGCCTCACAGAGGCCGACGACATAGTCCCAGACCACCCGCAGCCGCACCGACTTGTGCAGCTCGCGCCGGGTGCTGATCCAGTAGCTGCGCTCGATGCTGTCATCCGGCAATAACGCCACCAGATCCGGATCCGACGCGGCCATGTAGCAAGGCAGCACGGCAATGCCCAATCCCGAGCGCGCCGCTTCCTGCTGGGCGATGACGCTGGTGCTATGGAACACCACGCGCGGACTGCGGCAGAAGCTGTTGAGGAACATCAGTTCCTGACTGAACAGCAAATCATCGACATAACCGATCCACGCATGCCGCGCGAGGTCTTCGCGGCTGCGCAACGGCGGTGCGTTGTCGAGGTAGCGTTGGCTGGCGTAGAGCGCCAACCGATAGTCGGTGAGCTTGCGCGTGACCAGCATGTCGGCCGCCGGGCGCTCCAGATGAATGCTGATTTCCGCCTCGCGGTTGAGGATGCTGACGAAGCGCGGCACGGCGACCAGTTCCACTTCCAGCCCCGGATAACGTTCGAACAGGCCGATCATACGGCTGGCTAGAAACTTGATGCCCAGCCCCTCAGTGACGCCGACGCGGATCTTGCCCAGCGGCGCGGTGGACTGGGTGATTTCTTCCTGGGCCAGCAGCGCGACGTTCTCCATGGCTTCGGCGTGCTTGAGCAGCGCCTCGCCTGCCGGGGTCATTTCATAGCCCTGGGCGTGCTGGACGAACAGCGCGGTGCCGAGGCTTTTTTCGATGGCCTCGATGTGTCGGGCCACGGTGGCGTGAGTAGTGTTCAAGCGCCGGGCAGCGGTGAGCAGGCGGCCGCTGCGTTGCAACTCAAGAAAGAACCGCAGGTCATTCCAGTCGAACATGGGGTGTCCTTGTCAGCTATGGTCAATCCGGGCTGTTTGAAAACGCACAGCGGCTGCGCAAAAACTAACATTCTTTTAACGAAAGCTAACAACTAGAGTGTCCGACAATAAAAACAAAAAGCGAGGTCAGGGAATGCAGACTTCCCTTGAAGAATACGACTACATCGTGGTCGGCGCCGGCCCCGCCGGGTGCCTGCTGGCCAATCGACTGTCGGCAGACAAGCAGCAGCGGGTGTTGCTGCTCGAAGCCGGCGGGCGCGACAACTACGCATGGATTCACATCCCCGTGGGTTACCTGTTCTGCATCGGCAACCCGCGCACTGACTGGTGCTTCAAGACCGAAGCGCAACCCGGCCTGCAAGGTCGCAGCCTGAGCTACCCACGCGGCAAAGTGCTCGGTGGCTGCTCCTCGATCAACGGCATGATCTACATGCGCGGCCAGGCTGGCGACTATGACGGCTGGGCCGCCGAGGGCAATCCGGGCTGGGCATGGAACGACGTGCTGCCGCTGTTCAAGCAGAGCGAAAACCACTTTGCCGGCGCCGCTGAATTTCACGGTGCCAAGGGTGAATGGCGGGTCGAGCAACAGCGGCTGTCATGGCCGATTCTCGACGCGTTTCGCAGTGCCGCCGAACAGAGCGGCATCGCCAGCATCGACGACTTCAACCAGGGCGACAACGAGGGTTGCGGCTACTTTCAGGTCAACCAGAAGGCCGGGGTGCGCTGGAACGCGGCCAAGGCCTTTCTCAAACCGGTTCGCGAGCGGGCCAATCTGACGGTGCTGACCGGGGTTGAAGTGGATCGGGTGCTGCTGGAAAACGGCCGTGCTTCAAAAGTCAGCGCGCGTCACGAAGGTCAGGTGAAAAGCTTCAAGGCGCGCAAGGAAATCGTCCTCTGCGCTGGCGCCGTGGGTTCGCCGAGCATTCTGCAACGCTCCGGGATCGGCCCGCGTCCGCTGCTCGAGCGCCTCGGCATCGGGGTGATTCATGAGCTGCCGGGGGTCGGCGGCAACCTGCAGGATCACCTGCAACTGCGCCTGATCTACAAACTGCAGAACGCTCGGACCCTGAATCAGATCGCCGGCAGCGTGTGGGGCAAGATGGGCATGGGCCTGCGTTATCTGTATGACCGCAGCGGGCCGCTGTCGATGGCGCCGAGTCAGCTCGGAGCATTTGCCCGATCCGGGCCGGAGCAGACTTCCGCCAACCTTGAGTATCACGTGCAGCCGCTGTCGCTGGAGCGTTTTGGCGAGCCGCTGCACAGCTTTCCGGCGTTCACCGCGTCGGTGTGTGATCTGCGTCCGCAGAGCCGTGGCCGCATCGACATCCGTTCGGCAGACCCGCAGGAAGCACCGCTGATTCAACCGAACTACCTCAGCCATCCTGAAGACCTGCGCGTGGCCGCCGACGCGATCCGCCTGACCCGACGCATCGTCAGCGCCCCGGCCCTGCAAGCGTTCAAACCGGTGGAATATTTGCCCGGCGACAGCCTGCAAAGCGAAGAACAACTGCACGAAGCGGCGGCGCGCATCGGCACGACGATTTTCCACCCGGTCGGCACCTGCCGCATGGGCAATGACGCTGAAGCGGTGGTCGATGCGCAATTGCGCGTGCATGGCGTGCCCGGCCTGCGCATCGCCGACGCCTCGATCATGCCGCGCATCACCTCGGGCAACACCTGTTCGCCTACGCTGATGATTGCCGAGAAGGCGGCGCAGTTGATCCTCAACCCAACCGCTCCGAACTCCACCCTTGTAGGAGCGAGCCTGCTCGCGATGACGGAATAACGTTCAACATTTCCGTTGGCTGATACACCGCCATCGCGAGCAGGCTCACTCCTACAAGAACTGCGTCAATTCAAGACTCACCCGGACACGCAACACCAGTGGAACAACAAAAACAATCACTGTGAGGGATACCGACATGTCAGAACACGCTCAGCCGCTGGACGCCGCGAGCGGCGCCAGCACCAGCAATGCCACGCAGAAAGTCATCTTCGCCTCGTCCTTGGGGACGGTGTTCGAGTGGTATGACTTCTTCCTCTACGGCGCCCTCGCGGCGGTGATCAGCAAGCAGTTTTTCGCCGGGGTCAACGACACCACGGCGTTCATCTTCGCGCTGATGGCCTTTGCCGCCGGGTTTATCGTGCGGCCGTTCGGGGCGCTGGTGTTCGGTCGGTTGGGGGACATGATCGGGCGCAAATACACCTTCCTCGCGACGATCATCCTGATGGGCATCGCCACGTTCTGCGTCGGCCTGCTGCCAACCTACGCCAGCATCGGCATCGCCGCGCCGATCATTCTGGTGGTGCTGCGCATGCTTCAGGGTCTGGCCCTGGGCGGTGAATACGGCGGTGCTGCGACCTATGTGGCGGAACACGCGCCAATCGGCAAACGCGGCTTCCACACCAGCTGGATCCAGTCCACCGCCACCCTCGGCCTGCTGCTGTCGCTGCTGGTGGTGCTCGGTTGCCGCTACTTCACTGGCGATCAGTTTGAAGTCTGGGGCTGGCGTATTCCGTTCCTGCTGTCGATCGTGCTGCTGGGCATTTCCACCTGGATCCGCCTGAGCCTGCACGAGTCGCCGGCGTACCTGAAAATGAAAGAGGAAGGCAAAGCCTCGAAAGCGCCGATCCGCGAATCCTTCGGCAAATGGGAGAACCTCAAGGTCGTGCTGATCGCGCTGTTCAGCATCAACGCCGGGCAAGCGGTGACCTTTTACGCTGCGCAATTTTACGTGCTGTTCTTCCTCACCCAGTTCCTGAAAATGGACCCGGCGGTGGCCAACAGTCTGCTGATCATCAGCGTGGTGATCGGCGCGCCGTTCTTCATCATTTTCGGCTGGCTCTCGGACAAGGTCGGACGCAAACCAGTGCTGATGCTCGGCCTGCTATTGGCGACCGCGCTGTACTTCCCGATCTTCAAATCCCTGGCGCATTACGCCAACCCGGCTATCGATCAGGCCAGCCGTCAGGCGCCGATCACCGTGCTGGCCGATCCGGCGACCTGCACCTTCCAGTTCGACCCGGTGGGCAAGGCCAAATTCGACAGCCCGTGCGACAAGGTCAAGACCTTCCTGGTCAAGCAGGGCCTGCCCTACTCCAGTGTCGCCGCTCCGGCCGGCAGTGGCGTGCAGGTGAGCATCGGCGACGTGAAGATCGACGGCTACGACGAATCGGCCCTGCGCGGCGCGGTGACCCTCGCCGGCTACCCGCAACAGGCCGACCTGCAACAGATCAACAAACCGATGATCGTGGCGCTGATCGTCGCGCTGATCATCATCTCGGCCATGTGCTACGGCCCGCTGGCTGCGCTGATGGTCGAACTGTTCCCGACCCGCATCCGCTACACCTCGATGTCCCTGCCGTATCACATCGGCAATGGCTGGTTCGGCGGATTCCTGCCAACGGTGTCGTTCGCGCTGGTGGTGTACACCGGGGATATTTTCTATGGGCTGTGGTACCCGGTGCTGATTACCGGGGTCAGCCTGGTGGTGGGGATGATCTGTCTGCGTGAGACCAAGAATATCGATCTGGACAAGAACTGAATCTGAACCTGCACACATGATCCTTTGGTGAAAAAAACCTGTGGCGAGGGGATTTATCCCCGATGGGGTGCGTAGCGCCCCCCGTGAAAAATGGGACTACTACGTAGTCCATCGGGGATAAATCCCCTCGCCACAATTAAATCTCTTCATCCAGGAACTAAGCGTCAGCCTTGATCACTTCAAACTTCACCTGATCGGGATAAAACGCCACATAGTTCTTGATCTGCTCCACCGAGATTTTCGGTTTCTCGTACGTCCACACCGCATTCGCCCCCTCATGCCCCGGCACTTGCAGGCTGAAGTAATTGGCATCGCCCTTGTACGGGCAGTAACTGGTGTGGTCGGTGCGGGCGAAGTATTTCTCGTCGATGTCTTCGCGGGGCACGTAGTACACCGGCGGGTAGTTGGCCTCATGGAGCACCAGCACATGCGAGGACGCCGCGACCTGGATGCCGTGGAATTTCACCAGCAGGCAACCGGGGAGTTCTTCGAGGGTGATGACGGGATTGAGGCCGGTGGTGCTCATGGGGGTTCTCCAGGGACAAATGAACAGTGGCGAGGGAGCTTGCTCCCGCTGGGCTGCATAGCAGACCCAAATCCGGAAATCGCGCTGCATCAGGTATAACGCGATTTCAGGTTTTGCGACGGCTTCGCCGCCGAGCGGGAGCAAGCTCCCTCGCCACAAGCGTCAGGTTGGCCCTGTCATTTCACATCAAACCACGATATCAGTCGCCACCGCCTGCCCCACCACACCCACGGCAAAGTCAACCTGCCCCTGCCCGGTCAGATCGACCAGCAGCCCGGTCTGACCGTTCTGCGCGTAGTAAGTCAGGATCGCATCGCCCGCGTGGCCGGTGAAACTGCTGACGAAGTTCAGTGACGCCGCCCCCGTGGCAAACGCGGCGATGCCCGAGAGGTCGATCTTGTCCACGCCGCTCTTGAAATCCATGATCCAGTCCGGCTGGTTGTCGGTCGAATCGCTGGCTGCGCCGAACACGAAGGTGTCTGCGCCCTCGCCGCCCCACAGCACATCCGCGCCGCCACCGCCGTAAAGGATGTCGTTGCCGGCTCCGCCGAACAGATGGTTGACGGCCGAGTTGCCGATCAGCAGGTCATTGCCCGAACCGCCAACCGCATTCTCCACGGTCACGCCATAGGCAATCGATACGTTGCCGACCAGCCCGCCAACGTCAGAGAACGAACCCTCATTGAGGTTGATCTTCTGGTTCTGGGTGAAGCCGGAGAAGTTCAGCGTATCGTTACCGCCACCGTCCCACACTGAGAACACAACTTTCGACGCCGCCGATGTTGCGCTGTAGAAATCGCGGCCGGCGTTGGAGCCGAAACCGTAGGTGGTGTCATCGGCGCGGGTTGCATAGTTGGCGCCGTAGAGTTTCTGCACCGCCACGATATCGTCGAGCAACGGCGCCGAGGCGTAGGCGCCGCTGCCGTCCTTGCTGAAGTTCTGGTCGGTGTTGGCTTCGCTCCAGTAGCTCATCAGGCTGTAGCCACGGGTGTCTTCGGCGTACTTGGCGTCGTTGTAGGTCGGGCTGCCGTTGCCGGCGTTGTAGGCGCCCGGGTGCGACAGGCCAAGGGTGTGGCCGATTTCGTGGGTCAGGGTCTGACGCCCGTAGTTGTTGGTGTCCGGGGTCTTGTTGACCTGATATTGATTGTTGATCAGGTACCACGACTGACCGTCATAGCTGCCGCCGCTCGGCAGGTAGGCGAACGCTGCGCCGCCGGTGCTGACGTCGTAGTTGCCGAAGGTCATGTGGCCGTCGCCGCCCTTGCCTTCAGTGAACGTGACCTTGGCCACGTCGGCCCAGGATTGCATGGCCAGTATGGCTTGAGCCTTTTGCTGAGCGCTGAACTGGCTGAAGTTGCCGAGGTTCGGGTTGTAGTTTGCCGGTTTCTCGGTAAGGAAGGTGTAGGTCAGGGAGATTTTGCCGTCGCCGTTCTTGTCGTGCCACGACAGGTTTTTGCGCAGGATTTCGTCGGCTGCCTGATCGGCGGTGAACGACGGTTTGCCGTTCACCAGGCCGACGCCACGGTCGTACAGGTGGCTGAAGGCGTTCACTTCGTCATAGGCGCTGCTGGATTTTGCTTTGGCTTGAGCCATGGTGGGACTTCCTTGTTTCAGAGTTGGCAGTACGCGTCGAGCACGGCGATCCACTAGCGAGATCGTCCGGTCACTCGCGTTTCTGAGAAGCCCGTTGAACCTGACACGGGCGTCAACTGCCTTGCCAATCGATTTCTCGATAGCCGCTCGCGACGTCCCGGTAATACCGGTCATCCCCGGCAACGTTTTGATCTGTATATCCATACAGATAAAAGTTGCTCCGGGCGCCAACTGCGGCCATCCTGTGCACCTCCAGTGAACTGATCGACGACGGTGGTTATGCGGCTGTACCTCTGTGAAAAACCTTCCCAGGCCAAAGACATCGCGGCCGTGCTGGGCGCCAGGCGTCGGGGCGACGGCTGCTGGCTGGGAACGGACGTCACAGTGACCTGGTGCATTGGCCATCTGCTGGAAACCGCGCCGCCGGATGCCTACGACGCGCGCTACAAGCGCTGGGTGCTGGCGGATCTGCCGATCATTCCCGACAAATGGAAAATGACCGTCAAGCCGCGCACCGCCAGCCAGTACAAAGCGGTCAAGCGCCTGCTCGGCGAGGCCAGCGAACTGATCATCGCCACCGACGCCGACCGTGAGGGCGAAATGATCGCCCGGGAACTGGTCGAGCACTGCCGCTATCGCGGGCCGATCCGCCGCTTGTGGCTGTCGGCGCTGGATGAAGCATCGATCCGCAAGGCTCTGGCCGCGCTGAAGCCAGGGGCGGAAACCTTCAGCCTGTATCACTCGGCGCTGGGGCGCTCGCGGGCCGACTGGCTGATCGGCATGAACATGAGTCGCCTGTTTACGCTATTGGGCCGGCAGTCCGGCTATCAGGGTGTGCTGCCCGTCGGCCGGGTACAGACGCCGACACTGCGGCTGGTGGTGGATCGCGACCGCAGCATCGCCGATTTCGTGCCGGTGCCGTATTGGGCGATCGATGTGCAACTGCTGCACGACGGCACGCCGTTCACCGCGCAATGGCGTGCGCCCTCGGACGTTTGCGACGATCAGGATCGCTGCCTGAATCAGGCACTGGCCCAGCAGGCAGCCGCCGCTCTGGACAGCGCCGCCAGTGCGCGGGTGGTCAAACTGCGCACTGAACGCATGCGTGAAGTGGCACCGCTGCCATTCGATCTGGGCACCCTGCAGGAGGTCTGCTCGAAGAAACTCGGTCTCGGCGCCCAGGAGACTCTCGACATCGCCCAGGCCCTTTACGAAACCTACAAAGTCATCACCTACCCGCGCAGCGATTGCGGTTTCCTGCCGCTGAGCCAGCACAGCGAGGCACCGGGGATACTCGCCGCACTGCGTCAGGCCGACCCGAGCCTTGACGTGTTGAACGGTCACCTCGACCCGCAGCGCCGCTCGCGGGCGTGGAACGACGCCAAGGTCAGCGCCCACCACGGCATCATCCCCACCGCCGCGGCGAAAAATCTCGAACGCCTGAGCGGCAAACACCGGGCGGTCTACACCCTGATTCGCGCGCGTTATCTGGCGCAATTTCTGCCCAACCATGAATACGATCGCACCCAGGCCGACTTCGATTGTGCCGGTGAAGCCTTGCGCGCCGTCGGCAAGCAGATCATCGAACCGGGCTGGAAGCGCGCCCTGCCCGAAGCCCTCGCCCCGGCCAAGGGCCGTGAAGCGCCAGCCCCGCAAACCCTGCCGGCGCTGAGCCAGGGTATCGATTGCGCCGTGGCCGGCGTGAACCTCAAGGATCTGTGGACGCAACCGCCCAAACCCTACACCGAGGGCGACCTGATCAAGGCGATGAAAAACGTCGCCAGACTGGTGGAAGATCCGTTGCTCAAACAGAAACTCAAGGACACCACCGGCATCGGCACCGAAGCGACCCGCGCTTCGATCATTCAGGGTCTGCTGGATCGCGGTTATCTGGTGAAGAACGGCAAGGCACTGGCCGCGACGCCGGCGGCCTTCAGCCTGATCGACGCCGTGCCCCGGGCAATTGCCGATCCCGGCACCACCGCCATCTGGGAACAAGCGCTGGACATGGTGCAGAGTGGCGAAATGAGCCTGGAGGAGTTCGTCACCAAACAGGCGGCGTGGATGAGCAAGCAGGTCACCCGGTGTTCTGCGCTGAGCCTGACCATCAGCGGCCCGCCACCGGCCGGCAAGGCTGCTGCGCCGTGGAAGAAAAAGCGTAAATCGACCCGAAGCAAAACTGCCAGCGCAGCCAAGCGCACAGCGAAGTAATGATCAGTCCTGTGGTGGGGGATTCTGTGGAGAGGGACTCTGTGGTGAGGGGATTTATCCCCTCACCACAAGGTATGAGTCGACAATACTGAAGTCGCAATCTTCAGGAATTCCCCCAATGCCCACTATCGAACTGCACCCCGCCCACCGCGACGAACTGCAAACCATCGAAAACCTCATGCAGTTCTACATGTACGACTTCAGCCAATGGCTACCACTGAAACTCGGCGAACATGGCTTCTTCAGCATTCAGCAGAAAGACGATTACTGGCGCAATCCCGCTACCCAACCGTTCCTGATCCGCGTCGACGGTGAACTGGCCGGCTTCGTGACCGTGGATAACGACACCCACATCGACGGCGCCGAACACAACATCGGCTACTTCTTCCTCACCCGGCGTTTTCGTGGCCAAGGCGTCGCGCAGTTTGTCGTCTCTGTCCTCTTGAGCCGCCTGCCCGGTCAATGGCAGATTTTCCACATCGACGCCAACCTGCCTGCGCAGCGCTTCTGGGCCAGGTTGATCCCCGAATTGACTGGCGGCGTATTTACCCGCCAACAGCGCGCCGTGGACGGTTACCCCTGCACCTTCTACGTCCTGCGCGCCCCCGCATCCGTTGCCTGAACGGATCTTTTCTCATTCCAAAACCGCTTTGTCCGACAATATGTAGTGAGCAAAAATAATCACTACAAAACCGTTGACGGCACCGTTTTGCTTTTGCATGATGAAGACGTTCCCCGATCGGGAACATCGGTAACACGCTTGAGCAAACTCGTCTGACCGCCGAGTTGTTTTTTCCGGATACACGCTGCCCACAAGGCAGATTGAAGAAGCTGACCTGGCCTGAACGTCCAGTACAAGGACGAGAAGCGCTGGCGAAAATTCTCAAGACGCTTGTGGCCGACCCTGAAAACGTCGTCAAGGAGCCTCCCGGTTTTCGCTGCTTCTCCTCGTTGTGACGCTATTGCGTAGCAGTTATTCAACACGACTACATGCAACAGACGCATGACCCCGTACTTCACACGGGCGACCGCTGACGTCCTGGTTTCGGTGCCAGGGATCAACTAACCGATGGGCTACCTGTATTAGCGAATCAACTTTGAAAGATCACCAGACTGGTCAAGGGGCAAACATCATGAATCTGAACAATCAACCTACTATCGAAGAACTGGCTCGTATGTTCGCTGCACAAAAAGACAGCCACGACAGCCACATTCTCTGGATCAGCAAGTCGGGTCAGGTGCATATCGACTGCCTGTCGCCCCACGCTGGTGAAGAAGAATTCGACCGCAGCAACCAGAACCTGCTGGCCCGCCTGAAGATGTACCGCCGCGGCCACGGTTATGTCGGCAAGAAAGCTGCGGCCGACAAGGACTTCATCGGCAATGTGCTGCAGACGCTGAAACAGGCGTGGGATTCGATGCAGAACAAGAATGAAGTTCGGGTGATTGACCGGTTCTACTGATTTACAACTTCAATAAATAAAAGGGCCTGCTTCCAAAGGAAGCAGGCCCTTTTTACATCTGCGAGTCATGTAACCCTGTGGGAGCGAGCTTGCTCGCGAATGGGCCGTGTCAGTCGACATCTATTCAACTGATAAACCGCTTTCGCGAGCAAGCCCGCTCCCACAGGGGGGCTGTGTTGTTGGTCAGATTTTCGTTTGCAGGACCAGATTCATAAACGCCAGCGCCGCCGCACTGTGGTAATTATTCCGCCGCCGCAACAACGCCGCCCCACGCTGCGGCGCTTCGTTCTCGACGCTCAAGCGACGCAACGCCCGGTCTTCGCTGGCAATCGCTTCGGGCAACATCGTCGCCATCGGCGAATGCCGCACCACCTCCAGCAACGTACTCACCGAGTTCACCTCGATCCGCACCTGTGGCGTGATCCCCTGCTGACGGAAATACTCATCGATCGATAACCGTGTGATGAAATCTGGCGCCAGCAAGGCGAAATCCAGTTGCGCAAGATCACTCGATGTCAGCACCGCGCTGCTGTCGTACAGCGGATGCTCGCGCCCGACCATGATTCCCAGGGTTTCGGTAAACGCCGGGATGCACTCGATGTCCGGGTGGCGCACCGGGGTAAAGGCAATCGCGATGTCCAGCGAATCGTCCGCCAGCCCCGCCTCGATGTCGTCCATCGACAGCTCGAAAATCTGCAGATGGATACCCGGATAGCGCGCCGCAAAATCGCGAACCAACGGCCCGACCAGATAGGCCATGAACGTCGGCGTCATGGCCAGCCGCAAGCGCCCACGCGACAGATCCTTAACGTCATGCAACGCCCGCTTGCCCGCCTCCAGTTCCACCAGCACGCGCCGCGCACACTCAATGTAAGCCTCACCGGCATCGGTGGGTTTAACGGTGCGTGAGGTGCGATCGAACAGGTTCACCCCGAGGCTTTCCTCCAGTTGGCGGATCTGTTGCGACAGAGTCGGCTGCGACACATGCAACGCCTCCGCCGCCCGGGTGAAGCCGCCGTGATCGGCCACGGCCAGCAGATATCGCAAATGTCGCAGCAGCATTGAACTCACCATCTATAGGCAGGGCTTATGCGAAGCATTGTATATCGATCTTGGACGCTATGGACCAATCGGCAGAAGATGGCTCCCACACCGCAAGCCAACCTTGAAAGGAGTGACACCATGCAACAGTCCCACGCCTACAACGATGCCAGCCTGGCCCTGACCACCCGCATTCTCGACATCAAGGCCCGCAAGAATTTGTCATGGCAGGATCTGGCCGATGGCACCGGCCTGAGCCTGGCCTACGTCACCGCTGCACTGCTCGGCCAGCACCCGTTGCCGCAAGACGCCGCGCAAGTGGTCGGCGACAAACTCGAGCTGGACGCCGACGCCGTTGCCGCCCTGCAGATCATCCCGCTACGCGGCAGCCTCAGCGGCGTGCCGACCGACCCGACCATCTACCGCTTCCACGAGATGATCCAGATCTACGGCACCACCCTCAAAGCCCTGGTCCACGAGCAGTTCGGCGACGGCATCATCAGCGCCATCAACTTCAAGCTCGACATCAAGAAAGTCGAAGACCCGGAAGGCGGCTCCCGCGCCGTGGTCACCCTCGACGGCAAGTTCCTGCCGCTGCGTCCGTTCTGATCCACCCCGGCCCGCACCCCGTGTGCGGGCCCATCCAAACCTCAATTGCCAAGTCGTCACCACATCTGCCTGGAGGCTGCCCCATGCACAAAATTCTGTTGACCCTGACCCTGCTCGCCGGCCTTGCCGCCCAGGCCCAGGCGGATGAAGAGGCGATTGCCTATCGATACGGCATGACTCTGGATATTGCTGAAATCGTGAACATCACCCCGGTCGCCGACGTCTGCGGCGTTGTACCGGTCGAGATGACCTACCTCGACAGCCACGGCGCAAAACACATTCTTCAATACAGCGAATTCGGCACCGGCTGTTCGAACTGAGAGGACAACACCATGAAAAACCTGATCGAAGGCTTCCTGAAGTTCCAGAACGAGGCGTTTCCGCAACGCACCGCGCTGTTCAAGCACTTGGCGACCACTCAAACCCCGGGCACCTTGTTCATCACCTGTTCCGACAGCCGCGTGGTGCCGGAACTGCTGACCCAGCAAGAACCCGGCGAGCTGTTCGTGATCCGCAACGCGGGCAATATCGTGCCGTCCTACAGCCCGCATCCGGGCGGGGTGTCGGCGACGGTGGAATATGCGGTGGCGGTGCTTGGGGTGACGGACATCGTGATCTGCGGCCACTCCGATTGCGGCGCGATGACCGCGATTGCCCAATGCAAATGCATGGATCACCTGCCCGCCGTCAGCGGCTGGCTGCAACATGCCGAGTCGGCGAAAGTGGTGAACGAGGCGCGGCCGCATGCCAATGACGCGGCGAAATTGAGTTCGATGGTGCGGGAAAATGTGATCGCGCAACTGGCGAATATTCAGACCCACCCGAGCGTACGTCTGGCCCAGGAGAAGGGCCTGCTGAACCTGCATGGCTGGGTGTATGACATCGAGACAGGCTCAATCGATGCGCTGGCGGCGGATCGGCGCACGTTTGTGCCGTTGGCTGAGCAGCCGGCGACGTGCGCCGTTCAGGCAAACGCCAGCGCAGCCGCCTGATACAAGTCCGCTGAGGTGAAGAGGAACTTGTGGCGAGGGGATTTATCCCCGATGGACTGCGCAGCAGGCCCGATCTCTTGGGGCCGCTTCGCGCCCCATCGGGGATAAATCCCCTCGCCACAGGGCCGGTGTGCATCAATCGGGATAAGGCGTTTTCAGCGTTTTACGCTGAGGTCGATCTGGGTCATACGGCTACGAACCGTAAACACCCCATCCCCCGAAAGAATCGCACTGCGCGCAAACAAGCGCCCGCTCTCCCAGTTCGAAAGCCCCAGTTCCGGCTTGTTCAGCGCGTACTGGCCATCGACCCAACGGGTAATCCCGTTACCCACAAACGGTGCGTTCACCGCGTTGTAAAAACGCTCTTGCGCAGCAGCATCCTCGCTGATCAGCGACACCGTGAACTGTGGGCTGTAGCGGTTGAACAGCGCGATCGCCTGATCCAGATCGTCGACAATCATCAGGCTGACTTCCGGGGTTTCTTCCCATTCCCACTCGCGGCCCAGCTCTGATTCCGCCAGCGCTTCGGCCAGGGCTTCGGTCTGATAACCCTCGGCGCGATAGACCTCGACCGTCGCGTTCTGCCACTCAGCCGGCAGGTAACTTTCGCTGCCGGCGACGATGTGCAATTTGCAGCCCTGCCCGCGTGCGCTGCCGGCCTGCTTTAGCGCATCGAGGAACAGCGGCACCAGTTCGGCAGCACGCTCGTGGTGAATCAGGCAGACGTTCAGGGTGTTGCAGACTTTGCGATCCAGCGAATTGCGCACCACGGCGGCAAAACGTGTGGCATCGGCATCACGGTCGGCAATCAACCAGGCGCCGCCGGTGCCATGCAGGCTGACGGCCGTGCCCGCCTGCTGGGCGATGCTGCCCAACTGGCTGACCGCACGCCCCGAACCCCGGGCCACCGCCAGCGACAGACGCCGGTCGGCGAACATCGCCCACCCGGCCGCGTGATTGACACTTTCCACCAGCGACACCGCACCCGCCGGCAAACCGGCATCGGCCAGCGCCGGATTCAGCGCGTGAGTGACGATTGCTTGCGCGGTGCCCAATGCATCGCTGCCGATGCGCAGCACCGCGGTGTTGCCGGTGCGCAGTACACCGGCGGCATCGGCGAACACGTTCGGCCGTCCTTCGAACACGAAAGCCACGATGCCCAGCGGCGACACCACTTGCTCGACCTTCCAGCCGTCGTGTTCGACGCTGCTGATGACCTTGCCGCGCGTGGCCGGCGCATCCCGCCAGGCGCGCAGACCGGCGATCATGTCGCGGCGCATGCGTTCGTCGGCGAACAGTCGGGTGGTCGAGCGGCCACGGGCCTTGGCGCGTTCGATGTCGGCCAGGTTGGCGGCTTCGATCAGGTTCCAGCACTCCGCGGTTTCCAGGCGTTGCGCGAACAGATCGAAGAAGTGGCTGATGGCTTCGTCGGAGACTGCCGACAATGCAGTGAATGCCGCTTCAGCACGCTCGATTGCCACCGCAGCCGCTTGTTGATCGACCACCGGAATCAGCAACAGCTCGCCACTCACCTGCTCGACCAGCAGGTGGTCACCGGGCTGAAACCGCGCCGCCAGTTCGGGGCTGACCACGGTCACGCGGTTACCAGCGAAAGGGATCGGCGTGCCAGCGACTAGACGTTCGAGCGCAAGAGACATGAAGCGGATTCACCATATGAGGGGCGGCCGGAAAATGTATAGGAACTGCGCTCTCCGAGGCAACACAAAACCCTTGTGGGAGCGAGCCTGCTCGCGAATGCGGTGGGTCAGCGAGAGATGCATCGACAGGCACGACGCTTTCGCGAGCAGGCTCGCTCCCACCGGGTTTTGCAGTGTTTGGAAGATTGGGTCAGAACACCGACCAGCCAATCCGCGAACTGAGCATCTCCAGCGCCGCCATCCCCGCCAGCGAGTTGCCGGCAGCGTTGAGTTCCGGCGACCACACGCACACCGTGAACTGCCCCGGCACCACCGCGACGATCCCGCCGCCTACCCCGCTCTTGCCCGGCAGGCCGACGCGATAAGCGAAGTTGCCGGCCTCGTCGTACAGGCCGCTGGTGGCCATGATCGAGTTGACCTGCTGAGTCTGGCGCCGAGTGAGGATCTGTTCGCCGCTGTGTTTGCAGAAACCGTCGTTGGCGAGGAAGCAGAATGCGCGGGCCAGATCGATGCAGTTCATGCGCAGCGCGCAGTGGCTGAAGTAGCTGCGCAGCACCGCTTCGACGTCGTTGTGGAAGTTGCCGAACGATTGCATCAGGTACGCCATGGCCGCATTGCGGGCGCGATGCTGGTACTCGGATTCGGCGACCTTGCCATCGACGATCACCTGCGGATTGCCCGACAGGCGCCGCACGAAGTCGCGCATCGACAGGGCTGGCGCGGCGAATCGCGACTGGTTGATGTCGCAGATCACCAGCGCCCCGGCGTTGATGAACGGATTGCGCGGACGCCCGCGTTCGAACTCCAGTTGCACCAGCGAGTTGAACGGCTGGCCGGACGGCTCGTGCCCCAGGCGCTCCCAGATCGCCTCGCCGGAATGCTCGATTGCCTGCACCAGGCTGAACACCTTGGAAATACTCTGCACCGAGAACGGCGTCTCGGCGTCGCCGGCGCAATACATTTCGCCGTCGTTGCCATACACGGCGATGCCCAGCTGATTGGCCGGCACGGTGCCGAGGGCGGGAATGTAGTCAGCCACTTTGCCCTGCCCGATCAGGGGCCGGACAGCGTCAAGAATCTCGTTCAACAGCGCTTGCATGCCGGGTTCCGAAGTCTCGCCCCATGGGATTGCGGGGACACTGGGGCTAGACGCTGCGCAAGCTTGCGGAATCACACAAACCCCTTTGTAGGAGTGAGCCTGCTCGCGATAGCGGTGTATTTGTGAAGTTGATCTTTCTGATACACCGCTATCGCGAGCAGGCTCACTCCTACAGGGTTGTATGTATGACTGCGATTCAGTGTGCGCCGTCGAGACCGGCGAGCAGTGCGCTGTCGCGGCTGTAGATATCCGGCGCATAACGCACCTGCCCATCCTTGCCGACCTGCGCCGTCCAGTAGGTCATGAGGATCGGCACCGGTGCCGACAGACGGAATTCGTGGGTGCTGCCGGTAGCGAGCAAGGTGTCGGTGCGCGTACGTTCCGCCGGGGTCAGCAACAGGTCGCGCAGTTGCATCGGGTGCTCGACCCGCACACAGCCGGAGCTGAAGGCGCGCGGGCCTTTGTCGAACAGGGCCTTGCTCGGCGTATCGTGCAGGTACACCGCGAATGGGTTGGGGAAGCGGATCACCAGTTGCCCCAGCGGATTACGCGGCCCGGCCTCCTGGCGCAGCATGATGTTGCCGGGGTTGTCCCAGTCGATATCCGCTGCGGCCAACGGCTGGCCATGGGCGTCGAGCACCTGCAGATTCTGCCGGCTGAGGAAGGTCTGATCCTTGCGGATCGCCGGCAGCTTGTCTTCTTTCCAGATGGTCGGCGGCACGGTCCAGGTCGGGTTCAGGGTCAGGCGCGTGACCCGGGATTTCAGCAGCGGGGTCTGCCGTTCGGCGCGACCGACCTGGGTACGGGTCTGCCAGACCGGCACGCCGGCCTGATACAGGGTCAACTCGGCGGCAGCGACGTTGACCAGCAAACCGTCGGGCTCCATGTCCTGCGCCAGCCAGCGGAAACGTTCAAGGTTGACGCGCAATTGTTCGCGGCGCGTCAGCGGGCTGATGTTGAGCTCGGCAATCGTCCCCGGCCCGACTACCCCGTCGGCCTGCAACGAATGGTTGGCCTGAAAGCTCTTCACCGCTTCCACCAGCACGCCCTCATAGGCATTGCCGGGCGTGCCGATGGCGTGGGTCAGATAGCCTTCGTTGAACAGGCGTTGGGCCAGTTCCGGCACGCGTTTGTCTTCCATCGCCGGGCGCAGCAACGGGCCGTTGCCCACCGACTGCCAGTGCGGCAAGGCCTGCAGCCGCTGGCTGGCGTAGAGGTGGCGCAGGCTCTGGTATTGCGCCAGACGCGGACGCGCCAGATCGAACGCGGTCTTGATGTCGTGCAGACCGGGCACGGCGATCGCCAGCAATTCCGCCTGACGATCACGCGGGGTGTCATCGGAATGCCACAGCGGCTCGAAATGCGATTGCAGCAGACGACCGTAATGCAGGTCCTGCAGCGCTTGCAGATACGAGCGGCTGATATCGATATCGGCACACAACTCGCCGTCCTGCGGCGGATTGGCCGCCACCGGGTAGCGCTTGGGATTGAGGCCATCATCGGCCAACAGCTGCAACTGCGCGCGCAAGGCCGGCAATCGCCCGGACTCGCTGGCCCACACCGGCAGCCAGTCCTGCTGCTGATAAAACGCCTGCAATTGCGTCAGCGCCGCGCCGCTCAGGTGCGCGGCAATCGCCGGGCACGCCTGGGGCAAACCGATCAGCACCGCTTGCAGCGGACTTTGTGGCTCGACCGGCATTTCCGCCGGCAGCGTCGGCAGGGTCTGCAACGGTGGCAGCGGCTCATCGGCGCAAGCGACAAACGGCGCAGCGAGCAAACAAATGCTCAAGTAGCATGCGTACTTTTTGAACAACTGCTTTACTCCAATCCGTGGCCGTCTGAATGACGGTCAACCTTACATCAGGTGCGCTGAACAGTCAGGCTCGAAACAGGGGTCTGTCGGGTATGACTGGGAGTCAGGAGCCAAAGTGCCAAATAAGTAGCAAGTGAGGACACTTTATAAATGTTGACGTATTTGCGCCGACTTCTGCTGACCACCGCGACCCTCGTCGTCGTGAGCAGCCCAGCTTTCGCCGCCGGCAAACCATCGCCGGTTCTCTTCACCAGCCTCGCCCACGCCGCGCCGGAA
Source organism: Pseudomonas sp. LAMO17WK12:I5 (assembly GCF_900215165.1). NCBI lineage: Bacteria > Pseudomonadati > Pseudomonadota > Gammaproteobacteria > Pseudomonadales > Pseudomonadaceae > Pseudomonas > Pseudomonas sp. LAMO17WK12:I5. The sequence goes on along the minus strand of NZ_OBDS01000003.1, from coordinate 365,094 downwards.
CTCAATCCCCAAGCGCTGAAAGGTGCCTTGAGCGCCATGCAATGCGCAGTCAACAATGGCGCGAGACCCTCACGCCACCTGGCGATCATCGACTATTCGCAGCCCTCCACCGCCCGCCGGCTGTGGATCTTCGATCTGAACAGAAAGAAACTGGTGCTGCGCGATCTGGTCGCCCACGGTTCAAATTCCGGGGAAAATTTCGCTACCCAGTTCTCCAACCGCGAAGGCAGTTACCAATCCAGCCTCGGTCTGTTCCGCACCCAGGAAAGTTACGAGGGGACCCATGGTTATTCGCTGCGCATGGACGGTCTGGAACCGGGCTTCAATGACCTGGCCCGCGACCGCGCCATCGTGATCCACGCCGCCGACTACGTGAATCCGTTGTGGAGCAAGCGTCAGGGCCGTATCGGTCGCAGCCAGGGTTGCCCGGCGGTGCGCCCGCAAGTGGCGAAGCAGGTGATCGATAAACTCAAGGACGGCCAGTTCATGTTCTCCTGGTACCCGGACCAGCTCTGGCTGAAGTCCTCGCCGTACCTCAACTGCCAGCCGCAGCAAGTGGCGAGCATCTTGAGTACCCACGCCAGCTGACGATCAGGGCGACGACCATCAGCGCCGCCGCAACCCCGAACGTGTAGTGCAAGCCACTGCCGATGACCTCGGCCGGGGCTTGCGTCGGGTCACCCGTAGCGAAGGCGAACACCGCGCCCATGACCGCCGCGCCGGTGATCAGTCCGAGATTGCGTGACAGCCCGAGCAGGGCCGACACCACGCCGCGCTGATCCTGACTGACCATGGCCATCAACCCGCTATTGTTGGCCGCCTGAAACAACGCGTAATTGCTGGCAATGACCGCCATCGGCAGCAGATACGCCGCCAGACCGAGACTCATCGGCAACAACGCCAACAAACTGCAACCACCGGCCAACCCGAACAACGCCCCCGGCACCACCCGCCGCGTACCGAAGCGATCCACCAGACGCCCCGCCGGCACCCCGCCACACGCCGCCAGCAGCGGCCCGACCGACAATGCCAGGCCGACCACGGTGCTGCCCAGTCCCAGGCCCCGGCTCAGGTAAAACGGCCCGACCACCAGCGTGGTCATCATCACCGTCGTTACCAGCAACGTTAGCGCCAGGCTGCTGCTCAGACGTGCGTCGGCAAACAATGACAGGCGAATCAGCGGCGCCCTGGCGTTCATCTCGACCGCAACAAACACCCCTGCCCCGCACAGGCTGACCAGCAGCAACATCAGCGTGTAGCCATCGAGCGTCATCGCCAGCGCGTAGGCGGCCAGCGTCAATACCAGCACCACGGTGCCGAGGTAATCAAACGCGACTGCCGATTTGGCCGGGCGATCGGCCGGTAGATAACGATAAACCAGCCACGCATTGAGCAGGCCCAATGGCACGTTGAGGACAAAGATCGACGGCCAGCCGACATGCGCGATCAGCAGACCACCCAGCGATGGCCCGAGGCTGGTGCCGGTGGCCGACATGGTTGCCAGCAAACCCATCGCGCTGCCCGCTCGCGCCTTGGGCACCGCATCCGCCACCAGCGCCACCGTCAAGGCGAACATGATCGCCGCGCCAAGGCCTTGCACTGCGCGTGCGCCGATCAACCAGCCCAACCCCGGAGCCAGCGCACAGCACGACGAAGCACTGGTGAAAATGCCGATGCCGATCAGCAGCAGGCGCCGCCGCCCGAACACATCGCCCAGACGCCCGACGCTGACAATCAACGTGGTGACCGCCAGCAGGTACGCCAGCACGATCCACTGCACCTGTTGAAACGTCGCATCGAACGCTGCAGCCAAGGTCGGTAATCCGGCATTGGCGATGCTGGTGTCCAGCGACGGCATCAACATCGACAGCGCCAGACTGGTCAGCGCCCAGCGGGCTTGAGGGGGCAAGGGGGATCCGGGCATCGGGCGCTCCTGGTGCAAAGGTCAGACGGCATAGCCTGCGTCTCGACAAGGCAAGGCGCAAGACGCATGCTTTGCACTTGATACCTGCACGGAACGCCATGTCATGAGCACACCGGATCTGAACCTGTTGATCACCCTCGACGTGTTGTTGCGCGAAGGCAGCGTCGCCCGCGCCGCGCACATTCTGCGGCTGAGCCCGTCAGCGATGAGCCGCGCCCTGGCCCGGCTGCGCGAAACCACTGGCGATCCGTTGCTGGTGCGCGCCGGCCGAGGTCTGGTGCCGACCCCGCGTGCGCTGGAATTGCGTGAGCGGGTCAGCGCTCTGGTGCAGGAAGCCGAGGCGGTGTTGCGTCCCGCCGAAGTGCTCGATCCCGGCCAATTGCAGCGCACCTTCACCCTGCGCAACACCGACGGTTTTGTCGAAACCTTCGCCGCCGCGCTGCTCGCGCGCATCGCTGAAGAAGCACCCGGCGTGCGCCTGCGCTTTGTGCAGAAAGCCGACAAGGACAGCACGCCGCTGCGCGAAGGCCGGGTCGATCTGGAGACCGGCGTGGTCGACGACAGCACCGACCCGACGCTGCACAGCCGCATTCTGTTTGAGGATCACTGGATCGGTGTGGTTCGTGAGGGCCATCCGTTGAGCTCGGGCAAGATCAGCAGCAAACGCTTTGCCGGCGGCCAGCACATTCTGATCTCACGGCGCGGGCGCAGCAGCGGCCCGGTTGACGAAGCGCTGCTCGCCGCAGGTCTGAGGCGGGATATCGTTACTTCATTCGGCGGCTTTTCGGCGGCGCTGACGCTGGTCCGCGAATCGGACCTGATCGCCACGGTTCCGGAGCGTCACACCAGCAAGCTGCGCATGGGCCTGCACAGCTTCGCCCTGCCCTTCAGGATGCCGCCGATCAGCGTATCGATGCTCTGGCACCCGCGCATGGACGCCGACCCGGCGCACCGCTGGTTGCGCAATTGTGTACGAGAAGTCTGCGTTTAACGCGCATCGCCCCCAGACGGTTTGTAGAACAGGAATTTGCCGACCGCGGCGGTCTTTTTGTACTCCCTGGCCCAGCTCGGATGCACCTGGCGATCATGGAAGTACAGTGCGCCATGGGTGCGATCCGGCAACTGGCGGTTGAGGGCCTTGCCGGCGATGTCCTTGGCCAGGGTGTATTCGGCGTCTTCCTTGACCTGATCGGCCTTGCCATCGCACCACCAGGAAAACTGGCAGCTCTTGGTTTCCGAACCTTGCTTGACGACTGCACACACGGTGTCGGGGAAGCCGTCATGGCCGAGGCGGTTCATCACCACGTTGGCCACCGCCTCCATTTCCAGCGTGTCGCGGCCCTTGGCTTCCCAGTAGATACTGCGCGCCAGGCAGGTGATCGGATCGTCCAGCGGCGCGGTGCCGGCGGGGTCAACCGCCTGCACTTCAGTGGGGGTGATCGCTTCGGATTTGGGTGCTGGCGCCGCGCTGACTTTGTCGGCGGCCTTCTCTTCCAGCACCTGGGCTTTCTCTTCGGCCTTGGCCTTGATCGGCGCCTGTTCGGTGGCGCTCACAACGCCGGCCATAAGGGTTAATGCGAAACAGCCAGCCAACCATTTCAATCCCATGTCTGTTCTTCCGGCAGCGCCCGTTCCGGGCAAGGTGTTTCGTGGGGGAGACGCCCGGTTCCTGGGGCCTTCGGAGAGTGTAGACGGCGAATACCGACGTAACGTTCCGCAGAAAAAACCGCTCGATGAAGAAAAAGACATTGCACTGACCGGGGGCCTTTCGCGCATCATGAGCGCACTCAGCTCAAGGGAGATTTCCATGCGCTTCATGCCATCCGTCTTGCGTTTTGCCGCGCTGTCCGTGGGCTTGGCCTTTGCCGCCTCGGCCATGGCTGCCGACGAGTCGCAACTGATCGAGTCGATCAATGCCTACCGCAGCCAACCGCAGCGTTGCGGCAGCCAGGCGTCCAGTGAACTGCCACCGCTGTCGGCCGATCCACGGCTGAGACTGCCGGCCGCCGGTGCGGTCGATCTGCAACAGGCCATGGCCAGCGCCAGCTACCCGATGGTCAACGTGCAGGCGATCACCCTCAACGGCCCACGGGATGCAGCGTCGGCGATGAAGGCGATTGAGGAAAGTTTCTGCCAGGTGGTGCTGGATCCGCAGTTCGTCGATGTCGGTGTCAGCCGTGCTGATCGTGACTGGCGTATTGTGCTGGCGCGACCTCTACTGTCGGCGAAGCTCGGCGATGCGCAAAGCGAAGGCCAGAAGTTGCTCGAACAACTCAACGCCGCTCGCGCCCAGCCGCGCCAATGCGGCGGCCAGGCCTTTGCCGCGGCCGGGCCACTGGCCTGGAACGCGAGCCTGGGCACGATCTCCCAGGATCACAGCCGCGACATGGCCAACAACAACTATTTCGACCACAAGGACCGCGACGGCCGCACACCCGGAGACCGCGCCGAACTGGCCGGCTACAGCGGGCAACTGGTCGGCGAAAACATCGCCGCCGGGCAAGACACCGTGCGCAAGGTCGTCGACGGCTGGCTCGCCAGCCCCGGCCACTGCGCTAACCTGATGAACCCGCAATACAAAGAACTCGGCGCCGCCTACGCGACCGACCCAAAGAGCAGCGCCGGGATTTACTGGACCGCGATGTTTGGGGCGCAGTAACTCCTCTTCAGAAAACACCGAAGATCCGATGTGGGGATTGGTGGTGGATGAAGGATTCGGGGCTGGCCGCTATCAAGGGTGGGAGTGGGCTTGCTCACGAAGGGGCCGGCACATTCAACATCGGTGTCGACTGAGCGGACGCCTTCGCGAGCAAGCCCGCTCCCACTGGGGATCGTCGGTGAATGAAGGATTTGCGGCTGGCCGCGATCAAGGGTGGGAGTGGGCTTGCTCACGAAGGGGCCGGCACATTCAGCATCGGTGTCGACTGAGCGGACGCCTTCGCGAGCAAGCCCGCTCCCACAGGGGATTGTCGCTGAATGAAGATTTCGGGGCTGGCCGCGATCAAGGGTGGGAGTGGGCTTACTCACGAAGAGGCCAGCACATTCAGCATCAATGTTGGCTGACCTGACGCCTTCGCGAGCAAGCCCGCTCCCACTGGGGATTGTCGCTGAATGAAGATTTCGGGGCTGGCCGCTATCAAGGGTGGGAGTGGGCTTGCTCACGAAGGGGCCGGCACATTCAGCATCGGTATCGACTGAGCGGACGCCTTCGCGAGCAAGCCCGCTCCCACAGGGGATTGTCGCTGAATGAAGATTTCGGCGCTGGCCGCGATCAAGGGTGGGAGTGGGCTTGCTCACGAAGGGGCCGGCACATTCAGCATCGGTGGCGACTGACCTGACGCTTTCGCGAGCAAGCCCGCTCCCACTGGGATCGCACTTATTCTGAAGTAATGCGGTGAATGCGCATCCTGAGTTCAAACCCAGACCGCGTCCCATAGCGGGTAGTCACCGAGTTTTTCCACCAGTCCGGCCCGCAGTGGATTAGCCACTACATAGCGGGCCAGTTTCACCAGATCCTCCTCTCGACGTAATGCATGATCATGAAAACCTTGCTGCCAAAGGCCTCCGGATCTACCGCTCGCTGTGTTGACTGAACGAGTACTCAGGGATTTGACCTGGCACATCAATTGGCCAAGTGTTCCTTTTTGCAATTGGATCAGCCAATGAAAATGATCGGGCATAACCACCCATGCCAATGTGTCGGCAAATCCCTCTTCCTGCGCCTGCCTGAACTGATGCACAACCAACCGGCCGAGCCTGTAATCCGTGAACACCGGCTCACGCCCCAAAGTATTGGCGGTTAGTAGGTAGATCTGATTTTCTTCGCAATGACGGCCGGTTCGCAGGCGATGTGATGAGTAACGCTTGGGCATTCCTTTGCCTTGTTCATGGTTGAATTCAAAAAAAGGCTAGATCAGCCATCACAGTGCGCCGAACATGTTTGTTGGCAGGATGTGTCTGTGCACCAGAAAAAGGGTGGGAGTGGGCTTGCTCACGAAGAGGCCAGCACATTCAGCATCAGTGTCAGCTGACCTGACGCTTTCGCGAGCAAGCCCGCTCCCACAGGGGATTGCTGCTGGATGAAGAATTTGCGGCTGGCCGAAATCCAAGGTGGGATTGGTGGTGGATGAAGAATTCGGGGCTGGCCGCAATCCAGGGTGGGAGTGGGCTTGCTCACGAAGAGGCCGGCACACTCAGCATCAATGTCGGCTGACCTGACGCCTTCGCGAGCAAGCCCGCTCCCACAGGGGATTGCTGCTGGATGAAGAATTTGCGGCTAGCCGAAATCCAGGGTGGGATTGGTGGTGGATGAAGGATTGGGGGCTGGCCGCAATCTAGGGTGGGAGTGGGCTTGCTCACGAAGGGGCCGGCACATTCAGCATCGATGTCGACTGAGCGGACGCCTTCGCGAGCAAGCCCGCTCCCACAGGGGACATCAGTGATGTTCAGAATTGCGGGCACAAAAAAACCGGAGTCATGGCTCCGGTTTTTTTATTGTCAGTGGGTTCTCATCCCCGCTGCATACATCGCCAGTTTCAGTACACTCGCCACCACGGCGAGTGACACGACACTGCCGAACCAGATCAGCAACAACCAGCCCAGGCGCTTGTACCAGCGGCTGGTTTTGACCTCACGCGAATCAATGGTAGCCATCGCCAATCCTCACTTTGCCGCGGAATACGTAGTAGCTCCAGAAGGTGTACATCAGGATCACCGGCAGGATGAACAGTGCGCCGATCAAGGCGAACAACTGGCTCGAAGGCGGAGACGCCGCCGCCCACAGGCTCACCGATGGCGGGATGATGTTTGGCCAGATGCTCAACGCCAGGCCGATGTAACCGAGCAGCATCAACACCAGAGTGAACACGAACGGCCAGTGGGTGTGACGCTGACGCAAGGTGCGCAGCAGCCCGAACAACGCCAGCAGTGCCAGCACCACCAACCCGGCGAACACCATCAAGTGCCCGCTGGTCGACCAGCGAGTGCCCAATTCCGGGTGCAACTTCAGTGTCCACGTGCCAATCACCACCACCATAGCCGTCAGCAACCACGCCAGCGGCCGGGTGAACAGACGCATCCGCGACTCGAGCATGCCTTCGGTCTTGACCAGCAACCAGGTGCTGCCCAGCAGCGCATAAGCCACCACCAGACCGACGCCGCACACCAGCGGAAACGGCGCCAGCCAGTCCAGGCCGCCACCGGCAAACTGCCGATTCACCACGGGAATGCCCGACACGTAGGCGCCGATCGCCACACCCTGGGAGAACGTCGCCAGCAGCGAACCGCCGATGAACGCCTTGTCCCACCAGTGACGCTTTTGCGCTGACGACTTGAAGCGAAACTCGAACGCCACGCCACGGAAAATCAGCCCGCAGAGCATCAGGATCAGCGGCAGGTACAGCGCCTCCAGAATCACCCCGTAGGCCAGTGGAAAGGCGCCATACAACGCCGCACCACCGAGCACCAGCCAGGTTTCGTTGCCGTCCCACACTGGGGCGACTGTGTTCATCATCACGTCGCGCTCCTGCTCATCCGGGATCAGCGGAAACAGGATGCCCAGGCCCAGATCGAAGCCGTCCATGATCACGTACATCATCACCCCGAAGGCGATGATCACACCCCAGATCAACGAGAGATCGATACCTTGAATACCCATGACTCAGTGCTCCTTCATCGGGGCGGTAGCCGCCGAAATAGGCCGGCGCGGGGTTTGCAACTGATCGCCCTCCGGCGGATGTTCGTGATGGGGCTGCGGGCCCTTCTTCACCAGTTTCATCATGTAGCCGATGCCCACGGTGAACACCGAGCAGTAGATCACCACGAACAGCAACAGCGAGGTGCTCATCTGCGCCACCGAGTGGTGCGACGCGGCGTCATGGGTGCGCATCAAGCCGTAAACCACCCACGGCTGACGCCCGACTTCGGTAGTGATCCAGCCGGCCAGCAACGCGATCAACCCGCTCGGCCCCATCAGCAACACCAGACGCTGGAAGCCGCGATGCTGATAGAGCCTGCCGCCACGGCGCAGGGCCAGACCGAGCACACCGACGAGGATCATCAACATGCCCAGCCCGGCCATGACGCGGAAGCTCCAGAAGATGATGGTCGAGTTCGGCCGGTCCTCTTTCGGGAAGCTCTTGAGCGCCGGGATCTGCTTGTCGAGGCTGTGGGTCAGGATCAGGCTGCCGAGGTACGGGATTTCCAGCGCATATTTGGTCTTCTCCGCCTGCATGTCGGGGATGCCGAACAGCACCAGCGGCGTCGGGCCGTTGTCGGCGTTTTCCCAGTGGCCTTCGATGGCGGCGATTTTTGCCGGTTGATGCTCCAGGGTGTTCAAACCATGGGCGTCACCGACCACTGCCTGAATCGGCGCCACGATCAGCGCCATCCACAACGCCATGGAAAACATCCTGCGCACCGGCGCGGTATTGTTGCCGCGCAGCAAATGCCAGGCCGCCGACGAGCCCACGAAGAAGGCCGTGGCGACGAACGCGGCGATCGCCATGTGCGCCAGACGGAACGGAAACGACGGGTTGAACACGATCGCCAGCCAGTCCAGCGGCATCACCCGCCCATCGACGATTTCAAAGCCCTGCGGCGTCTGCATCCAGCTGTTGGAGGCGAGAATCCAGAACGTTGAAATCAGCGTGCCAATGGCAACCATCACCGTGGCAAAGAAGTGCAAGCCACGGCCGACGCGGTTCCAGCCGAACAGCATGACCCCGAGGAAACCGGCCTCAAGGAAGAACGCCGTCAGCACCTCATAGGTCAGCAACGGCCCGGTGATGCTCCCGGCGAAGTCGGAAAAGCCGCTCCAGTTGGTGCCGAACTGGTACGCCATGACCAGCCCCGAGACCACGCCCATGCCGAAGTTGACGGCAAAGATCTTCGACCAAAAGTGGTAGAGATCGCGGTAGGTGTCGTCACGGGTTTTCAGCCACAGGCCTTCGAGTACCGCGAGGAAACTCGCCAGGCCGATGGTGATCGCCGGGAAGATAATGTGGAACGAAACCGTGAACGCGAATTGAATTCGCGCCAGGTCCAGTGCCTCCATGTTGAGCATGATGATGTCCTCATCCAGGCTGAAAAGCGGCAGCACGTCGCCGGGCCACCGCCAGGCGCGAACGCCTGCAGCCAGTCAAATTGCTATGAATTTTTATAGGTAGCGGGTCAGGCCAGCGATGACGGGATCAGGTTGCTGACCTTGGCCGCTTCGAGGCGAATCGCGACGAATTTCGAGGTCGGCGTGTAGGTCCGGTCGCCATAGCTTTCCAGCGGCACCAGCGGGTTGGTTTCCGGGTAGTACGCCGCCGCCTGACCGGGCGGAATGTCGTAGGCGATCAGGGTGAACCCGCTGACCCGACGCTCGCGCTCGTCATCCCACAGCGCCACCAGATCGACCTTCTGCCCCGGTTCGAAACCGAGACGCTGGATATCCTGTTCGTTGGCGAAGATCACGTCGCGCATGCCATAGACCCCGCGATAACGGTCGTCGAGCCCGTACAGCGTGGTGTTGTACTGGTCGTGGGAGCGCATGGTCTGCAGGATCAGATCCGGCTTGACCGGCAGGTTGCGCACGCCTTCGCTGATCAGGTGTTCCGGCAGCACGCACGGGGTGAACTGGGCTTTGCCCGACTCGGTGTTCCAGACCCGATCCGAGGCGTCGTTGCCAAGGTGGAAGCCACCCGGGGTCAGCAGTTTTTCGTTGAAGTTCTCGAAGCCCGGAATCACATCGCCGATCAGGTTGCGAATGCGCCCGTAGTCGCCCACGACCCACTCCCAGTCGATTGGATGTTTGCCTAACGTGGCGGCGGCGATTCCGGCAATGATTGCCGGCTCGGATTTCAAGTGCGCCGACTTCGGTTTCAACTGACCGAACGACAAATGCACCATGCTGAAGGTGTCTTCCACGGTCACGCCTTGCGGGCCTTCGGCCTGAATGTCGATGTCGGTGCGACCGAGGCACGGCAGGATCAATGCGTCGCGTCCGGTGACCAGATGGCTGCGGTTGAGCTTGGTCGAAATGTGCACGGTCAGGTCGAGTTTGCGCATCGCTTCGTGAGTGCGCGGGGTGTCCGGCGTGGCTTGAGCGAAGTTGCCGCCCAGACCGATAAACACTTTGGCTTCGCCACGCTCCATCGCACCGATCGCCATCACCGTGTTGTGCCCGTGCATGCGCGGCACTTTGAAGTTGAAGCGTTTTTCCAGGGCGTCCATCAGCTCCTTCGGCGCCAGTTCATTGATGCCCATGGTGCGGTCGCCCTGCACGTTGCTGTGCCCGCGCACCGGCGACAGACCGGCGCCCGGACGGCCAACGTTGCCGCGCAGCAATTGCAGATTGATGACTTCCTGCAGGGTCGGCACCGAGTGCACATGTTGGGTCAGGCCCATGGCCCAGCACATGATCACGCTTTTGGCGCGGCCATACATGCGCGCCGCCAGTTCGATGTCGTGCAACGGCACGCCGGACTGCTCGAGGATGTGCTCCCAAGTCGTGGCGTCGACTTCTGCCAGGTAGCTGTCCAGACCCGAGGTGTGCTCGGCGATAAACGCATGGTCGAACACCGGTTCGCCACCGCTGGCCTGGGCTTCACGCTCCCACTGCAGAAGGAATTTGACCATGCCGCGAATCATCGCCATGTCGCCACCCAGCGCCGGGCGGAAGTACGCGGTGTTGGTCGCTTCCCAACCGTTGCTGAGCATCTCGAGCGGGTTCTGCGGGTTCTGGAAACGTTCCAGGCCACGTTCTTTCAGCGGGTTGATGCACACCACCTGCGCGCCGCGTTTCACCGCTTCACGCAGCGGTTCGAGCATGCGTGGGTGGTTGGTGCCGGGGTTCTGGCCGATGACGAAAATCGCGTCGGCATGATGCAGATCCTCGTAGACCACGGTGCCCTTGCCCACGCCCAGCGTCTCGCCCATGCTCACCGCACTGGCTTCGTGGCACATGTTCGAGCAATCGGGAAAGTTGTTGGTGCCGTAGGCGCGGACGAACAACTGATAGAGAAACGCCGCTTCGTTGCTGGCCCGGCCCGAGGTATAGAACTCGGCCTCGTGCGGCGATTTCAGACCTTTGAGGTGTTCGGCGATCAACGCGAACGCGTCTTCCCAGGTGGTTTCCACATAGCGGTCGACCCGCGCGTCGTAACGCATCGGGTGGGTCAGACGGCCCTGATATTCCAGCCAGTAGTCGCTCTGCTCGGCCAGGCTCGATACCGTGTACTTGTTGAAGAACGCCGGATCGACCAAGCGCCCGGTGGCCTCCCAGTTCACCGCTTTGGCGCCGTTCTCGCAGAACTTGAGCATGCTCGCACCGGGCGCTTCACCCCAGGCACAGCCCGGGCAGTCGAAACCGCCGTTCTGGTTGGTCTTGAGCATGGCGCGGATGTTTTTCAGGGCGTTTTCACTGCCCAGCCAGCTTTTGGTCAGGCTGATCACAGCCCCCCAACCGGCAGCGGCGCCCTTGTAAGGTTTGTAACGGTCGACTTGTGACATGGGACATCTCCATGACGATGCACACAGGCATGAACCTGATCTTGGTTAAACAGCGACGGCCGACTTTGCACAGCAATAAAGCGGTCGTTTCAGTTGCCGGAGCAAGGATATGAACCGTTACAAAACATTGTCTAATCGCTATTTATGACCACATTATCGAAACCCTCTATCACGGCGAAAAACCTTTTACTTACGGGACGTTGCGAAACTAAAGCGGTAACTTTCCAGAGAAAATAATTGATCATCGACGCGCTCAATCAAGCAGTCATAAACAGTGATTGGACGAGATCTGAAGTTGCCCATAATCTGCGCTAACCGGTTCCGTCAATGCGGACTTTCCACTCCTGCGAGGCTGTCATGTCAGAGCGTGTCCTGATCGATGGTTACAACCGCCGCGTCGACTATCTGCGCATGTCGGTCACCGACCGCTGCGACTTCCGCTGCGTGTATTGCATGGCCGAGGACATGCAGTTTCTGCCGCGCCAGCAAGTGCTGACGCTGGAGGAGATCTATCAACTGGCGCAGAGCTTCGTGGCGCTGGGCACGCGCAAGATTCGCCTGACCGGCGGCGAGCCGCTGATCCGTCCGGGCGTGGTCAAGCTGTGCGAGCAGATCGCCGCCCTGCCCGGCCTGCGTGAACTGTGCATGACCACCAATGGCTCGCAGCTGGGCAAACTCGCCGCGCCGCTGTTCGACGCCGGGGTCAAGCGCCTGAACATCAGCCTCGACAGCCTCGACCCGGATCGTTTCAAGCAAATGACCCGTACCGGTGATCTGGCGCAGGTGATCAGCGGCATCGATGCGGCACGCAAGGCCGGTTTCACCCGAACCAAACTCAACGTGGTGGTGATGCAGGGGCGCAACGATCAGGAGATCAACGATCTGGTGAGCTTTGCCATCGACCGCCAGCTCGACGTCTCCTTCATCGAGGAAATGCCGCTGGGGATCATCAGCGAACACAGCCGCGCCGAGTCGTTTTTCTCCAGCGCCCAGGTGCGCGAAAAAATCGCCGAGCGCTACACCCTGATCGACTCCGCCGAGTCGACCCAGGGCCCGTCGCGCTACTGGCGGCTGGCCGAGGCGCCAGACATTCGTCTGGGCTTTATCTCGCCGCACAGCCACAATTTCTGCGGTACTTGCAACCGGGTGCGGCTGACTGTCGAGGGGCGCCTGCTACTGTGTCTGGGTAACGAGCATTCGGTGGATCTCAAAGCCGTGCTGCGCGCTCATCCGGGGCAACCAGAGCGGCTGGAGAAGGCCATCATCGAAGCGATGAAACTCAAGCCGTATCGGCACAATTTCGAAGTGAACGACGACGTTCAGGTCGTGCGCTTCATGAACATGACCGGCGGCTGAGCCGCCCTCACCCTGCGTAACCGGGATCGCCCAGCATGATCATCAGACCCAAGGTCAACCAATTCGCCATCCTCTTCACCCTCAAGGGTTCGATCGCCAAACGTATCGCCCTGCGCACCCTGATGGTCACCCTGCTGGCTTCTGCCATCGTGCTGATTGAAATGCTCCACCCGAGCAACTTCACCAAGGTCAACGCCACGCCGTTCACCCTGCTCGGGCTGTCACTGTCGATCTTCATGAATTTTCGCAACAACGCCTGCTACGACCGCTGGTATGAAGCGCGCAAGGCCTGGGGCGATGTGCTGGTGCACATCCGTTCGGTGATTCGCGAAACCCATGTCATCCGCGAATCGGCGCAGCGCAAGCCGTTGCTGCTCAACCTCTGCGGGTTTGCTCATGCGCTGAATGCGCGATTGCGCCGGGAAAGCGAAGCGGCGGCCAGCAGCAAGTGGATCACCCCGCAACACGATGCGCAGGTGCCGGACTACAGTGGACGGATTCTGCGGCAGGTCGGCCAGCAATGTTCGGATCTGCATCAAAGCGGCGAACTGAGCGAGTGGCGCTACATGCTGCTGGCCAATCACCTGACCAGCCTGACTCAGGCACAAGCGGTGTGCGAGCGGATCAAAAACACCCCGCTGCCCTTCCCCTACACCTTGCTGCTGCACCGCACGATCTACCTGTTCTGCATCCTGCTGCCGTTCGCCATGGCCGAACCGCTGGGCTGGCTGACCCCGCTGTTCACGGCGATTGTCAGCTACACGTTCTTTGGTCTGGATGCGATTGCCGATGAACTGGAAGACCCGTTCGGCCGCGACGAAAACGATTTGGCGACTGACTCGCTGGTGCGCACCATCGAGCGTGACATTCTCAGCGAACTGGGCGAAACCGACCTGCCGCCGATGTTGCTGCCGGTGGACTATGTGCTGAGCTGAGCTCGCTCTCCTGACCACACAAATACCCTCTGTAGGAGTGAGCCTGCTCGCGATAGCGGTCTTCCAGTCAGTGAAGATGTTGACTGTGCCGCCGTCATCGCGAGCAGGCTCACTCCTACAGGTTTGAAGTACACCTGCAGAATGGATGAACATCACGGGTTTGATTTGTCAGAACAGTTCGCTGAAGGGAATGAAACGCAGCGGATCGCCAATGTCGAGAGTGCTGTTTTCCGGCACCTCCACCAGCCCATCGGCCCAGGTCGCTCCGAGCAAAACGCCGGAACTCTGGTTCGGATACAACACCGCGCGCCCCGCCTCCAGCCGCACCCGCAAGTACTCGCGACGACTGCCAGCCTTGTTCCAGGCGAACCCGGCATTCACCGTGAAGCTCAACGGCATGACCTCTTCCACGCCCTGAATGCGCAGCAGGTACGGCCGCGCCAGCAGGCCGAAGGTCACCAGCGCCGAGGTCGGATTGCCCGGCAGGCCAATCACCGGCACCGTGCCGAAATGGCCCACGGTCAGCGGTTTGCCAGGCTTGATCGCCAACTTCCACAGCAGCGGTTTGCCGTCCTCGCGCAGCACCTGCCCAAGGCAATCGGCATCGCCGGCAGACACCCCGCCGGTGGTCAGGATCAGGTCAGCCGCCACTTGCAGTTGCTCAAGTTTGAGCCGCGTCTGCGCCGGACGATCCGGCAGGATCCCGGCGTCGATCACCTCGCAGCCCAGTTCCTTCAGCCAGTGGCCGAGCAGCACACGATTGCTGTTGTAGATGCTGCCGGGACGCAGCGGCAGGCCCGGCTCGACCAGTTCGTCACCGGTCGACAGCAGCGCCACGCGCGGGCGTCGCACCACGTGCACCTGTGCCAGCCCCTGCCCGGCGGCGACCGCCAGTTCGAACGGCCCGAGGCGTTTGCCGGCACGCAGCAGGATGTCGCCGACGCGGTTTTCCTGTCCTTGCGCGCGGATGTTCTGCCCCGCCTTCAACGGCTGCAAAAAACGCACGCGGCCGTCCTCCAGCACTTCGACGTTCTCCTGCATCTCGACGCAGGTAGCGCCAGGTGGCAACGGTGCGCCGGTAAAGATCCGCGCACAGGTACCGGGCAGCAGCGCGTCCGGCGCCTGGCCGGCGTAGACCTTTTGCGACACCTTCAACGGCTGGCGATGCAGATCGGCCAGATTCAAGGCATAACCGTCCATGGCGCTATTCGGCCATGGCGGCAAGTCGAGCGAGGCGACCAGATCACTGCCCAGCACCCGCCCACGTGCCTCGTCGAGCGGCAGAGTTTCGCTGTCGGCCAGACGTTGCTCATTGGCCATACCCAGCAATTGGTCGAGGGCGTCCTCGACCGGCATCAACGCTGCCTTGCTCATTCGCGCGGCCCGCAGGCGGCGACTGGTTTGAGGTGCGGTACGAAGTTGCATGGGCGATGGCGGTTATCCAGTTGCTCGGCGAGGATGCCTTCCCACGCGGTGCGACAGGCACCGGTCGAACCCGGCAGGCAGCACACCAGCGTACCGTTGGACAGCCCGGCCAGCGCGCGGCTTTGCACGGTGGAGGTGCCGATATCGAGAATCGAAATGGCGCGGAACAACTCGCCAAACCCGTCGATCTGCTTGTCGAGCAGACAGGCCACCGCTTCCGGCGTGCTGTCGCGTCCGGTGAAGCCGGTGCCGCCGGTGATCAGCACCACCTGAATGCTGTCGTCGGCAATCCAGTGCGCGACCTGGGCGCGGATCTTGTACAGGTCATCCTTGAGCAAGTTGCGCTCGCTCAGGGTATGACCGGCCTCCAGCAAACGGCTGACCAGCAGTTGGCCGGACGTGTCGCTCGCGTAATCGCGAGTATCGCTGACCGTCAGTACGGCTATGTTCAGGGGGACAAACAGGGCATCCGCTTTCGCACTCATGGGAATCTCCGGCAGTAGTCAATCAGATTGCCAAGCAGCCTAAGTGCCACTTATGAGTACTGTCTAATCACTCTGGCCAACCACATTATCGAGCTGCTCTATCGGTGCCGTTGACCTTGGCCAACGCCTTTGAAACCATGGGCGATAGAGCTGATCGATAGGCTTTTCAATTCTTCCGATTGGACGCAGATACAGGCAGGTGAGATCGTCGCACCTCGCGTTTTTCGTGCGCTGCGCGCATCTGCGTCAATACTCAATCCAATTTCTCAACGAGCAGGTGCCTGCGTGGACATCAAACAACTCAAGTTCCTGATCGCACTGGACGAAACCCGACACTTCGGCCAGGCCGCCGCCCGCTGCCACATCACCCAGCCGACCCTGTCGATGCGTCTGCGCAATCTGGAAGATGAGCTGGATCTGGTGCTGGTCAATCGTGGTCAGCGCTTCGAGGGTTTCACCCAGGCCGGCGAACGGGTACTGGCCTGGGCGCGCACCCTGCTGGCCGCGCATGACGGTCTGTTCGCGGAAGCGGCGGCGTGCCGCGGGCAACTGGTCGGTAGCTTGCGCCTGGGGCTGGTGCCGCTGAGCAATTTCAACCCGGTCAATTACATTCAGAGTTTGTCCGGGACCTACCCCGAGCTGAAATTCAGCCTGTCGTCGGGGAGTTCCGACGAGATCATCGCTGGCCTGGGCAACAATCAACTGGACCTTGGCGTGTGTTATCTGGACCACGTCAACCCGAACTATTTCGACTTTTTCGAGATCGGCGAAACCCGCGTCGGTCTGCTTTACGACAACCGTCACTACCATTTCGAAGGCTCGGAAATGAGCTGGGAAGACGCCGCCGAACTGCCGCTGGGGATGATCACCACCGGCATGCATTACCGCAAATCCATCGACCTGAGCTTCCGCAGTCGCGGGCTCAATCCGCAGCCGATCCTGGAAAGCGATTCGACGTATCAATTGCTGCAGGCGATTCACCAGGGTTTCTGCTGCTCGATCATGCCACTGGACAGCGGGCTGGAAGAGCCGATCGAACACCTGTCGTTCATGCAATTGCCGGATGCCAGCGTGCTGGCGCCGCTGGGGCTGGTGATGCGCAAGACCGAGCCGCGCTCGGCGATAGCCGAGAAGTGTTTTGCCGAGGCGCGCAAGTTGTTCGGGGTTGAGTTGCCGGTTGCTTGAGTGACCTCTCCAGACATTGATGCTGGCTGTCAGACCGTCTTCGCGAGCAAGCCCGCTCCCACAGGTTGAATGCATTTCAAAGGTGGGAGCGGGCTTGCTCGCGAAGAGGCCCGCCCGACCAACACAAAACCCCGAGGTGAATCGGTCATCGACCAGCCCGATCACCAGATCAGAACAAGCGATTGGACGCACTTTTGACTCCCCCGTAGCCTGAACCCACTTCAGCGCTTCGGGACTTTTCAAGATGCTCTGCCACGTCGAATCCAACACCGAACCAAACACCGAACCCAACGCCCCCGCACCGCAACCGTCACAGGTCGCGTTTCGCGAATACCTGCCGCACGCCCCGCTCTCGCACGTCGCCCTGGCCGCGGAAATCGCCCTGGCGATCACCTTCAACGGCCTGAGCCAGGCGGTGATGATGGTCTCGCCCGGCAACCTTGAAGATTTCATCCGGGGCTTCAGCCTGAGCAACGCGATCATCGACAGCGTCGACGAGATCTACGACATCCGCCTGAGCCATTTCGATCAGGCCTGTCAGGCCGAGGTGCAGATATCCAGTCGCGCGTTCTGGGCGCTGAAAGATCATCGTCGGCAGATGGCCGGCACCAGCGGCTGCGGCATCTGTGGCGTCGAGGCGCTGGAGCAGGCGTTGCCGCAACTGCAGATTCTGCAACCCTGCGCGCTGCCGCCGGCCGCGCATTTTGACGGTATCCGCCAACGCATCGAACAGGCTCAGCAACTGGCCCGCAGCAGCGGCGCCCTGCACGCGGCGCTGTACTTCGATGCCAGCGGTGAGGCGCTTTTGTGCCGCGAAGACATTGGCCGGCACAACGCCCTCGACAAGCTGATCGGCGCGATGCAAATCGCTGACGTCGATGCGCGCCAGGGCTTCGTGGTGGTCACCAGCCGTTGCAGCCTGGAGCTGATCCACAAAGCCGTGCGCGCCCGACTTGGCACCCTTGTCAGCCTGTCCGCCCCCACCGCGTTGACCGTGCGCTGGGCGCTCAAGCATCGGCTCAATCTGATCCATGTGCCGCACCGCAACGCCCCCCGAATCTACAGCCCGATCCAGGAGCTTTCGCCATGAGCAACACCCTCACCCACCTCGACGATCAGGGCCGCGCCAACATGGTCGACGTCAGCGACAAAGCCGCGACTCGCCGCGAAGCCACGGCGCAGGCCTGGGTGCAGATGCGCCCGGAAACGCTGCAGATGATCCAGGCCAACGGTCACCCCAAGGGCGACGTTTTCGCCGTGGCGCGCATCGCCGGAATCCAGGCGGCCAAACGCACCCACGAACTGATCCCGCTGTGCCATGCGCTGCTGCTCAGCTCGATTCACGTTGAACTCAAGGCCTGCGAACCGGACCGCGTGCAGATCACCAGCACCTGCCGCCTCACCGGCCAGACCGGCGTCGAACTTGAAGCCCTGACCGCCGCCAGCGTCGCGGCGCTGACCATTTACGACATGTGCAAAGCCGTGGACCGGGCCATGGTCATCGGCGACATCCGCCTGCTGAGCAAACAGGGCGGCCGCTCCGGACACTTTCAATGGGAGGACGCGCAATGATCCTGATCAACTACTTCGCCAGCTACCGTGACCGCCTCAATCTGGGCGGTGAAAAAATCCCCCTGAGCGACGATCTGACCTGTATCGAGGACGTGCGGCAGATGCTCATGGCCCGTGGTGAGGAATGGCGCGAAGTGCTTGGCGCCGGCAACCTGATGTGTGCGTTGAATCAGGAGCTGTGCCAACCGAGCGCGGCGATCGAAGACTTCGACGAGATCGCGTTTTTCCCACCGGTCACCGGGGGCTGAGCATGACGGTTCGAGTCCAGTACAAGAGTTTCGACGTCGGCCAGTTGACCGCCGACCTGCATGCGCGCAATCCGCGAGTCGGCGCGGTGGTGAATTTCATCGGCTATGTGCGCGATCTGAACATCGGGCAGAGCGTGAACGAGCTGTTCCTCGAACACTATCCGGGCATGACCGAAAAGGCCCTCGAACAGATCGCCGACGAGGCGCGCGAGCGCTGGCCGCTGCTGGGGGTGGAGATTGTGCATCGGGTCGGCGCACTGGCGGTCAGCGAGCCGATCGTGTTTGTTGGCGTCAGCAGCAAGCACCGGCACATGGCGTTCGAAGCCTGCGCGTTTATCATGGACGTGCTCAAGACCCGCGCGCCGTTCTGGAAGCGCGAGAGCACGGCGCAGGGTTCGCACTGGGTCGAGGCGCGGGAGAGTGACCAGAATGCGGCGCTGCGCTGGAGTCTGGCGCATGCCTGAAGATCAAGAGCCCCTCACCCTAGCCCTCTCCCCGAGGGAGAGGGGACTGATTGGGGGATATTGAAGAAATTCACCGAATTGAAAGATTGGTTCTGAATCCATAATCGACTCGATCTCTCAGGTCGATGGATAACGCCAGACACCTCGGTCGGCCCCCTCTCCCTCTGGGAGAGGGCTGGGGTGAGGGTTGAAAGTCTGATTAGATAGCCACTCCGCCAGGATTAAACTCCGGAGTTTCGTTTGAGCACAGCGCCCAACAACCTGCCCCGCCCCGCTCCCGTCACCCTGCGCCAGGCCTGGCGCTTCTGGTTCAAGCTTGGCTGCATCGGTTTCGGCGGTCCGGCCGGACAGATCGCGATCATGCATCAGGAACTGGTCGAGCGCCGGCGCTGGATCTCCGAGCGGCGCTTTCTGCACGCGCTCAACTACTGCATGTTGCTGCCCGGCCCCGAGGCGCAGCAACTGGCGACCTACATTGGCTGGCTGCTGCATCGCACCTGGGGCGGGGTGATTGCCGGGGCGCTGTTCGTGCTGCCGTCGCTGTTCATCCTGATTGCGCTGTCGTGGCTGTACATCGCGTTCGGCGATGTGCCGGTGGTCGCCGGGATCTTCTACGGAATCAAACCGGCGGTGACCGCGATCATCTTGCACGCGGCGCATCGCATCGGCTCGCGGGCGCTGAAAAACAGTTGGCTGTGGGCGATCGCCGGGTCGTCATTTGTGGCGATATTTGCCTTCAATCTGCCGTTCCCGCTGATCGTCCTCGGCGCGGCATTGCTCGGCTATTTCGGCGGACGCCTGGCGCCGCAGCGCTTCGACAATGGCGGGCAGCGCGGCAGTGCCAAATCCTTCGGCCCGGCGCTGATCGACGACGACACGCCGACACCCGACCATGCGCGATTCAGCTTGCCGAAGCTCTGGCGTTTGCTGTTGGTTGGCGCGGCGCTGTGGTGTTTGCCTATGGGCCTGCTGACCGCGCTGTTCGGCTGGGACGGCACGTTCACGCAAATGGGCTGGTTCTTCACCAAGGCCGCGTTGCTGACCTTCGGCGGCGCTTACGCAGTGTTGCCATACGTCTATCAGGGCGCGGTCGGGCACTATGGCTGGCTGACGCCGACGCAGATGATCGACGGCCTGGCTCTCGGCGAAACCACGCCCGGGCCGTTGATCATGGTGGTGGCGTTTGTCGGTTTCATCGGCGGTTACGTGCAACCGGCGTTCGGCGCGGAACATGCGTTCGCCGCGGGCGCACTGGCGGCGACGCTGGTGACCTGGTTCACCTTCCTGCCCTCGTTCCTGTTCATCCTCGCCG
The DNA here is from genome assembly GCF_900215165.1 of Pseudomonas sp. LAMO17WK12:I5. Classification (NCBI taxonomy): domain Bacteria; kingdom Pseudomonadati; phylum Pseudomonadota; class Gammaproteobacteria; order Pseudomonadales; family Pseudomonadaceae; genus Pseudomonas; species Pseudomonas sp. LAMO17WK12:I5. The sequence continues at coordinate 344,693 of NZ_OBDS01000003.1, read as the reverse complement.
GCGGGCCGCTGGTGGAATCAACGCACAACGAACTGAAGTTTACCGCACCGTTGACTGCGATCACCGCAGCGGTGGTCGGGGTGATTCTGAACCTGGCGTGTTTCTTCGCTTATCACGTGTTCTGGCCCAACGGTTTTGCCGGGCACGCGAATCTGTTTTCGATCGGGCTGGCACTGCTGGCCGCACTGGCGCTGTTCATTTTCAAGCGTGGAGTGATCGAAGTGTTGATCGTTTGCGCCCTTGCCGGGCTGGGCTTGCACCTGCTGCGCTGAGCGGCGGCCAACGGTACAAGGGCGCAATCAGCGGTTTACACGCCCGCGGATTGCCCCTTACTATCCGGGCACACCGGTCGGCGGGGCCATCCCGCCACCGACGTTTTCCGCCAACGGAAACACGCGTTATGAGCACGTCACCACAACAACCAGAAAGGTTGAACGTCTCCGCTGTGTGCGCCCTCTGTCACAGGGGCCGCGCATGAATCGCATCGTCAATCTCCCCATGGCCCTGCGCCGCTCCAAGCTGCGTCACTCCGCACGCCCGCCGGATATCGCCTGCTGACTCTCTCAGTCAACAAAAACGATGGATGCATGACTGTAGTGAGGGGATTTATCCCCGATGGACTGCGCAGCAGTCCTCACAGGTTCTGTGTCCCGTCTGACTGATCTCCATTTGATATCCCTGCCGGGACGCCTTCAATGCGCCCGGCCCGAATCTGCGCGCCTGTCCGGCGCCATCGTGAGTGATTGACCATGAAATTCGCAGCCATCGAAGACGCACGCCTGTTCCTGGAACAGAACCCCGATATCGACATGATCGAGCTGTTCATCCTCGACGCCAACGGCGTGCCGCGTGGCAAGCTGTTGCACCGCGAGGAACTGCTCGCTGTATACGAAAGCGGTCGCCCGCTGCCCAGCACCATCCTGGGCCTGACCGTGCAGGGCGAAGACGTGGCAAACTCGGGTCTGGTGTGGGACGTCGGCGACATCGACTGCCGCGCCTACCCGCTCGAAGGCAGTCTGGTGCGCCTGCCGTGGCGGCAGATTCCGACCGCAGCGGTGCAGGTCAGCATGCACCCGACCGAGGGCCTGCCGGCGAGCATCGCCGACCCGCGGCATCTGCTGATCAAGGTGATCGACGGCCTCAAGGCCGAGGGTTATCACCCGGTGATGGCGTGCGAGCTGGAGTTTTACCTGCTCGACGCCAAACGCGATCACAACGGCCGTCCGCAACCGGCGCTGGACGCCGACGGGGGCCGACCGCGACACACTCAGGTCTACGGTTTGCGTGAACTGGAGCAGATCGAACCGTTCCTCGCCGACCTCTACGGCGCCTGCAAACTGCACGGCATTCCGGCGCGCACGGCGATCTCGGAATATGCGCCAGGCCAGGTGGAAATCACCCTCGAACATGGCGACGCGTTGCTCGCGATGGATCAGGCGGTGCGCTACAAACGTCTGGTCAAAGCGGTGGCGCACAAGCACGGCATGCAAGCGACGTTCATGGCCAAGCCGTTCGATGATCTGGCCGGCACCGGCATGCACATGCACGTCAGCCTTGCTGATGGCGAGGGGCGCAATCTGTTCGCCGCCGAGGATCCGGCCGGCACTCCGCTGCTGCGCACCGCGATTGGCGGCATGCTCGCCTCGCTGCTCGATACGCTGCTGCTGTTCTGCCCCAATGCCAACTCCTACCGCCGCTTTCAGGCCAACAGCTATGCGCCATTGGCGCCGACCTGGGGCGTCGACAACCGCACCGTCAGCCTGCGCGTGCCGGGCGGTCCGGCCAATACCCGGCATATCGAACACCGCATCTGCGGCGCCGACGCCAACCCGTATCTGGCGGCGGCAGCGATCCTTGCCGGGATCCATCGTGGCATTCGCGAGAACCTCGATCCTGGTGCGCCGGTCGAGGGCAACGGCTATGCGCAGGCCAAGGAACTGCTGCCGACCGACTGGTTGACGTCGCTGCAGGCGCTGGAAAATTCAGCGTGGGCACGGGATGCCCTGGGCCAGGAGTTTCTCGGGGTGTACCTGGCGGTGAAGCGCGCCGAATACCGGCAGTTCATGGCCGAGGTGGGTGAGCAGGATTGGCGCTGGTATCTGACCGAAGCTTGAAGCCTCACCACTAACCCCTGTAGGAGTGAGCCTGCTCGCGATAGCGGTGTGTCATTCAGCAATAATGTGTCTGACATGGCCTCATCGCGAGCAGGCTCACTCCTACAGGGGACCGCGTACAACCGAAGAATTTGTGTGGACACCGACATGACCCAACGCTGCAATTCCTACTACACCGCCACCCTCAACCAGGACACCGACTACCCGACCCTGCAGGGCCGGCACCAGGTTGATGTGGTGATCATCGGCGGCGGTTTCACTGGCGTTGCCACCGCCGTCGAACTCGCCGAAAAAGGCCTGAAAGTCGCCATCGTCGAGAGCCACAAGATCGGCTGGGGCGCCACCGGACGCAATGGCGGACAAGTCACCGGCAGCCTCTCCGGCGACGGCGCGATGCGCAAACAGATGCGCCCGAAGCTCGGCGATGAAGTCGACGATTTCATCTGGCACCTGCGCTGGCGCGGGCATGAAATTATCCAGCAGCGGGTCGAGAAGTACGGCATCCAGTGCGACCTCAAACACGGCCATCTGCACGCCGCCTACAAGCCAAGCCACATGGACGGTTTGCGCAAGGATTACGACGAAGCCGTGCGCCGCGGCCTGGGTGATGAAGTCAGTCTGCTCGACCGCAGCCAAGTGCGCGACCTGCTGCAAAGCGACCTCTACCACGGCGCGATCAAGAACACCCGCAACATGCACCTGCACCCGCTCAACCTGTGCATCGGCGAAGCGCGGGCGGCGGAAAGTCTAGGTGCCTTGATCTTCGAGAACAGTGAGGTGCTGGAAATCATTCACGGCAAGACGCCAGGGGTGCGCACCGCCCACGGCCAGATCGACGCCAATCAAGTGATGCTCGCCGGTGACGTCTATCACAAGCTCGAACCGGGTCAGCTCAAGGGCAAGATTTTCCCGGCCATGGGCGGCATCGTCACCACCGCGCCGCTGGGTGATCTGGCGCGGCAGATCAACCCCGAAGACCTCGCGGTGTACGACTGCCGTTTCGTTCTCGACTACTACCGCCTCACGGCTGACGGTCGCCTGCTGTTCGGTGGCGGCGCCAACTACAGCGGCAAGGATTCACGGGACATCGCCGCCGAACTGCGCCCATGTATCGAGCAGACCTTCCCGGCGCTCAAAGGGGTGCAGATCGACTACCAGTGGAGCTGCGCGATGGGCATCGTGATCAACCGCATCCCGCAACTGGGCAAACTCTCGGACAACGTCTGGTATTGCCAGGGCTACTCGGGCCACGGCATCGCGACCACGCACATCATGGGTGAAATCATGAGCCGCGCGATCACCGGGCAGATGGAGCAGTTCGACACCTTCGCGCAGTGCCAACACATCCGGGTACCGATGGGGGATTGGCTGGGCAATCCGTTGCTGGCGGCGGGGATGTGGTATTACCAGATGCTTGAAAAGTTGCGTTGACCGGACTGGCCCCTTCGCGAGCAAGCCCGCTCCCACAGGTTGACTGCATTCCAAATGTGAGAGCGAGCCTGCTCGCGAAGAGGCCAGCAGCCTCACTACAAATCTCA
>NZ_OBDS01000003.1:0-340716 GCF_900215165.1 Pseudomonas sp. LAMO17WK12:I5 | reverse complement strand
GAGCGGGCTTGCTCGCGAAGAGGCCAGCAGCCTCACTACAAATCTCAGTCCGGCAACTGCTCCACCACAATCCCTAATCGCCGATAATCCTCGACACTCCCCGACGCCAGGTGCCGCTCGGTTATCAGCGTATGCAGGCGCGTACACGCGGCCACCACAAACGGCTCCACCGCCCCCAGCTTGTCCGCCGTGGTCACCGCAATCACCCGCGCCGCGCTGTCGAGCAGCGTCTGTTTCACCGGCACTTCATCGAAGTGCAGCGAGGTGATGCCCACCTCCGGGTGAATCGCACAGACCCCGGTGAACGCCAGATCGGCCTTGATCCCGGCCAGCATGCGCACCGCCTCGTGCCCGCTAGCCGACATCGTGCGCGGGTTCAGTTGCCCACCGGCCAGAATCACTTTCACGCCCTTGTATTCGGACAAGGCAATCGCTGTCATCGGCGCGGCGGTCACCGCAGTGATCTGGATATCCGCGCGCAACGAGCGCGCCACCTGCAGCGCGGTCGAGCCGGAATCGAACAACACAATCTGCCCGTCCTCGACCTTTTGCGCCGCCAACTGCGCCAGACGCACCTTCACCTCATCAGTCTCATCCAGACGGGTGAAGTAATCCTTGCCGCTGTCCTTGGGCTTTGGCAGCGCCCCGCCATGCACGCGCTGCACCAGCCCGGCGTTGTCCAGCTCGGCGAGGTCGCGGCGAATGGTGTCTTCGGACACGGCGAAGTGCTGGCTCAACTCGGAGGCCATGACCTTGCCGTCGCGTTCGAGGATCAGGAGGATTTTCTGCCGGCGCAGGGACGGGAGTTCGGTGACCGAATGATCGTGCATGGTTTTGCCTGTTTATGCTTGTAGTTGCAGGTTTTGCCGAGACTAGCGAAAGCTTTGGGCAAACACAAACCGGCGGGTATCAATTGTTTCGATCATTGGAATCAACATGCCGAATTTTTTCTTTGCATTCAGCCTGTTCAGAATGGCCTCACTTTAAAAAGGCTCAGGATGAACAGCTGATGAATCTCAATTTTGCGTTTGCGTGCATGATCGTGGTGTCTTTTGCGATTGCGTTGGGCCACGCCTGATCCGTCACACCGACGCCGCCAGATGCTCACGCAACCATTTGTGTGCCGGGTCGCGATGCGCGCGCTCGCCCCAGAACATCGCCATTTCGTAGCCCGGCACCGGCAACGGCGCATCGACTACCTGCAACGCCGGGTTGTCGCGAACCAAGCGTGACGGCAGCATCGCCACCAGATCGGTACTCGCCAGCACCGACATCACCATCAGAAAATGCGGCACCGACAGCACCACTTTGCGCGCCAGGCCGACCTCGGCCAGCGCCTTGTCGGTCACCCCGAAAAAGCCCCCGCCCTCGCGCGACACCATCACGTGTTCCAGCGCGCAGAATTGTTCGCGAGTCGGCTTACGCTTCAACCCCGGATGCCCGACGCGACCGGCCAACACGTAATGCTCGGTGAACAGCACCCGTTGATGCAGATCCAGCGGCGCCTCTTCGGTGATGTGCAGCGCCAGGTCAAACACGCCCTGCTCCGCCTGCCTGGCCAACTGTGCCGGCATCAGATCGAGCACTGCCAACCGCGTGCCCGGCGCCTGAGTGCGCAAACCGCTGAGCGCTGGCAGCACCACCGTCGATTCGCCGTAATCCGTCGCCGCGACTTTCCAGATGTGGCGGGCCTGAGCCGGATCGAACGCGCTGGCCGGCGCCACCGCGCGTTCCAGTGCTTCCAGTGCCTCGCGCAACGGCTCGCGCAGTTCATCGGCCCGCGCCGTCGGGCGCATGCCCCGTGGCCCGGGCAGCAACAGCGGGTCGCCGAAGATCTCGCGCAGCTTGGCCAGGTGAACGCTCACCGACGGCTGCGACAGGCTCAAGCGCTCTGCGGCGCGGGTTACATTGTGTTCTGCCAACAACACGTCTAGGGTCAACAGCAAGTTGATATCCAGACGTCGTAAATTATTCATGGCTATACCTGACATATCAGACATTCATTTCCAATATACCGATCAAGGATTGATCCTGCCTGCATTCAACCAAGGAGTTGCCACATGAATGTGCTACTGGTCTACGCCCACCCCGAACCTACTTCGCTCAACGGCTCGCTCAGGGACTTCACCGTCCAGCGCCTGCAAGCCGCCGGCCACACCGTGCAGGTCTCCGACCTGTATGCGATGAACTGGAAGACCACGATCGACGCCGATGACGCCCCCGGTCGCGATGAAAGCCGGCCATTCCACGCCTCGATCGATTCGAAACTGGCTTACCAACAGGGCCGGCAGTCCGCCGACATCGCCCGCGAGCAGGAAAAACTGTTGTGGGCCGACGCGCTGATCCTGCAATTCCCGCTGTGGTGGTTCACCATGCCGGCGATCCTCAAAGGCTGGGTCGAGCGCGTGTATGCCTACGGGTTTGCCTACGGTGTCGGCGAACACTCCGATGCGCGCTGGGGCGAGCGCTACGGCGAAGGCAAGATGAAAGGCAAACGCGCGATGCTGCTGGTCACCACCGGAGGCTGGGATTCTCACTACAGCCCGCGCGGGATCAACGGGCCGATTGATGATTTGCTGTTTCCGATTCAGCACGGCGTGCTGTTCTACCCCGGTTTCGACGTGGTGCCGCCCTTCCTGGTGTACCGCGCCAGTCGCATGGATCAAGCGCGGTTTGCCGAGACCTGCGAGTCGCTGGGCACGCGGCTGGATGAGTTGTGGAGCACGCGGCCGATAGCGTATCGGCAGCAGAATGCCGGGGATTACGAGATCCCGGCGTTGACGCTCAAGGATGATATTGCTCCGAGTGAGCAAGGCTTCGCCGCCCACACTTTGTAAAGATCACTGAACCTTTGTGGCGAGGGAGCTTGCTCCCGCTCGGCGACGCAGTCGTCGCAAAACCTGCGATTTTCGTACACCTGAAACACCGCGGCATCGGGGTTTGGGGCCGCTGCGCAGCCCAGCGGGAGCAAGCTCCCTCGCCACAGGGGGATGTGCTTCAGACTTCCTCCCGCGCCCGCCGCATCTGCACCAACAACGCCGGCGCAAAGTGCAGCAGCACCATCCGCGCCAAGTGGTGAGTGAGGATGAACACCACATTCAGCCCGCCGGCAAACGCGACAATCGCAATCGTCTCGATCGCCCCCGGCATGTACGCCAGCCACAGCGACAGCGGATCACTGCCCAGCCACCGCGCCGCCACTTTGGCAAATGCCGCCGCCACCACGATCATCAGCCCCACCGACACCAACGCCGTCCGCCCGTGCCGCCCCAGCTCCGCAAGGCCGAGTCCCTGAAAGCGCGAGCCAATCCGCACGCCGAGAATCAGCGCCGCCAGGTTCAGGCTCCAGTCCGGCATGTGAAAGCCGTGCAGCCATCCCGATTTCACAAACACGGCAGTGAGCAGAATTGCCGTCAACATGAACGGCGCAGGCACGCCGATCACCAGCAGCAAGCGCCCGAGCACCACGCTCAGGCCAATCAGAACGAATACGGTCAACGCCATACCCGTGCTCAACGGAGCGCTTTCAACCACTGTCAACGAGGCTTGCCCGGGAATCAAAAAGCTCACCAGCACCGTGATCAACAGCAAGCGCATCAGGTGCACGATGATGACTTTGCTCGAAGCCTTTTCCGACTCCAGCAAATCGAACACCGCCGCCAGTGCGCCGGGGTACACCGCGAGTAGCGCATCGGTGCGATTCCAGCCTGCGCCGCGAGTCAGCCACCATCCGGCGAGGGCGATCTGTAGAGTCAGGCATAGAAGCAGGACGCCGAGGCTTGGCAACATCGCCGAAGCCGTCGCACTGTCCCACGCTTCGAACATCAGCCCGGTGGCGATGCCCAGCGTGACCTGGATGTAGCCCAGACCATAAGGGGTTGCGGGGGCAAACCCGAACTTGGTGGCGACCAATGCGGTGACAAGAATCGCCCCCAGCAACAGGCCATGAGGAACACCGCTGACCTGCAACGCAGCGCCGACAGCGGCAGCGATCAACAAACACAGAATCGATTTCATATTCTTCGCCTTCCTGGCTATTCAACTGACCCGACATCAATCCCCTGTAGGAGCTGCCGAAGGCTCCTACAGGGGGGTATTCGTTTTTACGTGCGCAACCGCCCAATCGCCCGCCGATATTTCTCAACCCGTTCAAGATCCTCCCAACTCGGCGAGGCAATGCGCGACAGGTCGCTGTTCTCTTCCAGATCCGCCAGTTTCACCACCCGGCCAATCGGATTCTGCGCCGCACGCTCGACGAAATCCTCGTAAGACTCGCCCGGCACTTTGGTCACTGATTCAATCGCCGTCAGCACCTCTTCGCTGAAACCTTCCTTGCGCAAGTCATCGAGGCTGACGCCGCAATCCTCGACCACGTCGTGCAACACGGCGACGATGCGCTCTTCCAGCGAACTCATGCGCAACATGACTTTCAGCGGATGCAGAATGTACGGCGCACCGCCCTTGTCGACCTGCCCGGCATGGGCGGTGGCAGCGATGGCGATGGCGCGTTCGAGGGTCTGGGTCATGGAAGTCTCCGTGGTTTAAACGCCATAGCGGCCGCCAACGTGGATGTTGCGTTTGAGCCAATTGCGGATCGCTTCAAGCCGTCCGGTTGGCTTCGCTGGCCCGGAATGACGTTGAAGAATCAGCGAGACCACGGTTGACTGATCGGCTTTTGGATGGGCATCGATCAACTCGGCAACCCACGCACAATCAGCTTTTCTCAGGTGTTCACGCCACTCGCCCGGCCAAGCGTCCAGCTCATCCAGCGCCAACCACCGCGCACCGCCGTGTTCCATGTGTCCGCCAGACATCGACTGCTCGAAACAGAAAGGCGAGTCTGGCTTTGCAGGGTCAATGTGAAACAGATAGATGTCGTGAAAGGGGTGCTGCGAGGGGAGCGCGTTATTGCGGCTGCCGATTTCGATCATGGGCAATGCTCCAATCCTTGGGCGCTGAATGTTTCCGATTGTTTCGCAGTGTATGCCACAGGAGCAAATCAAAAACCCGATGGAACCTCCCTCCTCCACGCCATCTCGAAACTATAAAGCGCCAAAAGCTTCGATCAGACCCGGCGCCCCTGAAGAGGAAACCCCGATGAACATTCGCTTCCTGCTTCTAATCGCCACGTTCGCCGTCATCCCCACCTGCGTCATGGCCGAAGGCTGCGACGTTCAGACCCAATCCTCCAGCGCTTCGGTGCCAGCGGTGGAAACGCACAGCTGCTACGAATACGAAGGCATGCCCGTCAGCTCCATCGACTGGTCGTGCAGCAATGAAAGCAAAGACATGCTCAACAGTAAGAAAACCAAGGTCGAGCACTGTGCCGACCACTATCAGGCCACGTGTATCGCCACGATCACTCAGGAATCCCTGGCCAACCCTCACTCCACCAGCAAAGACAAAAATGCCAAGGCGCTGAATATCCCCGACAACGCCCAAGTGACCACGTATTACTATGACGTGGATCATTTGGCCCAGGCGCGAATTGATTGTGAGAATGGTGGTGGGCATTGGAAGGCGAAGTAAGCGTTTGATATCTGTGTTTGCGACAGGCAAAGAAAAGCCCGGCTCAAAAGACCGGGCTTTTTAATGCGCAATATCCGTTAACCACCGCCGTTACCCCCACTGCTGCTATCGGACGATTGACCCGCGGAGCTGGGCTTGGAGGCAGAAGGCACCGGCCCATTGTCGGTCTTGCCACCATCCCCACCTTCAGGCAGCGAATTGGCATCCGGATCGGCATGGGTGGCAGGGGACGCCGGGTCGCGAGTCTGGCTGTTGCCGTCGTTTGCCGTTGGGGTGGGCATATCGCCGGCCGCGATCGCATACAGCGAGCTGCCGGACAGCAACGCCGCGAGGGTAAACACCGCGATTTTATGGTTCAGCATGGTGGCTCTTCCTCTGCGTGGGGAGTTACAGCATTGGAAGAAGGTGTGTGGCGAAGGTGCGGAGTGTCGGACGAATGGTTATCGCCCAGTCATTTCGCGCAGTTTCGATATCTGAAAACTTCGTAGGAAAACACTTCATGTGGCGAGGGAGCTTGCTCCCGCTGGGCTGCGAAGCGGCCCCAAAACCGGATGGTCCGTTTTGCTAGCGGTACCGTCGAGTCAGTAAACGTGAAGCGTTATAACTGATTAAAAGGCAGATTATTAGTTTTTCATTTAAAAACCTGTCAGTAATGACAGGTTAGAAAAAACGGCTACTGCGATAACCTATGTTTTCGGCAAGATCAATATTTATCGTTCAGGAGATTATCCATGAGTGCGTTATATGCCTACTACAATAAGTCCAACGAGTTTTCTGCCCATTGCATAATAAAAGTTGGACTCATGAGAGGGGCAGAGGCGATGCATTTTGAAGGTGAGAGCGTTTCATGCACGGAGGAAATAAAAGAGGGTTGGTATTACGATGAAAATAGTCAAAAGTTCATCACTGCGCAGGAATTTGAAATCAATCGCGAAAAATACAGGACTTCACCTGATCCCAAGACACTCCCCCCTATAAAAATAAAGTTGCCAGAATACCCCCCTCCATCATCGGATAATAAAGATACTACCTGGAGAAAACCCTAAGCACGAAAAGCAATAACTTCGAACTTACTGATCTATAAAAACTGCTCTGCACGCCTTAAAGAAGAACCGCTGTCTCTTTCGAGTTCAGCGGTACACTTTCAGCAAACATGCTCAAGCACAATTAATTAAATTGAATTTCAAAGTGAAACAAATCAAAAATTCGCCGGCGTATTCGCACTGATAATCTCCGCCTCATCCGCCCCAATATTCCGAAATTTATGCGGCAGCGTCGTAGGAAAGTAATACCCATCCCCGGCATTCAACACACTCACCTGCCCATCCACGGTCAACTCAACCGTTCCACGCGTCACCAGCCCACACTCCTCACCTTCCGCATGCACGATCGGCTCTTCCCCGGAGCTCGCGCCCGGAGCGTACTGCTCACGAAGCAAGCGCATCTGACGGCTCGGCACCGAGGCGCCAATCAGCAGCAGGCGCAGGCCGTGGCGGCCGAGGTCGGGTTGTTCGTTGGCGCGGAACACGTATTGGTGTTCGCGCGGGGGCTGGTCGAAAGTGAAGAAGTCGGCCAGGGACATCGGGATGCCTTCGAGCAGCTTTTTCAGCGAGCTGACGGAAGGACTGACGCGATTCTGTTCGATCAGGGAGATGGTGGCATTGGTCACGCCGCTACGCCGGGCCAGCTCGCGCTGGGAGAGTTTGTAGCTTTCGCGTACTAGTTTGAGTCGAGAACCCGTATCCATGACAGCCTTATGTGAGTAGTACTTAAGGGTAATGGGGGTGGGTGGCGGGTGCCGCGCAAGGCGCGCGGATCACGTTGCTCCCGTGTCCCGGAACCGTGAAAGGCGGCTATTAAATCACGTTTGCCGGTGTTGCTCAGCAGGTTCGATGGACGGTGGGGCAAAAGTCCCTCTTGCCTTGTTAATACAGTCACTGTGGGAGCGAGCCTGCTCGCGAAAGCGGTGTGTCAGTCGACAACGATGTTGGTTGATATGGCCTCTTCGCGAGCAGGCTCGCTCCCACAGTTGGATCACTTTTGTGTCAGTTGGCTTTGTGGCGGTTGTCAGGGAGTCATCGCTGGCAAGCCAGACTCCCACAGGGTTTGCAGTGTTTCTGTGGGAGTGATGGTGCCTGTACTGGCGCCATCGCGAGCAGGCTCACTCCTACAGTGGTCACCTTGGTGTTTCAGGTAAAAAACCGGCGGGGTCCTGGGGGCCGCCGCCGGGGAGGTAACTAGATGCCGAAACGGTCGCGCAGCGAGTAGTAGACGGCGCCGAGGGCGGTCAACGGGGCGGAGAAGGTGCGGCCGCCGATCATTGGCATGTGCGGCAGCGAGGCGAAGGCGTCGAAGCGTTCGGCGTCGCCACGGATCATTTCCGAGATCAGTTTGCCGGCCAGATGCGAGCAAGTGACGCCGTGGCCGCTGTAGCCTTGCATGTAGTAGGCGTTTTTCTCGATGCGGCCGAATTGCGGCATGCGTGACATGGTCAGCAGGAAGTTGCCGGTCCAGCGGTAGTCGATTTTCACGTCCTTGAGCTGAGGGAAGGTCTTGAGGATCTTCGGCCGGATCAGTTGTTCGATGTCGTCCGGTTCCCGCGCGCCGTAGACCACACCGCCGCCGTACAGCAGACGGTTATCGGCCGTCAGGCGGTAGTAATCCAGCAGATAGTTGCAGTCTTCGACGCAGTAGTTGTTGGTGATCAGGCTGCGCGCCTGCTTCTCGGTCAGTGGCTCGGTGACGACGATCTGCGAGCCGCAGGGCATGCTTTTCGCGGTCACGCGATTGTCCAGACCTTGCGGCAGGTAGGCGTTGCCGGCGATCAGCAGATACTTGGCGCGCACCTGGCCTTTGGCGGTGCGCACGACGTTCGGCTCGCCGTATTTGATTTCGGCGGCGGCGGACTGCTCGTAGATCTTGCCGCCCAGACGCACGATGGCCGCGGCTTCACCGAGGGCCAGGTTCAGCGGGTGAACGTGGCCGCCCTGCATGTCCAGCAGGCCGCCAACGTAGGCGTCGGAGCCGATTTCGCGACGGATGTCAGCGGCATCGAGCATCTTCAGGTTCTTGTTGCCGTAACGTTCCCAGCTGCGCTTCTGCTCGGCCAGACCGTTGAGTTGTTTTTTGTTCATCGCTGCGAAAATGCCGCCCGGACGGTAGTCGCATTGGATGTCGTATTCCTTGATCCGCGAACGGATGATGTCGGCGCCTTCGAAGATCATGCTGCCGAGGATTTCCGCGGTCTTGTCGCCGTAGCGTTCTTCGATCACATCGACGTCGCGGCTGTAGGAGTTGACCAGTTGCCCGCCGTTGCGACCGCTGGCGCCGTAGCCGACTTTCGCCGCTTCCAGCACCGTGACTTTATAACCGGCCTCGCTCAGAAACAGCGCCGAGGACAGGCCGGTGTAGCCGGCGCCGATGATGCAGACGTCGCACTCGACCGACTCTTCAAGGGTCGGGAAGTCGATGACTTCGTTGCGCGTGGCGGCGTAGTAGCTATTGACGTGTTGTTGCTTCATTTTATTGTTCTCCGAGGGTCGCCCATCAAGGGCGACCACCGCTGTAGAAAATCAGAGCTTGATCCAGGTCGCTTTCAGCTCGGTGTACTTGTCGAACGCGTGCAGCGATTTGTCGCGACCGTTGCCCGACTGTTTGAAGCCACCGAACGGTGCGGTCATGTCGCCGCCGTCGTACTGGTTGACCCAGACGCTGCCGGCCCGCAGGCCACGGGCGAAGGTGTGTGCCTTGCTCAGGTTGCTGGTCCAGACGCCGGCGGCGAGGCCGAAGATGCTGTCGTTGGCGATCTGCAGCGCTTCTTCAACGGTGTCGAAGGTGATCAGCGACAGCACCGGGCCGAAGATTTCTTCGCGGGCGATGGTCATCGCATTGGTCACGCCGTCGAAGATCGCCGGTTGCACATAGAGGCCACCGGTTTCTTCGAGGGTGCGCTGGCCGCCGGCAATCAGCTCGGCGCCCTGCTCGCGGCCAATGTTGATATAGCGCAGCACGTTCTCCAATTGACGCTGATCCACAACGGCGCCGACGGTGGTCGCCGGGTCAAGCGCGTGCCCCGGTTTCCACGCTTGCAGCGCTTCCACCAGCAGCGGGATGAATTGCTCGCGGATCGAACGCTCGACCAACAGGCGCGAACCGGCAGTGCACACTTCGCCCTGGTTGAAGGCAATCGCGCCGGCCGCAGCCTGAGCTGCCGCGCGCAAGTCCGGGGCGTCGGCAAACACCACGTTCGGGCTCTTGCCCCCGGCTTCGAGCCAGACGCGTTTCATGTTGCTTTGGCCGGCATAAATCATCAGTTGTTTGGCAATCGCCGTGGAACCGGTGAAGGCCAGCACATCGACGTCCATGTGCAGCGCCAGCGCCTTGCCGACGGTGTGGCCGAAACCCGGCAACACGTTGAACACGCCTTTCGGAATGCCCGCGTCCAGCGCGAGCTGGGCGATGCGGATCGCGGTCAGCGGCGACTTTTCCGAAGGCTTGAGAATGAACGAGTTGCCCGCGGCCAGGGCCGGGGCGAATTTCCAGCTGGCCATGATCAGCGGGAAGTTCCACGGCACGATCGCGGCGACTACGCCGGACGGCTCGCGGGTCACCAGACCCAGTTGATCGTGCGGGGTGGCGGCGACTTCGTCGTAGATCTTGTCGATCGCTTCGGCGCTCCAGCGGATCGCGTTGGCGGTCGCCGGAATGTCGATGCTCATCGAGTCGCTGATCGGTTTACCCATGTCGAGGGTTTCCAGCAGCGCCAGTTCTTCCTGGTGTTGCAGGATCAGATCGGCGAAGCGGATCAGGATGCGTTTGCGCTCGGCCGGGGCTTTGTTGGCCCACACGCCGGAGTTGAACGATTGGCGCGCGACTTCGACGGCGAGGTTGGCGTCGGCTTCATCGGTGCTGGCCACGGAGGCGAGAAAACGGCCGTCGACGGGGCTCAGGCATTCGAAGGTGGCGCCGCTGATCGCCGGGCGATATTCACCGTTGATGAACGCGCGGGATTCGATGGTCAGGGACTGGAAGCGTTGTTCCCAGTCGTTGCGGGTGGTTGTCATTGTTGTGGCTCGACAAGGGGGTGGATGACGGGCAAACACCCGTCAATCGAATTGGGTAACCGAATCCCCTGTGGGAGCGGGCTTGCTCGCGAAGACGTCGTGTCAGCCAACATTAACTTTGAATGACATACCGCATTCGCGAGCAAGCCCGCTCCCACATTGGGTCGGTGTTGGTCTGCAAATCACACCGTATGCAGATACCAGTTGTACTCAAGGTCGGAAATCGAGTTCTCGAACTCGGCCAGCTCGCTTTCCTTGCACGCGACGAACACGTCGATGTACATCGGGTCGATGTACTTGGCCATGACTTCGCTGTCGTCCAGCTCACGCAATGCGTCGCGCAGATTGTTCGGCAGGCTCTGTTCGTTCTGCTCGTAGCTGTTGCCTTCAACGGGCGCGCCTGGCTCGATCTGGTTGGTCAGGCCGTGGTGAATGCCGGCCAGTACCGAAGCCATCAGCAGGTACGGGTTGGCGTCGGCACCGGCCACGCGATGTTCGATGCGCACGGCGTCAGCCGAACCGGTCGGTACACGTACCGCAACGGTGCGGTTGTCGATGCCCCAGCTCGGCGAGTTCGGCACGTAGAACTGCGCGCCGAAGCGGCGGTACGAGTTGACGTTCGGGCACAGGAACGCCATTTGCGCAGGCAGGGTCTCCAGCACACCGCCGATCGCGTGGCGCAGCGCGGCGTTCTGCTCGGGATCCTCGCTGGCGAAGATGTTGTTGCCTTCTTTGTCCAGGATCGAAATGTGCACGTGCAGACCGTTGCCCGCCTGGCCCGGATACGGCTTGGCCATGAAGGTGGTGTCCATCTCGTGGTCGTAGGCGATGTTCTTCACCAGACGCTTGAGCAGCACCGCGTAGTCGCAAGCCTTGATCGGGTCGGAGACGTGATGCAGGTTGACTTCGAACTGCGCCGGGGCGCTTTCCTTGACGATGGCGTCAGCCGGAATGCCCTGCTCTTTCGCGCCTTCCAGAATGTCTTGCAGGCAGTCGACGTATTCGTCGAGATCGTCGATCAGATACACCTGAGTCGACACCGGGCGCTTGCCGGACACCGGCGAACGTGGCGACTGCGGACGGCCGTTCACGTTGTCCTGGTCGATCAGGTAGAACTCCAGTTCGAACGCGGCGCAGATGGTCAGGCCCAGTTCATCGAACTTGCGCACCACGTTGGCCAGCACTTCACGCGGGTCGGCGAAGAACGGCTCGCCCTCGATCTCGTGCATGGTCATCAGCAGTTGTGCGGTAGGGCGCTTCTGCCACGGCTCGATGCTCAGGGTGCCAGGGATCGGGTAGCAGATGCGGTCGGCGTCGCCGATGTCCAGGCCCAGACCGGTGCTTTCCACCGTGGAGCCATTGATGTCGAGGGCGAAGAGCGAGGCCGGCAGGTTGATGCCTTTCTCGTAAACCTTGTGAAGACTGGTGCGCTCGATGCGCTTGCCGCGCACCACACCGTTCATGTCTGCAATCAGAAGGTCGACGTACAAAACCTCAGGATGTTTCTTAAGGAATGCGTTTGCTTCGTTGAGTTGAACGGCACGCAGAGGGACCGACATGATGCACCTATTTAGCTGTTAATTATTATGTTCACTGCTGTTTCGCCGAGCCAGTCAATCCGAAAGGCAAAGTGAAGTCAATAGCGAACACCTAGCCGCTCAGCGTTTATTTTTCGGGCTTTTTTTAACACTCACGTGCCAATGCAGGCGCCGCAAGGCCTGGAATCATGAAGATTGGATGAACGGCGTTTAGAATTTTTTACATGGCAGTTGTTAATTAAAATCAACGAGGCTAAGCTCCGGAAAAGCTCGTTCAAGTGTCAAACTTCGAGGTGAATAAAAATGGCATTCAAGCCATTGATCGGCGTTACTGCGTGCGTCAAACAGATTGGCCTGCACCCCTATCACATCAGCGGCGACAAGTACGTACGTGCTGTCAGCGTTGGCGCTCAGGGTCTTCCAGTGGTCATTCCTTCCCTTGGCAAACTGACTGAAATCGAAGACCTGCTCGGTCAACTCGACGGTCTGTTGCTGACCGGCTCACCCTCGAACGTGGAGCCCTTCCACTATCAAGGCCCGGCCAGCGAACCCGGTACGGATCACGATCCGGCGCGGGACGCCACTACCCTTCCTTTATTGCGTGCAGCCATTGCCGCGGGCGTTCCGGTGCTCGGCATTTGCCGTGGCTTCCAGGAAATGAACGTGGCGTTCGGCGGCAGCCTGCACCAGAAAGTGCATGAGCTGCCGGGCATGCTCGATCACCGTGAAGCCGACAGCCCGGACGTGGCCGTGCAATACGCACCGGCGCATGCCGTGAGCGTGCTGGCGGGCGGTGTGTTCGAAGCGCTGGCGTTGCCGGGCGAGTTCCAGGTCAACTCGATTCACAGTCAGGGCATCGACCGCCTCGCGCCCGGCCTGCGTGCCGAAGCGGTGGCGCCGGATGGCCTGATCGAGGCGATCTCGGTCGAGCACAGCCCGACCTTCGCCCTCGGCGTGCAATGGCACCCGGAATGGCAGGTGCTGGACAACCCGAACTACCTGAAGATTTTCCAGGCATTCGGCGCGGCCTGCCGGCAACGGGCAGCGCGACGCAACCAGCGCTGACACCACCCAGGATTTCAAAACTGTTTACTGCCCCCACGGGGTCGGCGGTTGCGCGTGTGCGCATCCGTCATCCGTGAAAACAACAAACCGTAATAACAACAAGTACGACCCAGGCAGCCAGGACGGCGGCGCCGACCAAGCCCTCGGCAGCGCAAGGTCAGTCAGGCATGCGCAATTCCCCTGTAGGAGTGAGCCTGCTCGCGATAGCAGTAGACCAGTCAACAGAGATGTCGACTGAGATGGCCTCATCGCGAGCAGGCTCACTCCTACAGGGGGATATGTAATGACTGAAATTGCGCTTACAGGCTTGCAATCCACTTAAGCCCGGCCACGTTGGCCGAGCGAACGAAACCTGTTGGGAGTTTCACATGGCAAACGCCTCCAGCACTTACCGGAAGGCACTTGAAGGCCACCAGCAACCGAAAAAGGTTCTGGTGAAAGTCGATCGTGTCACCAAGAAGTTCGACGAAACCACGGCCGTGGACGATGTGTCCCTGGAGATCCATCAGGGCGAAATATTTGCCCTGCTCGGTGGCTCCGGCTCGGGCAAATCGACCCTGCTGCGCATGCTCGCCGGTTTCGAGCGCCCGACCGAAGGGCGGATTCTGCTCGACGGCGTGGACATCACCGACATGCCGCCGTACGAGCGGCCGATCAACATGATGTTCCAGTCCTACGCGCTGTTCCCGCACATGACTGTGGCGCAGAACATCGCCTTCGGCCTCAAGCAGGACCGTTTGCCGGCCAGCGAAATCGATGCCCGTGTCGAAGAGATGCTGCGCCTGGTGCACATGACCCAATACGCCAAACGCAAACCTCATCAGTTGTCCGGCGGTCAGCGCCAGCGCGTCGCCCTCGCCCGCTCTTTGGCCAAGCGTCCAAAGCTGTTGCTGCTCGACGAGCCGATGGGCGCGCTGGATAAAAAACTGCGTTCGCAGATGCAACTGGAACTGGTCGAGATCATCGAGCGCGTCGGCGTGACCTGCGTGATGGTGACCCACGACCAGGAAGAAGCCATGACCATGGCCGAGCGCATCGCGATCATGCATCTGGGCTGGATCGCCCAGATCGGCAGCCCGGTCGACATCTATGAAGCGCCGGTCAGCCGCATGGTCTGCGAATTCATCGGTAACGTGAACGCCTTCGACGGCACCGTGGTGGAAGACCTTGAAGGTCACGCGATCATCCACAGCCCGGACCTGCAGCAGAAGATCTACGTCGGCCACGGCGTCAGCACGTCGGTGCAGGACAAGTCGATCACCTACGCAATCCGCCCGGAAAAAATGCTCGTCAGTACGCTCAAGCCAGAGACCCGCTACAACTGGTCCGAAGGCAAGGTGCATGACATCGCCTATCTCGGCGGCCACTCGGTGTTCTACGTCGAACTGCCCGGCGGCAAGATCGTCCAGTCGTTCATGGCCAACGCCGAACGCCGTGGCGCGCGTCCGACCTGGGACGACAAGGTCTACGTCTGGTGGGAAGACGACAGCGGCGTGGTACTGCGCTCATGAGAACCTTCAATCAGCAATTCCTGCGCCTGGTGCCCAGCGGGCGAAAGTTCGTCATCGGCATCCCGTTCATCTGGCTGTTCCTGTTCTTCATGTTGCCGTTCTTCCTGGTGATGAAGATCAGCTTCTCGGAAGCCGCGCTGTCGATCCCGCCGTACTCGGAGATCTACACCTACGCCGAACAGAAATTCCAGCTGATGCTCAACATCGGCAACTACACCCTGCTCGGCGAAGACGAGCTGTACCTGTCGGCCTACCTCGGTTCGCTGAAGGTCGCGGCGCTGAGCACGCTGATGTGCCTGGTGATCGGTTTCCCGATGGCCTATGCGATCACCAAAGCGAGCAAGGAAGCGCAAAACGTCCTGCTGCTGTTGATCATGATGCCGACCTGGACCGCGATCCTGATCCGTGTTTACGCGTGGATGGGCATCCTCAGCAACAACGGTCTGCTCAACGCGTTTCTGATGTGGACCGGGCTGACCGATCACCCGATCGAGATCCTCAACACCAACACCGCGGTGTATATCGGCGTGGTGTATGCGTACCTGCCATTCATGGTGCTGCCGCTGTACGCCAACCTGGTGAAACACGATGGCAGCCTGTTGGAAGCCGCGTCAGATCTGGGTTCGAGCAACTTCAACAACTTCTGGAAAATCACCGTGCCGCTGGCCAAGAACGGCATCATTGCCGGCTGCATGCTGGTGTTCATTCCAGTGGTCGGCGAGTTCGTGATTCCGGAACTGTTGGGTGGCCCGGAGACGCTGATGATCGGTCGCGTGCTGTGGCAAGAGTTCTTCAATAACCGCGACTGGCCGGTGGCGTCTGCGCTGGCGGTGGTGATGCTGTTGATCCTGATTGTGCCGATTCTGCTGTTCAACCGCAGCCAGGCCAAAGAGATGGAGGCACGGGGATGAAACGCTTCGGTTTTTCCAAGTTCATGTTGATCTTCGGCCTGATGTTCATTTATCTGCCGATGCTGATTCTGGTGATCTACTCGTTCAACGCCTCAAAACTGGTGACAGTATGGGGAGGCTGGTCAGTGAAGTGGTACGTCGGCCTGCTCGACAACACGCAACTGATGGGCTCGGTGGTGCGCTCGCTGGAAATCGCCTGCTACACCGCGATTGCCGCCGTCGCACTGGGCACCCTCGCCGCCTTCGTCCTGACGCGAGTGACGCGCTTCAAGGGTCGCACGCTGTTTGGCGGTCTGGTGACGGCGCCACTGGTGATGCCTGAGGTGATCACCGGTCTGTCGCTGTTGCTGCTGTTCGTGGCGATGGCGCAGTTGATCGGCTGGCCGCAGGAGCGTGGCATCGTCACGATCTGGATCGCCCACACCACGTTTTGTGCCGCCTATGTGGCGGTGGTAGTCTCCGCCCGCCTGCGGGAGCTGGATCTGTCGATCGAAGAAGCCGCGATGGATCTGGGAGCCAAGCCGTTCAAGGTGTTTTTCCTGATCACCATTCCGATGATCGCGCCGTCGCTGGCAGCGGGCGGCATGATGTCGTTCGCCCTGTCGCTGGACGACCTGGTGCTGGCGAGCTTCGTCTCCGGCCCGGGTTCGACCACGCTGCCGATGGAAGTGTTCTCGGCAGTACGTCTGGGGGTGAAGCCTGAGATCAACGCCGTGGCCAGCCTGATTCTGCTCGCGGTGTCGCTGGTGACCTTCCTGGTCTGGTACTTCGGCCGCAGGGCAGAAGCCAACCGCAAGAAAGCGATTCAGGAAGCGATGGATCAGACAGCGAATGAGGCGTGGCAG
Source organism: Pseudomonas sp. LAMO17WK12:I5 (assembly GCF_900215165.1). Classification (NCBI taxonomy): domain Bacteria; kingdom Pseudomonadati; phylum Pseudomonadota; class Gammaproteobacteria; order Pseudomonadales; family Pseudomonadaceae; genus Pseudomonas; species Pseudomonas sp. LAMO17WK12:I5. Next base: position 324,254 of record NZ_OBDS01000003.1, on the reverse strand, counting down.
CCGCAACGCGCCGCGACGGCCTAAGCAACAACGATGAACACTGTGGTGAGGGGATTCATCCCCGATCGGCTGCGAAGCAGTCGCCAAACCATTGCATGCGGTGTCCCTGTTACACCGCAAGTGCCTGGCTTGGGGCCGCTTCGCGACCCATCGGGGATAAATCCCCTCACCACAGCAAGCTCCCTCGCCACAGGTTTTACGTACACCCGGTTTGTGTTTTTGAATAAAAAAAATGGAGTTTCACCGATGAAAATGTTTGGCAGGACTCTGCTGACACTGTCCTTAATGGGCGCAATCGCCACGGGCGTCCAGGCCAACGACAAGGTGCTGCGTGTTTACAACTGGTCCGATTACATCGCGCCGGACACCGTCAAGAAGTTCGAAGACGAGACCGGCATCCAGGTGACCTACGACGTGTTCGACAGCAACGAGACCCTCGAGGCGCGTTTGCTGGCGGGCAAATCCGGTTACGACATTGTCGTGCCGTCCAACAGTTTCCTGGCCAAGCAGATCAAGGCCGGGGTCTATCAGCCGCTCGACAAATCGAAGCTGTCGAACTGGAAGAATCTCAATCCGGTGCTGCTGAAAAACGCCGCCGCCAGTGATCCGGACAACGCTCACGCGTTCCCGTACATGTGGGGCTCGATCGGCATCGGCTACAACCCGGACAAGGTCAAGGAAGTGCTCGGTGCCGAGGCTCCGACCAATTCCTGGGACTTGCTGTTCAAGCCGGAAAACGCTGAAAAGCTGAAAGCCTGCGGCATCAGCTTCCTCGACTCGCCGACCGAAATGATCCCGGCCGCCCTGCACTACCTGGGCTACCCGGTGAACGACAAGGACAAGGCGCACATCCTCGAAGCCGAAGCGCTGTTCATGAAGATCCGCCCGTACGTGGCGTACTTCCATTCCTCGAAGTACATCTCCGACCTGGCCAACGGCAACATCTGCGTGGCGGTCGGTTACTCCGGTGACGTGCTGCAGGCCAAGGCCCGTGCGGTGGAAGCCGGCAACAAAGTGCAGATCGATTACAGCATTCCGAAGGAAGGTGCCGGCAGTTTCTACGACATGGTCGCCATCCCGCGCGATGCGGCGAACGTCGAGAACGCCTACCTGTTCATGAACTTCCTGATGCGCCCGGACATCATCGCCGAGATCACCAACAGCAACGGCTACAGCAACGCCAACTCGGCCGCTACGCCACTGGTAGAAGAAGCGATCCGCAACGATCCGGGTTCGTATCCGTCGCAGGCGGTAATGGCGACGTTGTATGCGGTGCCGGATCAGCCGATTGCCACCCAACGGATCATGACCCGCGGCTGGACCCGGGTGAAGCTCGGTAAATAATTCACTGCAAATCAAAAAATGTGGGAGCGAGCCTGCTCGCGAAAGCGGTGGTTCAGTTAACCAAAATGCTGAATGTGCCGACGCCTTCGCGAGCAGGCTCGCTCCCACAGGGTCTGTGTCTGACTTTCGGTTTCCCGTTCACGCAGCGCCTTACCACCGCTGCACCCTGCAATGAACGGCCTCACCTGGCTCCCTCGGCTCAGGTGAATTTCAGGCGCTCTCGGGCGCCTTTTTTTCTGCGCTCAATTCAGTGGCCAATCCTGCAGAATCCGGTAGCGGCCCTTGTGCGATTCGAACAAGGCAAAGCGCTCGGCGCGCAGGAAGAATTCCGGCGGCGTGGTGGATTCCGGCTCTTCTGCCCGATAGTCCCGAGCCAGGGTCAGGTGCGGGCGAAACTCGCGTGGCGATTCTTCGAAGCCGAACGGCAACATCGCCTGCTCCAGCGCATACACCAGACGCAACAGCGCCGCAGGCGCCTGTTCCGGCGCCAGAGACAGAATTCCGGCCCGATGCCAGACCTGCAGACGATCCAGCGCAATCCGTAACGGTTCAGCCGGCGTGCGCACCTTGCCGGCGGCCTCGCACACTTCATTGATCTGCGCCAGCGGTACGGCACCGAGAAACAGCAGCGTCAGGTGAAAATTATCCGCCGGCACCGCTTTGCCAGTGCGCAACCCCAACTCGCCGCGCCACTGAGCGATGGCCTTGCGTTGCGGTGGCGGGCAGTCGAGGGCAAAAAACAGTCGCTTGAACGGTTCATCCCTGCGCGCATCATCGGTCATGGGCCAACTCCTTCGCTCGTCGATCAGCCGATTCTACACAGGCTCTTCTGGCGACTGGCGACACCCGGCTATAGTTCAAGGATTGCCATCGAACCGGAGGTCGCCATGCGCGAGATCCTCAGCAAAGAACCGTGGTGGGCCCGGCCACCCAGCCCAGGGCAGGATGAAAGCGAGCTGGAATGGGGCTGGCTGGTGCATTACAGCGAAGGTGAACCGCGTTTCGAATTCGTCCGCGAACGGCCCACGGAAGAAGAAATCCGCCACCGCAAAAGCTGCCGGATCACCCCCTCTCCAGAGTGATCACCCTCCCATGTGGGAGCGAGCCTGCTCGCGAAAGCGTCCGCACATTCAGCCTCACATTGCCTGACACGCCGCTTTCGCGAGCAGGCTCGCTCCCACACTGGATTTGTGGCGTGCCCATGATCGCCGCCATCCGCAAAACCCTGTGGGAGCGTGGCTTGCCCGCGAAGAGGCCGGCACATTTTGCAAACCCGCTGACTGACACACCGTCATCGCGAGCAGGCTCACTCCTACACGGAATCTGGTGAGTTTCAGGCTTCAAGAATGTTCTTGAAGCCCCCAAAGATCATCCGCTGCCCATCAAACCCCATTGGGTTGACGTCCGGTTGCATGCGCGGGTCTTCCATCATTTTCGCCATGCCGGCATCGCGGGTGGCTTTGTCGGGCCAGATCAGCCAGCCGGACGACACCGTCTCGCCGTCCTTGAGTTTTACCGCCATCGGGAATGACGTGACTTTGCCTTCCGGCACGTCATCGCCCCAGCACTGAACCACCTCCTTCGCTCCGTATTCCTTGAACAGTTTCGCGGCGATCTCACAGTGTTTTTTGTACTGTTCGCGATTGGCATTCGGCACGGGTGCTACAAAAATATCGATGTAAGCCATGATCACTCTCCTTGCACGTTGGGTTCGATCTGCCGGGTAGTCGATTGCGGCGGCTGCCATTCGACACGATTCACGCCCTGCCCGACCGACGGTTGTTCGCCCCCGCCAAGGCTGCCCTCGACCTGCCCGGCGATATGCAGGGTTCCGGCCATGACCCCGGTGGTCGGGTTCTGCAGCAGTTTCGCCCAGGCCTTGTCGAACGTGCTGCCCAGGCTGCTGCGAATCAGCGCTTCGCTGTCGGGCCGGTCGTTGGCCTGGATGATCGCGCGAATGCCCGCGACACCAATCGAAATCACCCCACCAACCAACTTGCCCGCCGCAGCCGCCACGGCACTGGCCGCTCCGCGCGGAGCCATTTCCGCCTCCATCCGCTGGCTGGCGCGTTTGGCCACGGGGGCCATGCCGGCGTCGGTCGAAGCGATGCCCTTGCTGCCGCCCTCGGTGTGGATCTTGTCGATCAGCGCGGCATACGCCGGCAAGGTGTTCAGCGGCTCGGTGCTGACGATCTGATACAGCGAAGCATCCCGCGCCGGCGGCGGGCCCAGGGCGATGGCCGGAACCTTCTGCAGCCGTCCGTTGAGTTGCGCAACCGGCACGCCATAACGCTGAGCGATGAGCGGCATCTGCTGGGCCATCAGTTGTGCATAGAACGCCGTTGCCTGACCGAGGATCGCATCCGGATCGATCTCCACCGCCACCGGTGCCAGCACTCTTTCCTGATATTGCTCAAGCAGATAGCTCGCCAGGCGCTTGGCCGAAGCATCCTGTTCGCCGCCGGCATTGATGGTGTACCAACTGACTTTCATCGACAGCCATTCCTGGGTCCAGTAGCTGCTGAACCACGGAATGAAATTTTCTTCAGTTTGCTGATAGACGCGAGTGCGCCAATGTTCCATTGAGCCACGGGCAAATACTTTGACTTGCTCGGTGGATTGCTGCGAGGCGCTGACGATGTCGCGATCGATCTGCTGCCAGATCGCCGGCGATACCACCACCGCTCGCGGCGCCACCGGGGCCCGCGCCGAGGAGGCACAGCCAGCCAGCAGACACAGTGCGGCGAGGCTCAGCGCACGCAGGTTCACGGTGGTGGAGTCCTTGAATGGAGGAAAACAGCATTGAGTATAGGTGTGTCAGTTTCCGAGGATGTTGGCTGTACCGACGCCATCGCTGGCAAGCCAGCTCCCACAGAGATCTTCAGTGGCCATGAATCCAATGATCATCCGAAAAACCTGTGGGAGCTGGCTTGCCAGCGATGAGGCCAGTCAATCCACCACACCTCTCAACCATCAACGCCGTCGATATTCACCATCGCCACGATTGCCTTCCGCCCGCCGCCCGGCGAAGGCACGATTCACCCATCCGAGACGCAACGAGGAGTACCCATCATGATTCGCACCATCACCCTCTCCGTGAGCTTCCCGGTGTTCGGCAGCAACTACTACGACCAGCAAGTCGTCTCGCGCAAGACCCAGGCGCTGCTGTTCAACGAAGATTTCGACGATGTGCTGATGCCCGCCGCGAGCAATCATTTCAGCAATGAAGTGGTCGGCATCAACGATCAGTTCCGCTTTCTGAGCGACATACTCGCCACCCATTTGCTGGATCTCGAGGCCACCGCGCCTGCGCATTCCAGCGTCCGGGCGAGCGCTCATTTTTAATCGACGAGGGCGTTCCCGTTGCGGGAACGCCCTTTTGATTTCTACTCAGTCATCGTCGCGATCACGATAGTAACGACGCCCGTCGCGACGACCATCGTCGCGGTCATCCCAACGCCGGTCATGGTCGTAGTAGCGACCGTGATCACGGTCGTAATGTCGTCCGTGGCGATGATCATCATCAAAGTCCGCCACACAGCCAGCCAGCAAAACAGCAGCGGATATCGTCAACAGCAAGGTTGTTGCACGCTTCATTCAAACTTCCCTAACACCAAGGTCTTGACCACGGAACGGCTGTCACTGCCCGCGCCTTCAGGACGCAGTGCGCGCAGCCGCTGATACGACCGGACAAAAGGACTTTGATTCACTGCCCGACCACGACCGTTGATCGGCCCGCCGCCGGCATCCGGGCGGCGGCGAAATGCCACCTATACTGCTGCTTAGCGACTCCCACGCAACGGATCTGCGCCTCGATAACAACAAGCAGAGGTGGATCATGGTCTGGCAGCAAATCTACGACCCGTTCGGCAATCCGCTGATCTCCACGCTCATGGCCGCGGTGCCGGTGGTGGTGATGCTCGCGGCGCTGGCGTTCTTTCACGTCAAGGCGCATCTGGCCGCTCTGTTGGCGTTGGCGTCGGCCCTGCTCATCTCGATCTTCGCCTTCGGCATGCCGGCGAGCATGGCCGGTTCGGCGGCGCTGTTCGGCGCCGCCAATGGCTTGCTGCCGATCGGCTGGATCGTGCTCAACATCATCTTTCTGCATCGCCTGACCACCGAGAACGGCTCATTCAAAGTGCTGCAGGACTCCCTCGCTCGGATCACCGATGACCGGCGTTTGCAGCTGCTGCTGATCGCCTTCTGCTTCGGCGCGTTTTTCGAAGGCGCGGCCGGGTTCGGCACGCCGGTGGCGGTGACCGGGGCGATTCTGATCGGCCTCGGTTTTTCGCCGTTGGCCGCCTCGGGTCTGGCGTTGATTGCCAACACCGCACCGGTGGCGTTCGGCGCCCTCGGTACGCCGATCATCACCCTGGCCAAAGTCACCGGACTGGACGAAATGGAGCTGTCGATGATGGTCGGTCGACAGCTGCCGTTTTTCTCGGTGCTGGTGCCGTTCTGGCTGATCTGGGCGTTTGCCGGGTGGCGCAAGATGCTGGAGATCTGGCCGGCGATTCTGGTGGCCGGGGTCAGCTTCGCGGTGCCGCAATTCCTCGTGTCGAACTTCCACGGGCCGATGCTGGTGGACGTCATCGCCGCGCTGATTTCCATGGCCTGCCTGACCCTGTTTCTGCGGGTCTGGAAACCGGCGACGGTGTACACCTCGGCCGCCCTATCCGGGCGGGTCGACAACTCCAGGGTCGAGGAAGAAAAAGTCACCGCCAGCGCCGCCTTCAGTGATCAGGCACGCCCCGCCGTGACGCGCGCGTGGATGCCGTGGATCATCCTCACGGTGTTCGTGTTTGCCTGGGGCACCCAGGGCTTCAAGAACATCTTCGACGTGCGCCCGGCGCTGGATCCGGTAACCCATTCGGTCAAACTCGATGCACAAGGCAAACCGCTGAATGAGGCCAACCCGATTTTCTCCCCGGCGCTGACCTTCACCACCCTGCACCTGCAAGTGCAGAAAGTCCCGCCAGTGGTGCCGGCGCCGAAAGCCGAAGAGGCGATCTACAAGTTCACCTGGTTCACTGCCACCGGCAGCGGCATCCTGCTGGCGGCGATTGTCGGCGGGCTGCTGATGGGCTATTCGATCCCGCAACTGATCAAGCAATACCTGCGCACGTTGTGGGTGGTGCGCTTTTCGCTGATCACCATTGCGGCGATGCTGGCGCTGGGGTTCCTCACGCGTTATTCCGGACTGGACGCCACCATGGGTCTGGCGTTTGCCGCGACCGGGGTTTTCTACCCCATGTTCGGCACTCTGCTCGGCTGGCTCGGCGTCGCGTTGACCGGTTCGGATACGGCCTCGAACGTGCTGTTCGGCGGACTGCAACGGGTGACCTCGGAACAGCTCGGCATCAGCCCGGTACTGATGGCCGCAGCCAACAGTTCCGGCGGGGTGATGGGCAAAATGGTCGATGCGCAATCGATCGTGGTCGCCTCCACCGCGACCCGCTGGTATGGGCATGAGGGCGAGATTCTGCGCTACGTGTTCTTCCACTCGATCGTGCTAGCCATCCTGGTGGGCGGGCTGGTGACATTGCAGGCGTATGTGGCGCCGTTTACGCACATGGTGGTTGGCGGGCATTGATCACAAACTCTGTGGGAGCGGGCTTGCCCGCGATGGCGGTGTGTCATTTAAGCGAAAGGCTGACTGACACGACCTCATCGCTGGCAAGCCAGCTCCCACAAGGTTAAGCATTGCCCAGCCAATTGATGAGCCATGCGCATAACTCTATAGCGCAAATCCGCAAAAACCTTTTCCCCTCCGCGCAGGTCATTCCAAGAACGAGACCGGTAAACATGCCGGCGCGCCCGTTTGGGCCCTTCAATCCCTGCCGTCCTGATTAAGCCAGAGAGGAATCGAAGCATGACGATTTCCCGACGAAGATTCCTGATCCTCGGCGCGGTGACCGCCACCGCGTTTGCAATGCCCCCCTTCATTAGCCTCAAGGCCTACGCGGCCAGTCTGGAGCAACCCGCCATGGCCAAACTGACGATCAACGTCAACGGTAAACCCCAAGCCCTTGAGGTGGACAACCGCACCACCCTGCTCGACGCCCTGCGCGAGCACCTGCACCTGACCGGCAGCAAAAAAGGCTGCGACCACGGCCAGTGCGGTGCCTGCACCGTCATCGCCGACGGCCGCCGGATCAACTCCTGCCTGACGCTTGCGGTGATGCATGAAGGCAGCGAGATCACCACCATCGAAGGCCTGGGCATGCCCGACAACCTGCACCCGATGCAGGCCGCGTTCATCAAGCATGACGGCTACCAGTGCGGTTATTGCACGCCGGGGCAGATCTGTTCGGCGGTGGCGGTGCTCAAGGAAATCCGCGAGGGCATTCCCAGCCACGTCAGCCCGAGCCTGACCGAAGCCCCGCAACTGATCGCCAGCGAATTCCAGGAACGCATGAGCGGCAACATCTGCCGCTGCGGCGCCTACTCGAACATCATCGAAGCCATCACTGAAGTCGCGCAGGTGCCAGCATGAGAGCGTTCAATTACAGCCGCGCCGATTCCCCCGCCGCAGCCGCAACGCTGGCGGCGCAGGTCGAAGGCGCGAAGTTCATCGCCGGTGGCACCAACCTGCTGGACCTGATGAAACTCGACATCGAAACCCCGCTGCACCTGATTGACGTCAACCACCTGGGCCTCGATCAGATCGAAGCCACGCCTGAAGGCGGATTGCGCATCGGCGCGCTGGTGCGCAACACCGATCTGGCCGCCGACAGCCGCGTGCGCAAGGACTACGCGCTGCTCTCCCGCGCCCTGCTCGCCGGCGCTTCCGGCCAGTTGCGCAACATGGCGAGCACCGCCGGCAACCTGCTGCAACGCACTCGCTGCCCGTATTTCTATGACGTCAATCAGGCCTGCAACAAACGCCAGCCCGGCAGCGGCTGCGCGGCGATTGGCGGGGTCAGTCGGCAACTGGGACTGATCGGCGTCAGCGACGCCTGCATCGCCACCCACCCCAGCGACATGGCAATTGCCATGCGCGCCCTCGATGCACAGGTTGAAACGGTCAAACCCGACGGCAGCACCCGCAGCATCGCCATCACCGATTTCCATCAGCTCCCCGGCAACACGCCGAACATCGAAACCAGCCTCACGCCTGGCGAGTTCATCACGTCGGTAACCCTGCCGGCTCCAGTCGGCGGCACGCACATTTATCACAAGGTGCGCGATCGCTCGTCGTACGCTTTCGCGCTGGTGTCGGTCGGTCTGATCCTGCAAAAGGACGGCAGCGGCCGTGTGGCGGTCGGCGGTATTGCGCCGAAACCGTGGCGGGTGGAAGCCGCCGACGCGTTGCTGCCCAAAGGCGCAAAAGCCGTCAGCGAACGCTTGCTCGACGGTGCCACGCCAACCCACGACAACCAATTCAAACTGACCCTGGTCGAGCGCACGCTCGGCTCGGTGTTGGCGCAAGCGAGGGATGAAGCATGAAATTCGACACGCCCGCCACCACCAACCCGATCGACCAGCTCAAGGTCGTCGGCAAACCCACCGACCGCATCGAAGGCCCGCTGAAAACCAGCGGTCAGGCGCCATATGCCTACGAGCAGCACGAGGCCGTGGCGAATCAGGCTTACGGTTTCATGGTCGGCTCGGCCATCGCCAAGGGCCGCATCAGCCACATCGATCTCGACGCTGCACAAGCGGCGCCCGGCGTGCTGGCCATCGTCACCGCCGCCAATGCCGGCAAGCTTGGCAAAGGCCAATACAACTCGGCGCCGCTGCTCGCCGGGCCCGAGGTGCAGCACTATCACCAGGCCGTAGCGCTGGTGGTCGCCGAGACCTTCGAACAGGCTCGCGCTGCGGCGCAATTGATCAAGGTCGATTACGTCGCGGCCAAAGGCGAGTTCGAACTGGCCAACGTGCTTGACCAAGGCGTCGAAGACGACGAGTTGCCCGACGTCACCCACGGCGATTTCGACAAAGCCTTCGCCGCTGCGCCGGTGCAGTTCGACCAGACCTACACCACTCCCGATCAGTCCCACGCGATGATGGAGCCGCACGCGACGCTGGCCGCCTGGAAGGGTGATCATCTGACCTTGTGGACCTCCAATCAGATGATCGCCTGGAGCGTCGGCGACGTCGCCACGACCCTTGGCCTGCCCAAGGAAAACGTGCGCCTGATCTCGCCGTACATTGGCGGCGGCTTCGGCGGCAAACTGTTCATTCGTGCCGACGCAATCCTCGCCGCCCTCGGTGCGCGCCTGGCCAACCGCCCGGTGAAAGTCGCCCTCGCCCGCCCGCAAATGGCCAACAACACCACCCACCGCCCGGCCACGATCCAGCGCATTCGGATGGGCGCCACGGCGGACGGCAAGCTCAGCGCCATCGCCCACGAAGGCTGGTCGGGCAACCTCAAGGACGGCAAGGTCGAAGTCGCCGCGCAGCCGAGTCAGTTGCTCTATGCCGGAGAAAACCGCCGGGTGACCATGCGCCGGGCGCCGCTGGATTTGCCCGAAGGCAACTCCATGCGCGCGCCGGGTGAAGCACCGGGGCTGATGGCGCTGGAAATCGCCATGGACGAAATGGCCGAGCAGCTCAAGCTCGACCCGGTGCAGTTCCGCATCCTTAATGACACCCAGGTTGATCCGGTAAAAACCGAGCGTCCGTTTTCCCAGCGACGCCTGATCGAATGCTTGCAGACCGGTGCCGAGAAATTCGGCTGGAACCAGCGCAATGCTACTCCCGGCAGCCGTCGCGAAGGTCGCTGGCTGATCGGCATGGGCGTCGCCGCCGCGTTTCGCAACAACCTGTTGCTGAAGTCCGGCGCCCGGGTGCGGCTGGAGCGCGACGGCAAGGTCACGGTGGAAACCGACATGACCGATATCGGCACCGGCAGCTACACCATCATCGCCCAGACCGCGGCCGAGATGATGGGCGTGGACCTGGCGGATGTCAGTGTGCATCTGGGGGATTCGACCTTCCCGGTATCGTCCGGCTCCGGTGGCCAGTTCGGCGGCAACTGCTCGACTGCCGGGGTGTATGCCGCGTGCATGAAACTGCGCGAAGCGGTGGCGACGAAGCTGGGCATGAGCGGTAGTGACGTCGAGTTTGCTGACGGTCAGGTGCGCGCCGGGGGCAAGACCCTGCCGCTGCGTGATGCGGCAAAAGATGGCGTGGTCGAGGCCGAGGACAGCATCGAGTTCGCCGACCTCGCCAAGCAGTATCAGCAATCGACTTTCGGCGCGCATTTCGTGGAGGTTGCGGTGGATGCAGCGACCGGCGAAGTCCGCGTGCGGCGCATGCTCGCGGTGTGCGCGGCGGGACGGATTCTCAACCCGAAAGCCGCGCGCAGCCAGGTGATCGGCGCGATGACCATGGGCGTCGGAGCGGCGTTGATGGAAGAGCTGGCGGTGGACAAGCGGCTGGGCTTTTTCGTCAATCACGATCTTGCCGGATACGAGGTGCCGGTGCACGCCGACATCCCGCATCAGGAGGTGATTTTCCTCGATGAGACCGATCCGATTTCATCGCCGATGAAAGCCAAGGGTGTGGGGGAACTAGGGATTTGCGGCGTGAGCGCGGCGGTAGCGAATGCGATCTACAACGCCACCGGGGCGCGGGTGCGTGAGTATCCGATTACGCTGGACAAGATCCTCGATTCGTTGCCGGAGATGATCTAGTCATCTGCACATTCAAGCCCTCTCCCCAAGCGATATGGGGTGAGGGCTTCGGTAGCGCACTAGCATGGGGTGCTAGGGGTCGAGGATGCGGAAGTTATTCCGATCTTGGGTATTGTGCCGCACTCACCTGCTCCATCCACTCCACCACTTCACCGTCCAGCACTTCGGCAATCGCAATGTGCGTCATCGCCGTGGTCGGCGCGGCGCCATGCCAGTGCTTCACCTGCGGCGCGATCCACACCGTATCGCCGGGGCGGATCTGCCGAACTGGCTGACCCCACTCCTGCACAAAACCTGAACCGGCGGTGACGATCAGCGTCTGACCCAACGGATGGGTATGCCACGCCGTGCGTGCGCCGGGTTCGAAGGTCACCGTGGCGCCGCTGACACGCGCGGCATCGCTGCCCTTGAACGGCGCGTCAACACGCACAGTGCCGGTGAACCAGTCTGTCGGGCCTTTGGCCGAGGGTTGCGAGCCGTTGGGAGTGACAGTGACGCGCGGGGATTCGTTGGCCTGGGCCTCACCCGCCAGTAAGGACAGGGTCAGTGCAGAAGCGGCAATCGGGTTCATGGCGATGGTCTCCGGTGATCAATAGCCGCACTTTACCGAGCCGGACTGTTCAGATAATCGACTAGAATTCGAAAAAACTTATGCAGGACACTCATCAATGCTTCGAGAAAACGCCAGTGACCTGCTCGCCTTCCTTGCCGTGGCCCGCGAGCGCAGCTTCACAAAAGCCGCAGCCAAACTCGGCGTCTCGCAATCGGCGCTCAGCCATACCATCCGCGCCCTTGAAGCGCGCCTGGGCCTGCGCCTGCTGACCCGCACCACGCGCAGCGTCTCACCCACCGAGGCTGGCGAACATTTACTGCAGACCATCGGCCCGCGTTTCGAAGAGATCGAACAGGAACTGGCGGCCCTGAGCAACCTGCGCGAAACCCCGGCCGGCCGGATCCGCATCAGTGCCACCGACCATTCGCTGAACTGGCTGTTGCGACCGGTGCTCAAGGAATTCCTGCCCCAATACCCGGACATCGCCGTCGAGGTGATCTGCGATTACGGTTTCGTCGACATCGCCGGACAAGGCTTCGACGCCGGCATTCGGCTGGGCGAAGACGTGGCCCAAGGCATGATCGCCACCCGCATCGGCCCCGACATGCGCATGGCGGTGGTCGGCTCGCCGGCCTATTTCGCCAACCGTACACACCCGCAAACGCCAAGAGACTTGACTGACCACGCCTGCAACAACCTGCGTCTGCCCACCAACGGCGGGCTGTACACCTGGGAATTCGAGAAGGGTGACGAAAGCCTCAAGGTACGAGTGTCCGGGCAAGTCACACTGAATGGCGTCTACCCGCTACTCGACGCCGCAGTCGACGGTTTCGGCCTCAGCTACATTCCGGAAAACATCGTCGCGCCGTATCTGGCCGACGGGCGTCTGGTGCAAGTGCTGGCAGACTGGTGCCCGACGTTTGCCGGTTACCACCTGTACTACCCGAGCCGACGGCAGGCGGCGCCGGCGTTTGCGCTGTTGGTGGAGGCGTTGCGGTATCGCGGTTGACCGCCTACCCCAGCAGCGCAATCAACTGATGCCGCTGCGCATCGGTGAGCATCGGCCCGAATCCGGCGCCAGCGTTGTCGGCCATGTAGCGCGGATTGCCGGTGCCGGGAATCACGCAAGTCACCGCCGGGTGCGACAGCAGGAACTTCAACGCCAGTTGCGGCCAGCTGTTTACCTGCACGTCCGAGACCCAGGCCGGCAACGGCTTGACCTTGAGACGGGCGAGCAACCCGCCGCCGCCAAAAGGCCGATTGCAGATCACCGCCACCCCGCGTTCACGGCACAGCGGCAGAATGCGTTTCTCCACGCCACGGTCATCGAGGGCGTAGTTGATTTGCAAAAAATCCAGTTGTTCGGCCTTGAGCACTGCTTCGACTTCATCGTAGGCCGACGGCGTGTAATGGGTGATGCCGATGTAGCGAATGCGCCCCTGTTCTTTCCATTCGCGCAGGATTGGCAGATGGTTCTGCCAGTCCAGCAGATTGTGGATCTGCATCAGGTCGATGCGTTCGGTGCGCAGCAGACGGAAGGATTCCTCCATCTGCGCGATACCTTCCTTGCGCCCTCGGGTCCAGACCTTTGTCGCCAGAAACGCGGGTGAACGCGGTTCGTGAATCGATAGCAGCTCGCCAGTAGTTTGCTCGGCGCGGCCATACATCGGCGAGCTGTCGATCAACGTGCCACCCTTTTTGAACAGCTCGTCGAGCACTGCTGGCAATAGCTTATAAGCCGGATCGCCGGGGGCAACGTCAAAGCCGCGATAAGTGCCCACGCCCACTATGGGCAACAGCTCGGAGATGGAAGGGATGGCGCGGGTCTGCATGGTCTGGTCTCCTGCCTGGCTCGGCGAAGTGGCAGTCGGCGTGATGGCAGTGGCCAACGCCCGGTCAAAGGTCAGGACCGCCGAAACCCCGGCAGCCAGCGTGAGCAAGCGGCGACGGGAGCAACCCTCAGTGTGGCTCATGCGGGTTCCCCTGCTGCGTGAATCTGTTGCACGTTGTGTGCGACGACGGCCAGCCGGATTCGCTGGACTACACTGCGACTGCGAACACCCGCGCCCCGTTAAAGTTAGTCGAATGTCCAGAAAACTGATGTCACTCGTCGCCTTGCTCATCGCCCTCTACCTGTTGCTGTGCGGGGCGCTGTTCATTTTTCAGCGCTCGCTGATCTATTTCCCCCAGCCTGACAACGCCGTGACTACGGAAGATTCGCGGCTGAAACTGGCGATGCCGGAGGCCGATGTGTGGGTGACCACGCGCGCGCATGCCGGGCCAAAAGCGCTGATCTACTTTGGCGGCAATGCCGAAGATGTGTCGCGCAATCTGCCGTCGTTCAGCGAGGCTTTTCCCGACTACGCGGTGTTTTTGCTGAACTACCGGGGCTTCGGTGGCAGCGGCGGCTCACCTTCGGAAGAAGCGATTGCCGAAGATGCGCTGGCGCTGTTTGATCAGGTGTACGCCAGCCATCCGCAGATTGCCGTGATCGGCCGCAGCCTGGGATCGGGGGTGGCGGTGCGGCTGGCGAGTCAGCGTCCGGCGACCAGATTGATTCTGGTGACGCCGTACAACAGCCTCGAAGAAATTGCCGTCCGCCAATACCCGTGGTTTCCGGTCAAATGGTTGCTCAAGGATCGCTTCGAGTCGGGCCGCTATGCCGCGCACATTCGCGTGCCGACGTTGCTGTTGGCGGCCAGCGATGACGAAGTGATTCCACGGGACAGTACGCAGCGGTTGCTGGCGCACTTCCCCAAAGGCGTGGCGACGCTGCGGGTGGTGCCGGCTTCGGGGCACAACTCGATTTCCGAGCAGGCGCAATACCTGCAGTGGATGCAGGAAGTGCTTGATCGCTGATAGCCGATTATTGCGTTGGCTGAACTGGCCCCTTCGCGAGCAGGCTCGCTCCCACCTTGATAATGCAATCCCCTGTGGGAGCGGGCTTGCTCGCGAAGGCGCCAGTGCGAACAACACAAAATCCAAGGATCGCCCTCCCCTTCATCACCCACCAAAAAAGCCAGATGGCCAGCATGAACCAAGTGCAAAAAGCCCAGTCCTAGTGGCGCCGTATTCCGCGGCTGCCCACTTCAGCACTGTCTTTTTCCCTGAGTCTGCCGTCCCATGCGCCATGTCGTTCGCTCATCAAGCTTCGTTTCGCTGTGCCTGCTGATCCTTGCCCCACTGTTCACCGAGACCTCCCACGCCAGCGAAGAGCGGCAACTGGTGGCCGCGATCAACGACTACCGCGCTCATCCGCAACGCTGCGACCGCCGCCCGGCCCAGCGCCTGGCGCCACTGTCGCTGAAATCGAATCTGGCGCTGCCGATCGGCTATGGCTACGGCGGTGGCTTGCGCGAGAGATTGAAGTCTTCGGGGTATTCGGCGGTGGTGGTGCGCAGTATCCGCATCATTGGGGCCGGGGATGCCGAGGAAGCCTTCGAACAGCTGCAAGACAGCCACTGCACCGCCCTGCTCGACGCCCAGTATGCCGACATCGGCGTCAGCCGCTCCCGTGGTGAATGGCAAGTGGTGCTGGCGCAACCGGTGCTCGACAGTCGTGTCGGCGACAACCGCAGCGTCGGCAAGGCCCTGCTCGCCGAAGTCAACGCCGCTCGGGCACGCCCCCGGATGTGCGGGCGCCAACGCTTCGCCGCCGCCCGCCCCCTGAGCTGGAACGCCGCGCTGGGCGCCGCCGCACAAGGCCACAGCAAGGCCATGGCCTACGGCAACTATTTCGCCCACCGCGACCCGGACGGCGATATGCCGGCAGATCGCGCGCGGGCGGCGGGTTATCGAGGTCGGCAGATCGGCGAGAATATCGCCGCCGGCCAGAGTTCACCGGGCAAGGCGATGGCCGGATGGCTGGCCAGCCCCGGCCATTGCGCCAACTTGATGAACCCGATGTTCACTCAGGTCGGTGCCGGGTTCGCCAGTGAGGCGCGCAGTGATGAAGGGGTTTACTGGACGATGGTGTTTGGCGCGCCTTGATTCGCTTGAGAGCTTTTCAGTGACGCTACTGGCCCCTTCGCGAGCAAGCCCGCTCCCACACTGGATCTGTGTTGTTCACAAATCCATGTGGAAGCGGGCTTGCTCGCGAAGAGGCCGGTACAGACACCTCAATCGCTTGCGCCGCCTCCCGGTTCAGTCCAGTTCGGTGTGATGCGAGAAGTTACAGCGCAGTAGAAACAGTTGCGCCCTTCGACAAAAAGGGCGCTGGAGTCTGGTGTAAAACGACCGGGGTTCAGACCGGAGAAATCGTCGCAAGCATTCCGATCAGAATGGTCAACGTCAGAAACCCACCGAGGAAAATCGCCATCTTGTTCATGCTGCTCTCCTTAATGTTGAGCTTGCGGTGCACCGGGCGCTTCGGGATGAAGGGCTGCCGCGGGTGACCGAATTGCCAGGCTATTCTGAGCGCCTGACTGAGCCGGTTACAGAGGCAGATCCAACAGAAAAATACGGATCAGATGCCCATCTGATCCGCTCCGGACATGATCTGGTATTCAGATCGGCACACAACGGTTCGAGATCCACCGCTTTGAACTAGAGTGATTGCCGTCGCGCGCAGAACAACAACAATTCCAGGAGTGGTCAATGTCCGAACTGAACCTGCAACCCAACGCCGCCGAATCCCTGAAACGCTGGCACGAGATGATCCGCACCGGCAATCTCAAGGCCTTGCCCGAACTGCTCGACCCGAACGCGGTATTCCGCTCGCCCATGGCCCACTCGCCTTACCCCGGCGCGCCAGTGGTGACGATGATCCTCAACACCGTGTTCGACGTGTTTGAAGATTTCAAATATCACCGCGAACTGGTGACTGCCGATGGCTTGAATGTGGTTTTGGAGTTCAGCGCCAAGGTCGGGACCAAGGAGTTGAAGGGGATCGACATGATTCGCTTTGATGAGAGCGGGAAGATTGTCGAGTTCGAGGTGATGGTGCGGCCGTTGAGCGGTTTGCAGGCCCTCGGCGAAGAGATGGGACGGCGGCTTGGTGCGTATCTGGCAAGCGCGAAACCCAAGTAGGATCAGGCGCCACAAAAAAGCCCACTGACCGTTCCCGGTTCAGTGGGCTTTTGTGCATCAGGCGTCTAGTTACAGCGCCATGTCACGTGCAGCATTTTCCTTCGGTGCTTCAGCTTTTTCAGCTGCAGGTGCAGCCGGGGCAGCAGCCTGACCGATCACCGGTGGAGTTGGCAGTTCGAGGATCTTGGCGGTGTACGCCCACTCTTGTGCCACTTTGGCCGGATCGTTGTTCAGCTGAGTGCCGTAGCTTGGAACGATCTGGTGCAGCTTGGCCTGCCACTCAGGGGTGGCGACTTTGTCTTTGAAGACTTTCTGCAGCACGCTCAGCATGATCGGTGCAGCGGTCGACGCGCCTGGCGATGCGCCCAGCAGGCCGGCGATGGAGCCGTCTTGTGCAGCAACGATTTCGGTGCCCAGTTTCAGCACGCCGCCAGCGGCTTCATCACGCTTGATGATTTGCACGCGCTGGCCGGCTTGCCACAGGCGCCAGTCTTCGGCTTTGGCGTTCGGGAAGTATTCCTTCAGCGCGTTCAGACGGTCTTCATCCGACAGCATCAGTTGACCGGCCAGGTACTCGACCAGCGGGTATTCCTTGATGCCGACCTTGGTCATTGGCCAGATGTTGTGGGTGGTGGTGCTGGTCAGCAGGTCCAGGTACGAGCCTTCTTTGAGGAACTTGGTGCTGAAGGTCGCGAATGGGCCAAACAGGATGACGCGCTTGCCGTCCAGAACACGGGTGTCCAGGTGCGGAACCGACATCGGCGGTGCGCCAACCGAAGCTTTACCGTAGGCCTTGGCCAGGTGCTGCTCGGCGATGGCCGGGTTATCGGTCACCAGGAACGAGCCGCCGACCGGGAAGCCAGCGTATTCCTTGGCTTCAGGAATGCCCGACTTCTGCAGCAGGTGCAGAGCGCCGCCACCAGCGCCGATGAACACGAACTTGGCGTCGGTTTCGGTCTTGGTGCCGTCTTTCAGGTTTTTGTAGCTGACGCGCCAGGTGCCGTCGGCGTTCTTGGTGATGTCTTCGACTTCACTCGACAGCTTCAGGTCGAAGTTAGGCTTGGTCTGCAGGTAACCGGCGAACTGGCGGGTGATTTCGCCGAAGTTCATGTCGGTACCCAGCGGGCTCCAGGTGGCCGCGATTTTCTGGTTCGGGTCACGCCCTTCCATCATCAGCGGGACCCACTTCTTGATCACAGCCGGGTCTTCGGAGTACTGCATGCCGGCGAACAGCGGGCTCGCTTGCAGGGCTTCGTAGCGCTTTTTCAGGAACTTGATGTTGTCATCGCCCCACACGAAGCTCATGTGCGGCGTGGTGTTGATGAACGAGCGAGGGTTCTTCAGAACGCCTTGCTGAACCTGCCAGGCCCAGAACTGACGGGACACCTGGAACGCTTCGTTGATCTCGACCGCTTTCGGGATCGTCACGTTGCCTTTGTCGTCTTCCGGGGTGTAGTTCAGCTCAGCCAGGGCGGAGTGACCGGTACCGGCGTTGTTCCAGCCGTTGGAGCTTTCCAGGGCGACGCCGTCGAGGCGCTCGACCATTTCCATCGACCAGCTTGGCTCCAGCTCATTGATCCACACACCCAGGGTGGTGCTCATGATGCCGCCGCCGATCAGCAGAACGTCGACTTTCTTTGCTTCTGCAGCATTGGCGGACGACATCCCCATCGCCAAAGCCAGCCCGAGCAAGGCTGTGTTCACTTTCTTAAACATCCGTTGCACCTATGATAAAACGCCTTCCGCCCGCCGCTGTTATCTGTATGCGATCCGCTTTGATGACGCTCAGGCTCGCGTCGCAGATTCCAGCACACTTCAATTTTGACGGGTGGGCACACAAGGCCGACGTACCGCATCGACCTCAGTTAATGTCCCTTCTGAACTGACTTCTTATCATTATTGGCTTCAGCTACTTGAGCGACAGGGATTCCGTCAGCCCGCCCCAAAGGCAGGCAAACCGAATAAGGTCAAACCAAGTTGGCGCGAAGAATATCACGTCAGGGCAAACCCGCGCGTCTGTTCCCGACTTGAGAGTCTTTTTCCGCTGTGGGCGTTATCGGCCGGTTTGGGCTGAACATGATTCAGAAACCTGTGGTGGCTGGGTTGGCTCCATCGCGAGCAGGCTCACTCCTACAGGGAATGGGCTGCTCTCGCGATGGCGGCACTACAACCGAAACCGATCCACCGACAACGCCAACGCCCCCGCCAGACTCGACAGTTCATCGGTGGTATTGGCCGTCTGCCCGATCACTTTACTGTTGCCCTCGGACATCCCGGCGATCATTTCCACCTGATGAGCGATTTCGTTGCTGGCCTGGCTTTGCTCGCCGATGGTGCGGGTGATGTCGTTGACCAGTTGCGTGGTGCTGAGGGTGGCGTCGAGGATTTCGCGAATCGCCCGTTCGACTTCAGCCGTGACCGCCATGCCCTTGTCGACTTGGGCCACGCCGGCCTCCATGCTGCTGACCGCCTCCCGGGTGCTGTTTTGGATCCGTGCAACCATCGCGGCGATTTCCTGGGTTGAGGCACTGGTGCGTGCCGCCAGGCTGCGCACTTCGTCGGCAACCACGGCAAAGCCCCTGCCCTGCTCGCCGGCCCGCGCTGCCTCGATGGCGGCGTTGAGTGCCAGCAGGTTGGTCTGGTCGGCGATGCTCTTGATCACCTGAATGATGTTGAAGATGCCTTCGGATTCCTGATCCAGCGTACGGATCACCTGCGCCGACTGTTGCGCCGAGCGGGCGATGTCGTCCATGTCGCTGACCACCTGATGGATCACCTGCCCGCCGCTCTTGGCCAGCGACTCGGCCTGATTGGCCATGCCCAGCGCGCGTTCGGCATGACGAGTGATTTCCTCGATGCTGGCGGTCATCTGGCTCGCGGCGGCGGCCATGGTGCCGGCGGCGGCGCTTTGCTGCTGACTGCTGTCGGCGACCTGATGGCAGCCGTGGCTCAGTTGCTCGCTCATGCCGCTGACCCCATGGGCGTTGCGCCGAACGACGTCGATCATGTTGCGCAGGTCGCGCTGCATGGTCGCCAGGCTGCGGATCAGCGTACTGGCCTCGTCCTTGCCGGTCGGCTCGCTGATCGGTTCGCTGAGGTTGCCCTGGGCAATGCTCTGCGCGATCTGGTTAGCGGATTTCAGCGGCCCCATGATGCTGCGGGTCACCCAGCGCCCTTGCGCCAATAACAGCAGCAGGCTGGCCAGCAATACTGCGCCGAGGGCGATGTTGGCGTTGCGAATGGCGCTTTCGGTGGCCTGGCTGGTGTCACGGGTGTTGCTTTCGATCAGTTCGCTGAGGGCCGCCATCTGCTCTTCGAGCTGACTGAAGGCCGCATTGAACGTGCCCAGCTCCCGTTGCGCGCTGTCCGGGTTGTCCAGTGCCAGGCCGACTATGCGCTCGGCCGCCGCAATGTAAGTGTCCAGGCTGGGTTTTATGTGTTCCAGCGCAGACTTGATCGTCGGGTTGACCGGCAATTTGAGGTTTTCATCCAGCACTTCGCGAAAATGCGTAGCGTGTTCGTTGATCGAGTCCCGCACCTCTGCGGCCGTGCCGGTACTTTTGCCCAGGCCCACCAGCATCGCCGAATACACGTCGGCCCGCAGCGCGTCGTGCATCATGTCGGCTTCCATGTGATTGCGCAGCGCGGTCATGCTCACCGCGTTGTCGTTCACCGCTGCGGACATGCGCGTATTCCCCACATAGCTGACCAGACTCACGATCAGCGCCGTCAACAGACTGGTTGCAATCAGCAACAGCAAACGCAATTTGATCGACACTGTGGGTTCCTCCGTGAGGCGCGCCGAATGCGCCTTTCAGGATTTCAGTTAAGCTTATTTGTGCAGATGTGCCGCTTCAGAGCGTTTCAGCAAGTATCCGCGTGTTCGAACGGAACTCCGGCAAAGGTCGCACCTCTGAGATTATGTAGTCCTTCCTTTTTGCTTCGCGCTTGTGGAGGAACATCGTCATGCGCAAGTTAGTGCTCATTTCTTCTCTCCTGCTCTGCCTCCCTGTCGGCTCGGCGCTGGCCCGTGTCGACGCCGGCGATGTCGCCACCTCGGCGGGCGTTTCCGCGTCGCTGTACTCGACCTTCAAGGATCACAAAATGGTGATCCCGGCGCGCGACGACCTGTCAGCGTTCGTCGCCAGCGGCGGGGCCATCCGTGGGGTTTATCTGGAGTCGGTACTGCAACAGGTGCGGCACGACAACCCCGGCCTCAATGCCAGCGATGAAGACCTCGCCAACGCGATTCTGGTGCATTACGAAGGCCTGAATCAGTAGTTGCCAGGGACGCAGCGGCCGATGGACGGCAACTGAGGGCGCATAGGCAAAACCGTCTGACGGCCTCTATGATGGAGGCCATGACGACTCTTGCGCCTCCTGCGCCTTTGCGCTCACCCTGCCCGCCCGGCGCCTGCGATTGCGGGCGCGACGCGTTGCTGGAAACGCCGGGCACGGATCTGCGCATTCTGCGCCTGACCCGCGAGCAGGAAAAAATCCTCCTCTCCCGGCTGGAACAACTTAAAGACCTTGCGGACTTGCGGCATCTGCAACAGCGCATGCACGAACAGTTGGGCCTGCGGGTGGAAATCTCCCCGGGCTTTCATGAAGTGCGCAGCATGCTCGGCATCGAGATTCAGATCGAGGCGCTGCCGGGACTGTGCCGCAAGACCCGCAAGTCAATTCCGGCGGCGATTCGTCGGGGCTTGAACAACCACCCCGAAATCGCCTTCGAACTGCTCAACGCTCACGACTTGCTGCGCGACACCTGATCATTTTTTCATGCCAACCCGTTTGCGCATCTCGGCAGTGATGCTCTGGCGGGTTTTCTTCAGGTCGGCCCACGGCTCATCGCCGACTTCGTTCAGACGCTCATGGACATTGCTGATGTTCCACTGATTGCCACCCTTGATCTCCCCTACTTCTTCGCGAAACAGCGGTACCGACACCGGCAGTCCTTCACGGGTGCGCGCCGCGTAGGCACAAATGGTGGTGGCGCCCAGGCCGTTACGCAGGTAGTCGATGAAGATCCGACCGACACGATTTTTCGGCCCGGACACCGCGGAAAAGCGTTCCGGCAACAGCTTGGCCATGTGACTGACGATCGCATGGCTGAAATCCTTGACCTCGTCCCAGCCATGCTTGCGGGTCAACGGCACCACCAGGTGAATGCCTTTGCCGCCGCTGGTCTTGAGAAACGCCTTGAGCCCCAGTTCATCCAGCACGGTCAGGGTGAGCGCCGTGGCTTCGACCATGCTTTTCCACGGCAGCGCAGGGTCTGGGTCGAGATCGAGGACGAAGCGGTCAGGCTTGTCCAGATCGACGGTGGTGGCGTTCCAGGTGTGCAACTCGACCGTGCTCATCTGCACTGCGCCGATCAAGGCCTCGGCATTGTTGATCAACATCACCGGTTGCCCGGTAACGTCCTTGTCCAGCGTGGTGATGCCGGGAATCGCCAGGCGCTCGGCGTTTTTCTGGAAGAACAGCTCGCCGGCAATGCCGTCCGGCGCCCGCACCAGCGCAACCGGGCGATCCTTGAGCTGCGGCAGGATCCACTCGGCGACGCTGGCGTAATACTCGGCCAGTTGCATCTTGGTGGCGCCGCTGACCGCATCGATCACCCGGTCGGGGTGGGTGATGCGCACCTTGCCGCTGGCCAGCCCCAGCTGGAACGGCGCCGGTTCGGCTTTCTTCGGCTCAGTGGCTTTCTTTGATTCTGCAGTTTTCTTCGTCGAGGCAGCTTTTTTCGACGGGGTGGCTTTCGCTGAAGTCTTCACGGGTTTCGCGCGCTCCTCGGTAATCGACCTGGCCGGTTTGTCATTGCGCAGCCCATGGAACACAGCGTGGCGCACCGAACCGTCCTTGGTCATTTCGGCGAATGCCACTTCTGCCAACAGATTGGGTTTGAGCCAGTGCACACCTTTGGCCTCGAAGCCGCTGGGCGGATTGACCACGGCAGCCTTCTTCACCTGCAACGGCTTGAGCTGAGCGAGGATGCTTTTCAGTGTGGTTTCGTTGAAACCGGTGCCGACCTTGCCGGCATAGCGCAACTCGCCACTGTCGCGATCATGCAGGCCCAACAACAGCGCACCGAAAGCACTGCGCGCACCTTTCGGATCGGTGTAGCCGACAACCACGAATTCCTGCCGATGCTTGCACTTGAGCTTGATCCAGTCGCTGCTGCGCCGCGACACGTAGGGCGAGCCGAGGCGTTTGCCGATCAGCCCCTCCATCTGCATCTGGCAGGCGCTGTTGAGCAGTGCGTCCGCCGTTTCATCGAAGGCTTCGGAGAAGCGCAGCAACGGCTGCTCATGCCCGCCGAGTACCGTGGACAACGCCGCGCGGCGCTCCTCGACCGGCACTTCGCGCAGGTCAACGCCGTTGAGGTAGGGCATGTCGAACAGGTAGTACATGATGCTGCCGCTGCGCCCGGCTTCGAAGGCGTTTTGCAGCGCCTGAAAGTCCGGCACACCCTGCTCGTTGGTGACCACCACTTCGCCGTCCAGCCATGCCGATTCCAGCCCCAGCTCAGCGAGGGCTTGCGCCTGTTGCGGCAGTTTGTGCGTCCAGTCGTGACCGTTGCGGGTGAAGAGTTGCACCTGGTCGTGATCGATGCGCGCCAGGATCCGGTAGCCGTCGAACTTGATCTCGTAGCTCCACTGCCCTTCGGGTGCGCTGTCGACCAGGGTCGCCAATTCCGGCTTGAGTTGCGCCGGCAGTTTGGCCTTGCGCGCACCAGTGAGTGTCCCGGATGCCGCTTTGCGCGGTTTCGCCGGGGTCTTTTTCACGGGTTTGACTTGTTCGGCGGCGAGCTTGGGTTTGCTGATCAGGGTGCGTTCGCTGAGCACGCTGTCCGGCTCGGCGCTGAGCACATCGTAATCGTCCTGCGGGCGCGCCGCACTGTCCTGATGTTTGATCAGAAACCAGTTTTCCTTCTTGCCCGGCATGTGCGTGCGCACCAGGTTCCAGATCCCGGAGAGCTTTTCGCCTTGCAGCTCGAACTTGAGTTTACCCTTGGCATAGGCCTTGGCCGGATCCTCCTGCGGAATCCATACACCGCGATCCCAGACAATTACATCTCCGGCGCCGTAATGCCCTTCGGGAATGCTGCCCTCGAACGTCGCGTAATCCAGCGGATGGTCTTCGACGTGTACCGCCAGACGCTTGACCTTGGGATCGAGTGACGGCCCCTTGGGCACCGCCCAGCTCTTCAGCGCGCCATCGAGTTCGAGGCGAAAGTCATAATGCAGGTGCGAAGCGTCGTGCTTCTGGATGCAGAACTGCAGCGCATGTTCACTGGCCTTGCTGCGGCCACGGCGTTTGACCGCGGCGGGTTCCGACGTCGCGGAAAAGTCGCGCATACGATTGTAGTCGTCGAGGTTCCTGTTCATGGCGCACCTGCCTTGTGTCAGCCAATGCGGGTCACGGTCAGCACGACCACGGCGATCCGGTCCACGCGCTGGTAACCGGGGTTCAACAACTCTTCACCGAACACGTCGGGATCCAGCTCGCGATAGGTCCAGCCGAATCGCGTCGAATCCAGGCGCGGCACCACGGTGTCGAAAAAAGGATCGCCGCCATCGACCATCGCCACGCCGGTGTACAGCAACAAGGAGCCACCGGGTGCCAGCCGATTGAGCGCCTGCTCGACGATACGCAGCGACAATCCGGCGCCGAGCGAGCCACCGCCATGCCGATAAGCACGCCCGGCCGGGTCAGCCATGTACGGCGGGTTGGCGACGATCAAGTCGAAGTTGCCTTCGGTGCCCTGCAGCACATCACTGGCCTGCACCTCGACATTCGCGACTTCGGCCAATGCCGCGTTGATCGCAGTCAGGCGCAGCGCGGCGGGATTGATGTCGACCGCCAGCACCTGCGCTTCACGCCGTGCGCGGGCAATCAGGATGGCGCCGACGCCGGCGCCGCAGCCAATGTCCACCGCACGCTGAATCGGCGCGAAGCTCTGTTGCAGATGCGCGTGAATCAGCTGTGCAAACCGGTAAGTGTCCGGGCCGAAAAACACCGAATCGGCGGCATCGGTGGGAAAGCCGGAATGCACGAACAACAAGTCATCAAGACTCGACCAGCGCACCCGGCTTTTCAAGCGGCCGTCGTAGACGTCAATCACTTGCGCATCCTGCAACTGCCGCTGTTCATCGGCGGACAGCAAGCCAGGTTCGAACGGACGCGACCAGCCGAACACGTCGCGCAGGGTATCGGCGACCTGCCCTTCGTCACGCTGGTTTACGCGCTGATGGGTCAAGGGCGTCGGCGTGACGAAACGGTAGCCGTCAGCCTGCAAGCGCCGGCCGAGTTGCAGCAGCGTCAGGTCGTTGGCGGACAGTTGTTCTTCCTGATTCATGGAGATTTCCTTAGCGCAGACTGGATTTGAGTTCGATGAAGCGACGTGTCGCCAGCAGCCCCGCCGGGTGGGCATGGCGGGCCGGTGACAACCATGGGATCAGCGTGGCCATTTGTGCGTGTCCGTCCTGACCTTGCAGCGCAGAAGTCAGGCGTTGTACGTCGGGATCGTGTTCGGGCACGGCGGCGTCCGGGGTTGCCACCTGACGGCTGCGTCGTGGCGCTTTGCGTTGGTCGGATGGGGTCCAGTCGCCGGCAATCCAGTCGTGCAGAAGTTGCTTTTCATACGGACTGAACACGCCGAACATCGCCGCACCGTCGCCATCGATCAACTGCCAGAAACGGCTGGCTTGCGGATCTTCATTGCGTTTGATCCAGCCCTTGTCCTGCATCGCCTGAAGAAATCCGGGCAGTTGCTCGGACGTGGCCAGCCATTGATTGACGGTTTTGCCTTCGAAACGGCAGTAGTCGGAATGCATGTGCTGACCGAACGGGCGTTTGCGCTCTAGCATCGCCAGCACTTCCTGCTCCAGGTCAAAACCTTCGATGATCGCGCGGCTGCCCTGCCCCAGGTCGTTGAGTCGATAGCCCAGCGATACCCGGCGCAGGAATTCGCCGCGATCGGCTTCCAGCGGCAACAGGTCGAGCACCGACTGCACGGCTTTTTGCGCATGGCCGGTGCTGGCGTTATCGATGGTCACATGCAGGGTGAAGTAGTAAGGATCAACGCCCAACTCGCTGAGTTCATAGCCACTGATCAGCAAGTGCAGCGGCAGTTGTTCGTAGCCGAGGTTGTAGCCGATCACCTCCGGCAGCAAGCTTTCGCCACAGGCACCGAGTGCCAGTTGCAGCGCGCCTTGCAAGTAGCGTTCATCGGCAATCGCGCTGGCGTCCTGCAAACCGTGCTCAGCGAGCAGTTTGCGGTAGATCACCACGTGGTTTTGCGCCGGATTGCCGTCGCCCAATTCTTCCAGATAGGTACACAGCAACCCGTCGAAACGCGGGTCGCGCCACTGCGCCAACAAACCGTACAGCCACGCGCCATCCACCAGTTTGGTCGGCGCCACGGCTTGCAGAAAGTACAACGCGTGAGCCTTGTTGCTGAAAAACTGGCGCGGTCCGCCGGCCTGGCGTTGTTGCAGGTAATCGGCGTACTGGCGGGCAACTTCCGTGCAGTGCCCGGCGACCCAGTTTTGCCACGCCGACGGATCCTGCGGAAGTTCTTCGGGCAACAGCGCGGCACGTTGCAACTGCTCGGCGAGAAAATCCCGCGCGAGGGTTTCAGGCGCATCCTCAAGCAGCAGTGCCTCATAAATACGCCGCAGATCGCCGTCGGCAATGATGGGCTGTTGCTGCGCGCTCGGCGCCTGCAGAGGGGTCAGGGCAGTCATGTCAGTGTTCTCGTTCGGTTGGCCGGTCAGGGCGTTGTTTCACGCCTCTACATCAGCAGAGCAACCGCTACGGAAAAAAATTCAATCGACATGAAAATCGCCCTGACGGACGGAGCATCGTGGTCCCGGCAAGGGCTGCCCGAGACCGCGATTTTTGACGGTGCTTCAGGCCCGACCTTTGGCCTGAGCCTCCAGATGCACCTGCAACTGCGGGGCGATCTGCAGCGCGGCAGCCAGTTCATCCAGGTAGTTGCGTTCGGCGTCTTGCTGGTCGTCCACTAGGATCACGCTGACCAGGTACATTTCGGCGGCCGTCGCCGGGTCGTCGTTGGCCGCCTGCGCGACTTCGTTCGCATCCAGCGGTTTGGCAACTTCAGCGTTAAACCATTGCTGCAATTCTGGATCGTCGGTGTGTTTGCCAATCTCTTCATCGATCATCTGCCGTTCCCGGTCATCGATCTCACCATCAGCCTTGGCTGCCGCGATCAGCGCCCGCAGCACAGCATGCCCGTGCTCCTCGACTTCGGGCCCGGCCAGCAGATTTGCGGTTGGCGGAATCTGCTGTGGCGCCGCCGACGCCTGACTGCGCTGCCAGGCCTGATACGCCTGGAACGCCATCATTCCCAACGAGGCCAGTGCCGCATAATTGGTGCCGCCGGAACGACTTTGTGTACCGCCGCCACCGAGTGCCCCGCCCAACGCGCCGCCCAATCCACCGCCGCCACCGCCGCCAAGCAGACCACCCAGCAATCCACCCAAACCGCCCAGCCCACCGGACTGCGCGCCACTGGCGCCTGTACTCGCGCCGCCGCCCAACAGGCCACCGAGCAAGCCGCCCAGTCCGCCCAGACCTGCGCCGGCCGAAGCGCCACTTGGTTGTCCCACCGAGGCCTGGCCCCGCAGTAGTTGTTCGAGCAAATCACTGGTGTTCATGATCTCGTCCTCAGCCATTGGCAATAAATGCGTCAGGCAACAATAGACCGCCGACGCCGGCGCGCCAGCACCGTCTGGCTGACGCTGGCAGATTTCGCCGAGGTATTTTTTGTGCGGGCAGCTAAGATTCAAAGGTGGTGAACCTTATCCCGGCCAAACCGGTCGATAGCTGCAACCCCGACCCGGTTTGCCGGCGCCCTTTGCCCGAGGGTGATAACCGGCATGCTTCATTTTTCTGGAGAACGCCCCTGTGATATCGACCGTACACATCGCCAGGCTCAAAGCATGGGGCGCCCATGGTTTTACCGCGACCGGCGTGGTCACAGCCTTTCTGGCGACCCTCGCCCTGCTGGAAAACCAGCCGACTCACTGCCTGATGTGGCTGGGCGTGGCATTGATCGTCGACGGTCTCGACGGAGCGCTCGCGCGTAAGGTCAATGTGCAGTCGGTGCTGCCGAGTTTCGACGGCTCGATCCTCGATCTGGTGATCGACTACCTGACCTACGTGTTCATTCCGGCGCTGTTCATCTATCGCTACATTCCCCTGCCCGACTACACCCTGCTGCTGAGCGTATCGCTGATTCTGGTGTCGTCGCTGTTCTGTTTCTGCAACGTCAACATGAAGAGCAAGGACAACTATTTCGTCGGTTTCCCCGCCGCGTGGAACGTGGTTGCCCTGTGCCTGTACATCATCGACCCGGGGCCGTGGATCACCTTTCTGACCATCATCGGTCTGGCGCTGCTGACCGTGACCCGCATGAAGTTCCTGCACCCGTTCCGGGTACGCCGGTTCATGCCGATCAACATCGCGGTGACGGCCATCTGGCTGCTGTGCAGCCTGTCGCTGGTGCTTAATCACCCGATGATCAATCCGCTGGTGATGGGTTTGTGGTTGCTGGCGTCGGCGTACTTTCTGGGGATCTGCATCTGGCGTACGGCGCTGGAGTGGTTTGATCGGCCGCACCTGAAATAGCACCAGACCTGCCAATCACGAATACCTGTGGGAGCTGGCTTGCCAGCGATTTCGGACTGCCAGTCGACATCGTTTGGACAGGACGGCCGCCATCGCTGGCAAGCCAGCTCCCACAGGTTTTGGCATGATTCTGAACATTCAGCGTTTGGTGATGACCACCTCCAGATACTCGCTCGGCACCACCAGCGACTTCTCTCCCACCCGGTTCGAGCGGTTCAGCAGATCCGCCAGATCACTCTCCAGCGCCTGCCCGCTTTCCGGCGGCAATGCCGCGAAGGCCTTGTGCACCGGCCCGTACCAGTGGCGGAAAATGTCGATGAAGTGCGCCGCCGAGCGATAGCGGAAATTGAAGGTGCGGCGGGTGACCTGCAGCAAAAATTCGCGCTCATTGAAGTGGCTGTGCAACCACGCTTCGGTGCCCCAGTTCGACGGCGGCTGGGCCACGGCGGGGGGCGGGACGTGGCGACCGAGCACCTTGAACATCTGGCCGACGAAACCTTCCGGCGTCCAGTTCGCCAGACCGATGCGCCCGCCCCTTCGGCAGACCCGCGCCAGTTCCGCTGCGGCAGTCGCCTGATCCGGGGCAAACATCACGCCAAAGGTCGACAGCACCGCGTCGTAACTCTCGTCGGCGAACGGCAACGCTTCGGCATCGGCGACCTGAAAAATCACATCCAGATGCTCGGCCCGTGCCCGATCCTGTCCCCGCTCCAGCAGCGCCGCGACATAGTCGGTCGAGGTCACCTGACAACCACGTCGCGCCGCCGCCAGAGTCGCATTACCGTTACCGGCGGCGACATCCAGCACTTCCTCATCGCAGTGCAGGTCGCAGGCCTCGGCGAGGTTTTCGCCGACGATCTGCAAGGTGGTACCGATCACCGCGTAATCACCGCTGGCCCAGGCGACTTTCTGGCGCTCTTTCAGACCCGTCAGATCAATGGGAGTACTCATCAATCGTGCTCCGCAGCAGGTAGAAGGACTTCATTCGGCCGTGGTCGGGTCGATGACCGTCATCACCCGCGCCACGCTGTTGGCCGGGAATCCACCCAGCCTGGCGTGCTCGCGCACCTGCTCTTCGTCAGGGGCGATGTAGACGCAATAGATTTTGTCGGCGGTGACGTAACTTTGCAGCCACTGCACCTGTGGCCCGAGTTCACGCAACACCTGGCAGGAGGTTTGCGATACGGCTTGGAGTTCTTGCGGCGACAGCTTTCCGGCCCCTGGAATCTCGCGTTCAATCACGAATTTCGGCATGGCAACCTCGCGTTCTTTTTATCAGTGACAGGGCCGACAGTGGCCCTGCTCATCCACTATCGCGCCGAGGGTCGATGGCGTCCCTGCCAATCGTCCGAAGAGCCGGCAAAACAACGGCCGGGCCGATGAGTGGCGGTTTTTTGTAAAGGCCTCGAGACACTCCGAGATTGCCATTGCGTGGGGCAATCGGCTTTTATGCCTTCCCGTCTTCCGTGAATGGATTCCATCATGTCCCTGCGTTTTGAATGGCTCGTCAATCACCCGCAGCACAGCGACACTTACGCCGAGTGGATCCACCGCCAGTTCGCCTACGAATACGCCGAGCAACCCTTGGCCGAATGGCAACGCGAGTTCGCTGCCGGCCAGAACAATGGCGACTGGTCATGCCTGATTGCGCTGGACGGCGAGCGTCTGCTCGGCGGTGCGGCGCTGGCCCGGGCGGATCTGGCCCTGCGTCCGGATCTCGGCCCTTGGCTGGCGTGCGTGTTTGTCAGCCCGCAAGCTCGTGGCCAGGGGCTGGCAGAGCGGTTGATCGATGGCATCAGCCAGGCGGCGAAACAGCGCGGTTTCGCACGTTTCTATCTGCACACACAGAACAAGCAGGACTACTACGCGAAACGCGGCTGGACAGTGCTGGAGCGCTTTCGCGCCTGGGACAACGAGCAATGGCTCATGGTGCGCGACCTGTGAGCCATTGATATGCGCGGGCGGTGACTGTCGATGCATCTGAGCACTCAGTTCTGGTTGTTACAGCCATCGGCAAATTTGCGGTAATCCAGCACCTGGGTTTTTCCGGCCGAATCCAGGTACGTCATGCGCGCATCGATAATGCCGCAGTTCACCGCGTTGTCCTCGGTCATCGACAGCACTTTCTGGATGTCCAGGTGCGTGCCGTAGGTGTAGGTGTGCGGGCTGACATCGGATTCGGCCCGGGCCGACAGGGTGCAGATGTTCAGGGCGGCGAACAGGCAGGCGGCGACAACGGTTTTGTGCGTCATGGTGGTTTCCTCAAGGCTTGTATGGGTTGAGCCGAGGCAAGTTGTGTGGGCCTCGATGGAGCCTATTTGAGGCGCGTGAGGTATCGCGTCTGTGTCAGGAAACGGCCGCTATCAATCACTGTGTATCCCCACCGCCCGGAGATACACAGCGATACAAAACCCTGAAAAAATCGCGTTTTTGCATGTGTGTGTATCCGCCATTACGCCAGATACACTGCAATACAAACCCGGGCAGGCAAGCCGGCGCAGGCTCGATAGACTGCATGGCATTGCCCTTTGATAGAGGTTCTGCACCGATGGAACATGTCGATCACATCCTTATCGTCGACGACGACCGCGAGATCCGCGAGCTGGTCGGCAATTACCTGAAGAAGAACGGACTGCGCACCACCGTGGTCGCCGATGGTCGGCAGATGCGCAGTTTTCTCGAAGCCAACACTGTCGACCTGATCGTGCTCGACATCATGATGCCCGGCGACGATGGCCTGCAGCTGTGCCGCGAATTGCGCGTGGGCAAGCACAAGGCCACGCCGGTGCTGATGCTCACGGCGCGCAACGATGAAACCGACCGCATCATCGGCCTGGAAATGGGCGCCGACGATTACCTGACCAAGCCGTTCGCCGCCCGCGAACTGCTGGCGCGGATCAACGCGGTGCTGCGGCGCACACGAATGCTGCCGCCGAATCTGGTGGTCACCGAAAGCGGTCGCCTGCTGGCCTTCGGCCGTTGGCAACTGGACACCTCGGCCCGGCATCTGCTGGACAATGACGGCACACTGGTCGCCCTCAGTGGTGCCGAATACCGCTTGCTGCGGGTGTTCCTCGATCATCCACAACGGGTGCTCAGCCGTGATCAATTGCTCAACCTGACCCAGGGCCGCGAAGCCGATCTGTTTGATCGCTCGATTGATCTGCTGGTCAGCCGTTTGCGCCAGCGCCTGCTTGATGATGCGCGTGAGCCGGCCTACATCAAGACCGTGCGCAGCGAGGGTTATGTTTTTTCGCTACCGGTGGAAATCCTCGGGGCCTCGGCATGAGCCTCAAGCTGCATTGGCCACGCACCCTGGCTTCGCGGTTGTCGCTGATCTTTCTGATCGGGCTGATCCTGGCCCAGGCCCTGTCGTTTGGCGCGCAGTATTACGAGCGTTTCCAAAGCGCCAGAAGCACCATGCTCAGCAATATGCAAAACGACGTTTCGACGTCGGTTGCAATCCTCGACCGCCTGCCCGCGCAGGAACGCCCCGCCTGGCTGCCACGACTGGCTCGCACCAACTACGATTATCGGTTGAACGACGGCGATCCCGGCGCCCCGCTCGACGCCGAGGAGGTACCGGTGGCCGCGACCTCGATCAGCGGTGCGATCGGCGGCGCCCATCCGCTGTCCTTCAGCCGATTTTCCGCAGAGAAAAAACACTTCCAGGCCCATTTGCGCCTCAGCGACGGCAGCCCGTTGACCATCGATGTGCGTCCGGCCATGCCGCCGCTGTCGCCGTGGCTGCCGGGGGTATTGCTCGGGCAACTGGCGCTGCTGATCGCCTGCACCTGGCTGGCGGTGCGCATTGCCATACGCCCCCTCGCCCGCCTCGCCAATGCCGTGGAATCCCTCGACCCCAACGCGCACCCGGTGATGCTCGACGAGCAAGGCCCAACCGAAGTGGCCTACGCCGCACGGGCCTTCAACGCGATGCAGGCGCGGATCGCTGCGTATCTGAAGGAGCGCATGCAACTGCTGGCGGCGATTTCCCATGACCTGCAAACCCCGATCACCCGCATGAAATTGCGCGCAGAGTTCATGGACGACTCGGTCGAGAAAGACAAACTGTGGAACGACCTCGGCGAGATGGAGCATCTGGTGCGCGAAGGCGTGGCGTACGCTCGCAGCATCCACGGCTCGACCGAGGAAAGCCGGCGCACCGACCTCGATTCGTTCCTCGACAGCCTGGTGTTCGACTATCAGGACATGGGCAAGGACGTGCAACTGATCGGCAAGAGTGCGGCGGTGATCGATACCCGTCCCCAGGCCCTGCGCCGGGTGCTGGTGAACCTGACCGACAACGCACTGAAATTCGCCGGTGCTGCGCAGTTGCAGGTCGACACCGACGACGGTCTCTGCATCAAAATCCTCGATCGCGGGCCAGGCATTGCCGAAGCCGAGTTGCAACAGGTCATGCAGCCGTTCTACCGGGTGGAAAACTCGCGCAACCGCAGCACCGGCGGCACCGGCCTGGGCCTGGCCATCGCCCAGCAACTGGCCATGGCCCTCGGCGGATCGCTGACCCTGAGCAACCGCGAGGGCGGAGGCCTGTGCGCGGAGTTGAAATTGCCCCTGCGCTGATCCCCACACCAATCACCTGTGGGAGCGGGCTTGCTCGCGAAAGCGGCGTATCAGCCCCTGATGCATCGACTGACACACCGCGTTCGCGAGCAAGTCGAAGCTTCGTACCGCCGCTCCCACATTGGAATTTGCATGGCGCACAAACACTGCATCTTGCCCCAGCCCGGCTAGACTGATTCATTACCCAGTCGAGGGGGAATGCAGGACGACGTCAGCTGTGCCCTGCCCACTTCTGTGACCACCGCCCAGCGGCCCATGCCTCGACAACGTTTTGCCACCGGACGGTGATCCTGTATCAGGAGCACTCGTGATGGACGAAACACGACTCAACGCCTTCATGGGCAAACTGGTCAACGACATGGGCGGCGCCGCGATGCTGGCGAACGTCATCGTTGGCGAAGAACTCGGGCTGTACCGGGCGATGGCCGACAGTCAGCCGGTCACCCCGCAAGCCCTCGCCGAAAAAACCACCTGCAACCCGCGTCTGGTACGCGAATGGCTCAGCGCGCATGTCGCGTCCGGCTATATGGAGCATCACGATGGCCAGTTTCGGTTGCCGGAAGAGCAGGCGCTGGCACTGGCCGTGGAAGACTCGCCGGTGTACGTCGCCGGCGGACTCGGTGTGGTGGCCTCGTTTTTCCACGACAAGGACAAACTGGTCAAAGCCATGCGCGGCAATGGCGCCCTGCCCTGGGGCGATCACCATCCGTGCATGTTCAGCGGCACCGAACGCTTCTTTCGCCCCGGCTACAAAGGTCACTTGATCGCTGAATGGCTGCCGGCGCTGGACGGCGTGGTCGCCAAACTCGAAAAAGGCGCCAAAGTCGCCGACATCGGCTGCGGCCACGGCGCCTCGACGGTGATCATGGCCCAGGCGTATCCCAACTCGCGCTTCGTCGGTTTCGATTATCACGCGCCGTCGATCACCGTCGCCACCCAGCGCGCCGAAGAAGGCGGCGTCAGCAGCCGGGCAAAATTCTTCCAGAACAACGCCAAAAGCTACCCCGGCGACGACTATGACCTGATCTGCTATTTCGACTGTCTGCACGACATGGGCGACCCGGTCGGCGCGGCCCGGCATGCATTCAAATCATTGAAGAAGGACGGCACGGTGCTGCTGGTCGAGCCGTTTGCCAATGATGCGCTGGACGACAACATCAACCCGGTCGGACGCCTGTTTTACGCGGCCTCGACCTTTATCTGCACGCCGAATTCGCTGTCCCAGGAAGTTGGCCTGGGGCTGGGTGCGCAGGCCGGTGAAATGCGCTTGCGCAAGGTGTTTACCGAGGCCGGGTTCAAGCATTTTCGCCGGGCGACGCAGACGCCGTTCAATCTGATACTGGAGGCGCGCAAATAAATCACCGCTATCACCTGTGGCGAGGGAGCTTGCTCCCGTCGGATTGCAAAGCGAGCCCAAAACAAGCCTGCTGCGCAGTCCAGCGGGAGCAAGCTCCCTCGCCACACGGTTAATGCTAACCTGCGGGCATCGTCCTCCCCGGAGTGCTGACCATGCTCGACAGCCCGACCCGCGAACACCTCGACACCTTGCACCAAGTCATGGCCGATGGCGGCTTTGTAGTGCTGACCGGCGCCGGTATCAGCACGCCGTCGGGCATCCCGGATTACCGCGACAGCGAAGGTGTGCGCCGTGGCCGGCAGCCGATGATGTATCAGGAATTTCTCGCCGCTCCGGAATCCCGTCGCCGCTACTGGGCACGGGCCATGCTCGGTTGGCCACGGGTGCGCCAGGCGCGGCCCAATGCGGCGCATACAGCACTGGCCGAGTTGCAGCGCCAGGGGCGAATCAGCGACTTGATCACGCAGAACGTCGACACCCTGCACGATCAGGCTGGCAGTCAGAACGTGATCGAACTGCATGGCAGCCTGCACCGGGTGCTGTGCCTGGATTGCGGCCAACGCAGCGCGCGCGATGACATTCAGCAGCGGATGGTCGAGCAGAATCCGTACCTGGCCGGGGTCGACGCGGTGCAGGCGCCGGACGGCGATACCCTGCTCGATCCGGCCTTCGAAGCACGTTTTCAGACGCCACAATGCCCGTATTGCGAGGGTGAACGGATGAAACCGGACGTGGTGTTTTTCGGTGAGAACGTGGCGCAGCCGACGGCGGCGCGGGCCATGGCGGCGGCAGAAAATGCTGCGGGATTACTGGTGGTGGGGTCGTCGCTGATGGCGTATTCGGCGTTTCGTCTGTGCCGGGTGATCGCCGATCGGAGCAAGCCGTTGCTGGCGATCAATCTGGGCAAGACTCGCGCCGATGACCTGCTGGATCTGAAGATCGAGGCGTCATGCGAACAGCTGCTGCCGTTGCTGGTGCAACGCTTGACTTCCTGACTCGCGAAATCCCCTGTAGGAGCGAGCCTGCTCGCGATAGCGTCCTTTCAGCCAAGACTTTCCTCGACTGATACCCCGCCTTCGCGAGCAAGCCCGCTCCCACAGGATCAATGTTCGGCTTTGAGGATGTCGAACAGTGCCTGCGCCGCCGCCGACAGCTCATTGCCCGGCTCCGTGAGCACACCAATCGCCCGCTCCACTGAATCATTCAAGGTCAGGCAATGCGCGCCCAGCTCCAGCATCTGCTCGGCGCACAACGCTGGCACCGCACTCACCCCCAGGCCACTGGCGACCATGCGCCCGACGGTTGCCAGTTGATGACTCTCGAATTCCACCGGCAGCTTCAGACCCCGGGCCTGCAAGTGTTCTTCGAGCATCACCCGCACTGTCGACGGCCGTTGCAGGGTGATGAACGGTTCCTGCAGCAAGGTCTGCCAGTCGATTTCGCCAAGCCCGGCCAGCGCTGAATCCTGTGGCACCACGGCGACAAAGCGGTCGATGTACAACGGAGTGAAGGTCAGGGAGGTGTTCTGCATCGGTTCGAACGCGACACCCAGCTCAACGTGGCGGTCGCGAACCATTTCCAGCACTTGCTCGTTGATCACGTCGTTGACCGTGACATTGACGTTCGGATAGCGCGCGCGAAAGGTCTTGAGGATCGGCGGCAGCAGGTTGCCGGCAAACGACGGCATCGCCGCCAGCGTCACCCGCCCGCGTTGCAGGCTGAAGCGCTGACGCATTTCGTCTTCGGCGTTGTCCCAGTCGGCAATCAGACGCCGGGCCAGCGGCAGCAGCGATTCGCCCTCGGCGGTCAGCGCCACATTGCGCGTGTTGCGACTGAACAACCGCCCGCCCAGCCCCTCTTCCAGCGCCTTGATGGTCAGGCTCAGGGCCGATTGCGACAAGTGCAGACGCTCGCAGGCCACGGCGAAGCTCAGGCTCTGAGCCACAGCGAGGAAAGCACGGATCTGTTTGATGGTCATGAGCGCTATGCTTCCGTATCTGCAATCAGCCAATTGTTTAACTTTATCAATCAATCAACCTTAAAAATCAACTTAACAAATATATTCTCCAGCGAGACACTCCAGTCATTCGGCTAGCCAGCCGCCCGACAAACAATAAAAGAGGTGCATATGGCAGGTTTCGACAAGCGCGTGAGTTCCTACGAGGAAGCTCTGGCCGGTCTTGAAGACGGCATGACCGTGATCGCCGGCGGCTTCGGCCTGTGCGGCATCCCGGAAAACCTGATCGCCGAGATCAAACGCAAGGGCACGCGCGACCTCACTGTGGTCTCCAACAACTGCGGCGTCGACGGTTTCGGTCTCGGTGTACTGTTGACCGACCGCCAGATCAGCAAGGTGATCGCCTCTTACGTCGGCGAAAACAAACTGTTCGAAGAGCAATTGCTCAAGGGCGACATCGAAGTCATCCTGACCCCGCAAGGCACCCTCGCCGAGAAAATGCGTGCAGGCGGCGCCGGCATCCCGGCCTTCTTCACCGCCACCGGCGTCGGCACCCCGGTCGCCGAAGGCAAGGAAGTGCGTGAATTCAAAGGGCGCAAGTACCTGATGGAAGAGTCCATCACCGGCGACTTCGCCATCGTCAAAGGCTGGAAAGCCGACCATTTCGGTAACGTCGTCTACCGTCACACCGCGCAGAACTTCAACCCGCTGGCGGCCACCGCCGGCAAGATCACCGTGGTCGAAGTCGAAGAAATCGTCGAGCCCGGCGAGCTGGATCCGTCGCAGATCCACACCCCCGGCATCTACGTCGACCGGGTCATTTGCGGCACGTTCGAAAAGCGCATCGAACAGCGCACCATCCGCAAATAATCCAGGCTGACGGAGAATAAAAACATGGCACTTACCCGCGAACAAATGGCTCAGCGCGTCGCCCGCGAAATGCAGGACGGCTACTACGTGAACCTCGGCATCGGCATTCCGACCCTGGTCGCCAACTACATTCCCGACGGCATGGAAGTCATGCTGCAGTCGGAAAACGGCCTG
This sequence comes from Pseudomonas sp. LAMO17WK12:I5, assembly GCF_900215165.1. NCBI lineage: Bacteria > Pseudomonadati > Pseudomonadota > Gammaproteobacteria > Pseudomonadales > Pseudomonadaceae > Pseudomonas > Pseudomonas sp. LAMO17WK12:I5. The sequence continues at coordinate 287,085 of NZ_OBDS01000003.1, read as the reverse complement.
CTCGGCATGGGCCCGTTTCCGACGGAAGACACCATCGATGCCGACATGATCAACGCCGGCAAACAGACCGTGACCGCGCGCATCGGCGCATCGATTTTCAACTCCGCCGAATCCTTCGCGATGATCCGCGGCGGGCATGTCGACCTGACCGTGCTGGGCGCGTTCGAAGTCGACGTTGAAGGCAACATCGCCTCGTGGATGATTCCCGGCAAACTGGTCAAGGGCATGGGCGGTGCGATGGATCTGGTGGCCGGTGCCGACAACATCATCGTGATCATGACCCACGCCTCCAAGGACGGTGAGTCCAAACTGTTGGCCAAGTGCAGCCTGCCGCTGACCGGCGCCGGCTGCATCAAGCGCGTGCTGACCGACCTCGCCTACCTGGAAATCGAAAATGGCGCTTTTGTCCTCAAGGAACGCGCACCTGGCGTCAGCGTCGAGGAAATCGTCGCCAAAACCGCTGGTAAACTGATCGTCCCGGATCACGTACCGGAAATGCAGTTCGCTGCCCAGTGAGGAATTCGAAAATGCAAGACGTCGTAATTGTTGCCGCCACCCGCACCGCGATCGGCAGTTTCCAGGGTTCGCTGGCCAGCGTGTCCGCGGTGGATCTGGGCGCTGCGGTGATTCGCCAGTTGCTCGAACAGACCGGTCTGGACGGTGCGCAGGTCGATGAAGTGATCATGGGCCAGGTGCTGACGGCCGGCGCTGGCCAGAACCCGGCGCGTCAGGCCGCGATCAAGGCCGGCCTGCCCCACGCCGTGCCGGCCATGACCCTGAACAAGGTCTGCGGCTCGGGCCTGAAAGCCCTGCACCTGGGCGCGCAAGCGATCCGTTGCGGCGACGCCGAGGTGATCATCGCCGGCGGTCAGGAGAACATGAGCCTTTCCAACTACGTGATGCCGGGCGCACGCACCGGTCTGCGCATGGGTCACGCGCAAATCGTCGACACCATGATCAGCGATGGTCTGTGGGATGCGTTCAACGATTACCACATGGGCATCACTGCCGAGAATCTGGTCGATAAATATGAGATCAGCCGCGAACAGCAGGACGCCTTCGCCGCCGCTTCGCAGCGCAAAGCCGCTGCGGCCATTGAGGCCGGACGCTTTGTCGATGAGATCACCCCGATTCTGATCCCGCAGCGCAAAGGTGACCCGGTGGCGTTCAAGGTCGACGAACAACCACGTGGCGACACCACCGCCGAATCGCTGGCGAAACTGCGTCCGGCGTTCAAGAAGGACGGCAGCGTCACCGCCGGTAATGCTTCGTCGCTGAACGATGGCGCCGCTGCAGTCATCCTGATGAGCGCCGAAAAGGCCAAGGCCCTGGGCCTGCCGGTGCTGGCAAAAATCGCCGCATATGCCAATGCTGGTGTGGACCCGGCGATCATGGGCATCGGCCCGGTCTCGGCCACCCGTCGCTGCCTGGACAAGGCTGGCTGGAACATCGGCCAACTGGACCTGATCGAGGCCAACGAAGCGTTCGCTGCACAATCGCTGGCAGTGGCCAAGGATCTGCAATGGGATCTGGACAAGGTCAACGTCAACGGCGGCGCCATCGCCCTCGGTCACCCGATCGGTGCGTCGGGCTGCCGCGTGCTGGTGACGCTGCTGCACGAAATGATCAAGCGTGATGCGAAAAAAGGTCTGGCGACCCTGTGCATCGGCGGCGGTCAGGGTGTGGCGCTGGCGCTGGAACGCGGTTAACCCAAAGGAGCAATACAGGCGGCGGACGGATCCACGACATCCGCTCGCTGCCTGGTTTCATCGCTTTTGTGGCGAGGGGATTTATCCCCGATGGGATGCGCAGCAGCCCCAGTTTTTATTGCCTCGACACACATCTTTGCCAGCGCTTCGCACTGGATCGGGGATAAATCCCCTCGCCACAGGGTGCTTTGAAAATCACACCACCATCTGCAGAATCAACCAGGCATTCGCGCCACTGATCACCGCAAACAAGCCCCACGCCAGCACCCGGGTCGGCAGCCGGTTCACAAACGGCCCCATCAGTTGCTTGTCGCTGGTCATGCGGATCAGCGGGTACAGCGCAAATGGCAGTTGCAGGCTGAGCACCACCTGACTCAGCACCAGCAATTTGCCCACCGCGTTATCGCCCATCAGCCACACGCCGAGGAACGCCGGGATCAGTGCCAGTCCGCGAGTGATCAACCGCCGCTGCCAGCAGGGAATCCGCAGGTTCAAATACCCCTCCATGATCACCTGCCCGGCGATGGTCCCGGTGAACGTCGAGCTCTGCCCCGACGCCAGCAACGCCACGCCGAACAGCACACTGGCCAGCGCGCCGCCGACCAGCGGGTCGAGCAGGTGGTAGGCGTCCTGAATGTCGACCACGTCGGTATGCCCGGACTGGTGAAACGCAGCCGCCGCCAGAATCAGGATCGCCGCGTTGACCAGCAGCGCCAGCGCCAGCGAGCCGATAGTGTCGATGCGCGCCAGGTTGACCGCGTCCTGCTTGCTGGCCAGGTCCTTGCCGATCATCCGCGTCTGCACGATCGAAGTGTGCAGGTAGAGGTTATGCGGCATCACCGTCGCGCCGAGAATACCGATCGCCAGATACAGCGGTGCGGCATCGCTGATCGCCGAGAGCGACGGTTTGAAACCGGCGAACACATCCGGCCAGTAGGGCTTGATCAGCGCCAGTTCAACGAAGAAACACACGCCGATGGTCGCCACCAGCACCAGCATGATCGCCTCCAGCCGACGGAAGCCACGGTTCTGCAAGGCCAGCACCAGCAGCGTGTCGAAGGCGGTCAGGGCAATGCCGAAGGTCAGCGAACAGCCAAGCAACAAGTGAAACGCCAGGGCGCAGCCGAGCACTTCGGCCAGATCAGTGGCGATGATCGAGATTTCCGCCAGCACCCATTGCAGGCGTGCGGTCGGGGTGCTGTAGCGCTCGCGGGACAATTGCGCCAGATCGCGGCCGGTGGCGATGCCCAGCCGCGAGCACAGGCATTGCACGACCATCCCCGCCAGGCTCGCCAGCAACACCACAAACAGCAGGCTGTAACCAAAACGCGAACCGGCCTCGATCGCGGTCGCCCAGTTGCCCGGGTCCATGTAGCCGATCGACACCAGCAAGCCCGGACCGGCAAAACGCAGCACGCGTTTGAAGAACGAAGCGCTCGGATCCACCGCGACGCTGCCGGCCACTTCCGGCGGGCAGAACGGCGCGGTGGCTATTTTGGGTAAGCTGAATTTCACGCACACATCCAGAAACAAGTTCGAAAGACGCAGCTTAGAGGTTTCAGTCAGCGCCTTGAAGAACAAAAACTCTATCGGCTCATGCCCAACAGTTGCTCACGCAGTTCGGGATTGCGCGTACGCGGATCCAGCCAGATATCGAAAAACGCCCGGGCAAATTGCGGATCATCGATTTCATGCTGCAACTGCTGACCGATAAAAAACCGCGCACCCTGCCCCGGCAGATACACGCCCGTAATCCGCGTGCCGGCCTGCACATCGACGAACGATTGCTGCATTTGCTCTTGCCACCTGGACAGTTGTGCGGGACTGACGCTCGAGCCTGCCAGCCGTTTGATTTCATCGACACTGGCCTGCACCAGATCGTCACGGGAGATCTTGCGCCGATAGATCAGCTCCAGAGCGAAGGGCTGCTCGGTGGACAACGGGCGTGCCGCGCTCCACAACCGGGCGTTGTAGACGTCAAAGCCGAACACACTGAAATCACCGGTGCCGATGATTTGCGCGCCGGGCACGGCGTCCTGCCAATTGGCCCAGGTCGGCGTCAGCAACAACGCCCACAAGCCGATGCCACAGCACCCACGCAGCAACTTCGATGGTTTGCTCATCGCGGCATCGACTCCGTTAAAACCTGATCTTCAGAGCATAGCGGATATCACTCGCAGACTTTGTATACAAAAATTGTCGATCAATGCAGCAATCGGTTACCTTGGCCGTTCCATCCCCGGAGGCCTCCCGCGTGCTGATCCTCAAATTACTGCTGATCCCCGCTTTTCTGCTGCTGATTTCTCTCGCCGGCAAGCGCTGGGGACCAAGCGTCGCCGGTTGGCTGTCGGGGCTGCCGGTGGTGGTCGGGCCGATTCTGTTTTTCCTCGCCATCGAACAGGGGCCGCAGTTTGCTGCGCAATCGGCGGTGGCGGCGCTGTCGGCGATGTTCGCCATGATCGCGTTCTGCATCACCTACGCGCAGGTGGCGCAGCGGGCGAACTGGCCGTTGGCGCTGACGGCGTCACTGTCGGTGTGGGCGGTACTGGCGCTGGTGTTGTCGCTGATTCCGTCGTCACTGACGTTCTCGGTCGCTGCGGCGGCGATTGCCCTGCTCGCCGCGCCGTACCTGTTTCCCGACGTGCAGCCGGTGCTGAGCGGCCCGGCACCGAAGTCGGACAAACTGCTCTGGCGGATGATTGCCGGCGCGGCGCTGACGCTACTGGTGACCATGCTTGCGAGTACCGTGGGCGAGCGCTGGAGCGGCCTGCTCGCGGTGTTCCCGGTGCTCGGCAGTGTGATGGCGGTGTTCTCTCAGCAGACTCGCGGCCCGGCGTTTACCGCGGCATTGCTGCGGGCGACGGCGACCGGCATGTACTCGTTTTCGGCGTTTTGCCTGGTGACGGCGCTGACCCTGCCGAGTCTCGGCCTCAGCGGATTCATCACCGGTGTCGCGGTGTCGGTGGCCATGCTCGGGGTCACCCGCAAACTGCTGGCCCGACCGACTCCCGCCAAAAGCCCACAACCTCAAGGCTGACGCAAACGCCTGAAAAACCGCGCTGGAATGCCAGGCATGCTCCGTGGGATCATCGCCGCCCTGGCGCGACCATCCCTCGGAGATTCACATGTCATTGCTCAGCAAGAAAGCCGTCGTCCTGTTGCTGGCGGCGGTCGCCGGCCTCGGCGCCCTCAACGCCCAGGCAGCCAAGCCCAAGGAAAAGGCCTCGACCAACAACGTGTCGATGCTCGACGGCAAGTTCACCTTCGTCCTGCCCAAAGGCTTCACCGCCGACCCGCTGCCGGCCGGGCCAACCGGTGCCAAGGGCACGATGTACACCAATCAGGCGACCAAGACCGTGGTCATCGCCGCGGAAAACCAGATCGCCGGCGGCGCCAGCGTCAAGGACAACGACAACGAATTTCTCGATGGCAGCCTGGCGAGTTTCATTGATGATCAACGCAAGGCTCTGCCGGATTTCAATAAGCTCAGTGAAAAAAGCCTGACCCAGAAAAGCAGCGGCCTTGGTGTGCGTCAGGTCGACAGCACCGCCACTCAGGGCGGCGGCCAGACACTCAACACCACCCTGCTCGCCGCCTCCGGCAAGCGCATGGCGCTGGTCCAGGTGATTTCCCGGGCCAGCGACAAGAGCGGTCACGATGCGCTGGTGAAAACCATCCTCAAGGACAAGTGATCCTTACGGATTGAGTTGCTGCAGCCAGGCGTTCAAGTCGCGCAGTTCGGCAGAACTGATGCTGTGGCCGACACCGGGATAAGCGTGAAACTCGGGGCTGTAGCCGAGTTTCTGCAGCAGCGCATTGGCTTCGGTGCCGTCGCGGTACGGCACTCGATCATCGGCGGTGCCGTGGCCGATGAAGACCTTCAGCGGCAACGGTGGCTGCTGCGCCTTGAGCTCGGTTTTCAACACCGGCAAAAGGCGTCCGCTCAACGCCGCGATGCCACCGACCGCCACGGGCGGACGCAAGCCCACCTCGTACGTCATCATCGCGCCCTGGCTGAAGCCGATCAGGTACACCTTGTCCGGGCTGGCGTGATATTTCTTCGCCGCCTGGGCGACAAACTCCCGCAGTTTCTGACCGCTGGCCTTCAGATCATCGGTCTCACCGTTGTAGGCGCCTTCGCCTTTTTTGCGAAACCACTGGAAACGCCCTTCGCCCAACGCCAACGGCGCCTGCACCGAAAGGTAGTTGTACTGCGCCGGCAGCTGAAACTTCATACCGATCAGATCGGCTTCGTTACTGCCGTAACCGTGCAGAAAAATCACCAGCGGCCGAGTGTCCGCGTCCGGGTGAACCTGTTCGATGTATTTCAGTGGCAAATCGCTTTGCAGCGTGGTTTGCGCGTGGACGGCGCTGGACGCCAGCAGGGTTAACAGGGCAAACGCCTTCAACATAGAGCCTTCCTTCACAGAGTGTCGGGTTCGTCGGTGAGCCTAACACTCTCTGAAGATTGTGGTGCTGGCGAGACCGCTATCGCGAGCAGGCTCGCTCCTACAGGGAAAACGCATTCCAAATGTAGGAGTGAGCCTGCTCGCGATGAGGCCGGAAAATCCAAGGAAATCTGTCAGTCGTTGATCAGCTTGCCCACCCGAATCGGCTCACGCCCCGCCACCTTGGCCTGCCAGATCCCCGGCTGGGTGTAGCGCCCACGATCAATCGCAAACAGGACGCCACTGGTGCCGGCGCGGACGGTGGTGAGGCGGTCATTCAACGGATCCACCACTTCGAACAGCGCATCGCCCTGCTCGACCCACTCCCCGGCATTGCGCAGGAAACTGACCACGCCATGGTGCGGGGCGAACAGGTATTCGGTGCCTTCGAACGGCATGCCTTCGCAGCATTCGCTCGGCGCCGCCGGCCATTCGCCGCTGATAAAACCCTGCTCGGCGAGAAAGCCGAGAATCGCTTCGCAATTGGCCTGCGCCTGATCGACCCGGGTGTCGCCCATGCTGCCCAGTTCCAGGGTGGTGGCGAGGTTCGCCGGGGGAATCGCCGCGTTTGGAAACGCTCGGGCCAGACGAAGCCACGCCGACGAGCACGATTCATCGAACGAACTGCCACCGGAGTCTTCGCACAACAAGGCCACGCCGGCCTTCAGTCGCGCCGCCAGCGATTGCCAGCGCGGCCAGTGTTGCGGCAATGCGTAAATGTGAATCGCCGCGTCGAAATCGCAATGCAGATCGAGGGTGATGTCGGCGTCGCAGGCATGGCGCAGCAGCAAGCGGTGCAGCGCTTCCAGTTGCGAGGCCGGAGCTGGCAACTCATCGAGCACCTGGCCCATGGTCTGGCGGACCAGCGCGATGTTGGCCTCGGCGTCGCTGCCCAGTTGCTCACCGATTCGCGCCGCCACCGGCGCACTGAGTTCAACAAACGCGCGGTTGAAATTCTTGCCGCTGCCCAACTCGAAGCGCCCCATGTGGCTGCCTTGCAGATGCTGGTCGAGGCCAATCGGGTTGGCCACCGGTACCAGCTCGATCACGCCTTGCAGACGGCCCTGCTGTTCCAGAGCATTGAGGCGTTGCTTGAGTTCCCACGCGGTGCGCATCCCCGGCAGTTCGTCGGCGTGCAGGCTGGCCTGGATGTACACCTTGCGGCTGCCCGCGCCGTAACGGAAGACGCTGAGGGAACGTTCGCTGCCCAGATGGCTCCAGGGCAGGACATGGTCGATGCGTTGCATGGGAAAACTCCTGAATGGCTGGATCACGCAGATCCCCTGTAGGAGTGAGCCTGCTCGCGATAGCGGTGTGTCAGGCACTAAAGCGGCTGAATGTTAAACCGCTATCGCGAGCAGGCTCACTCCTACAGGGTTCTCCTATGAATCAGAGCACAAAAAAAGTGGCCACCGCGCAAACGGGACCACTTTTTTCTACAGCGTATTAATGGCCGTACACGTCAAAGTCGAAGTACTTGTCCTGGACTTTCTTGTACTCGCCATTGGCGCGGATTTCGGTGATGGCCTTGTTGAATTTCTCGGCCAGCTCGGTATCGCCCTTGCGCACCGCGATGCCCGCGCCGCCGCCGAAGTACTTGGCGTCTTCGTAGGTCGGGCCGACGAATTCGAAGCCTTTGCCGGCGTCGGTCTTCAGGAAACCGTCGCTGAGGTTGACCGAGTCGGCGAGCATCGCGTCGAGACGACCGGATTTCATGTCGAGGTTGGCTTCCTGTTGCGAGCCGTAGCGCACCACTTCAAACCCGGCGTCCTTGGCCATGTCGGTGGCGTAGCGGTCGTGGGTACTGGCGCGCAGCACGCCGACTTTCTTGCCCTTGAGCTCGGTCAGCGGGTCTTTGACACCGGAGCCTTCCTTCATCACGAAGCGCGCCGGGGTGTGGTAGTACTTGATGGTGAAATCGACGTTTTTCTTGCGGTCGTCGGTGATGGTCATCGAGGACAGGATCGCGTCGATCTTCTTCACTTTGAGTGCCGGGATCAGACCGTCGAATTCCTGCTCGACCCACACGCATTTGACGTCCATCTGTTTGCACAGGGCATCGCCGATATCGACGTCGAACCCGGTGAGTTTGCCATCAGCGGTTTTCATCGAGAATGGCGGGTAAGCGGCTTCGATCCCCAGACGAATCGGTTTGGCATCTTCGGCCACAGCGGTCAGGGACAACATCGACAGTGCCAGGGCACCGAACATCACTAGCTTCTTCATTTATTACTCCTGTGTGCGGAGGCTTTTATTGGCAGCTTTCGATTGGCGTTCGGTCATGGCCATTGAGCAGCAAAAACCGACGTGGCCGGCAGTCTATGGCGGCGCGCACAGGGCAAATTGTGTTTAGGCGACAAATACTTACAGAAAATCGGCGCACGCGTTGACCGGGATCAACAGTGCGCCGACATGGTGCAAAGGCTGTAGGACAAACTCCGATTCTGCTCAGGAAATGGCTGAAAAACCTGTCAGCATTCGCAGGCAATGACAACTCGGGCAGGCTGTTCGACACTCAGCGAAAAACCCTCATCCAGCCAGCCGGTCACGCCGCCGATCATCTCCTTGACCGGGTAACCCAACGCCGCCAGTTTCACCGCAGCCTTGTTGGCGCCGTTGCAGTGCGGGCCGGCGCAATAGACCACGAACAACGTGCTCGTCGAATACTCCGCCAGGCCTTCGGCGGTCAGCAAGCGGGTCGGAATGTTGATCGCGCCCGGCACGTGACCGCGCTCGAACGCCAAAGGCCCGCGCACATCGACCAGGACAAAATCGACTTCACCGGCTTCCTGGCTGCTGTACACGTCAGAACAATCGGTTTCAAACGTCAGACGGTTGCTGAAATGCATCAGGGCAATCGCCGACGGTGCAGCAGGAATGTCGCGAACCAGGCTGGTCATGTTGTGTGGCTCCTTCATCTGTTGGGGTGTGAGCAGACTTTATCGGGCCAGCGCTTGGCGCTACAGTGGCGCGCAAGACACTCACCGGGAATTTTCCGCCAAATGCCTGACTCACCTGGATTGGTTGCGATTCTGGCCTACGATGGCCTCTGTACCTTCGAGTTCGGCATCGCCGTGGAGATTTTCGGCCTGCCCCGGCCGGAATTCGATTTCCCGTGGTACGAGCACCGCATCGTCGCCGTCGATCAAGGGCCGATGCGCGCCATGGGCGGGATTCACGTATTGGCCGACGGCGGCCTGGAGCTGCTGACGCAGGCGCGCACCATCATCATTCCCGGTTGGCGCGACCGCGAGGCCCCGGTGCCGCCGGCGCTGATCGACGCCTTGCGACAGGCCCACGCCCAGGGTGCGCGGTTGCTGTCAATTTGCTCAGGGGTGTTTGTGCTGGCCGCCAGTGGCTTGCTCGACGGCCACGGTGCGACCACCCACTGGCGCTACACCGATGAACTGGCGCGACGCTACCCGGCGATCGCGGTCAATCCGGATGTGCTTTACGTCGACTCCGGACAGGTGATCACCTCGGCGGGCAGCGCCGCCGGGATCGATGCCTGCCTGCATCTGCTGGCGCGGGACTTCGGCACCCAGGTCGCCAATTCAGTGGCCCGACGTCTGGTGATGTCGCCGCAACGCACTGGCGGTCAGGCACAGTTCATCCCGACGCCGGTCAGCGCGACGCCGCGCAACGACTTGTCGCGGGTGATGCAGTGGGCCCGCGAGCGTCTGCATCAACCGCTGGAAGTGCGCGATCTGGCCAGCGAAGCGGCGATGAGCGAGCGCACCTTTCTGCGCCGTTTCACCGAGGCCAGCGGGCAATCGCCCAAAGCGTGGCTGCAACACGAGCGGCTGGCCCGGGCGCGGGAATTACTGGAGAGCAGCGTGCATAACACCGAGCAGATCGCCCAGCGCTGCGGTTATCGCTCGGTGGAAAGTTTTCGCGTGGCGTTTCGCAGCGTGGTCGGGGTGCCGCCGTCGGTGTATCGGGAGCGGTTTGGGCGTGGGATCAAGGCCATTTCCTGAGGTGGCTGTGATGACCCCTTCGCGAGCAGGCTCGCTCCCACATTTGAAATGGGTACCCCTGTGGGAGCGAGCCTGCTCGCGAAGAGGCCAGCCCAGACAGACATAATCTAGGGCTTGCGCAACAGATAGGTATCCATGATCCACCCATGCTCGGCCCGCGCCGCTTTACGCGTGCGCTCGATTTGATCCGCAACATCCTTGAGCTTGCCGCTGATCAGAATCTCATCCGGCGTGCCGAGGTAAGCGCCCCAGTAAATCTCGGTCTGCTGATCCGCCACATGGTGATAGGAATCTTCCGCATCGAGCATCACCACCAGGCTGTCCGTGTCACTCACCTGCCCTGCCGCCAGACGCCGGCCAGTGGTGATTTCAATTGACCGGCCAATGCTGTTCAACGGCACTTTATGCTGCGCCGCCAACGCCTGAACGCTGGTTATCCCGGGGATCACTTCAAACTCGAAAGCACAACGGCCCGACGCGAGAATCGCCTGCAGGATACGAACGGTGCTGTCGTACAGCGCCGGGTCGCCCCACACGAGGAATCCGCCGCACTGCTCGTCAGCCAATTCTTCTTTGATCAGTTGTTCGAAGGTTTCCTGCTTGGCGCGGTTCAGATCATCGACCGCGCGGGTGTAATCCACTTCGCCGCGCTCGCGCTCCGGGCTGTGGGCTTCGACGAAGCGATACCCAGGGTCGGTGATGTAGCGCGCACAGATGTCGCGCCGCAGATCGATCAGTTTGTCCTTGCTCGGGCCTTTGTCCATCAGAAAGAACACGTCGACCTGATTCAGCGCCTTCACCGCCTGCATCGTGATGTAGTCGGGATTTCCGGCGCCGATGCCGATGACCAACAGTCGTTTCATCACAGTGCTCCCGCAAGATCGATACCCGGCAAGCGTAGCCGCCAGATGCCGTTGAACCGCAGTTCAACCATGGACAACGGTTCAACATCAATGGCGTTGAACGCCGCGCCCTGTAACACCTGCATCAGTGCCGCACGCACCACAAACGGATGGGTGACGGCGACGATGTGCCCCGATACGCCTTGCAGACTGGTCAGCCATTCCGCCACGCGTTCGCTCAACTGCATTACCGACTCGCCACCATGCGGTGCCGCCTGCGGATCATGGATCCACGCCTGCAAGGCCTCGGCCTCGCGCACTTGCAGATCCTTGATCGCTTGCCCGTGCCAGCGCCCCAAATCGCAATCGCGCAGCGCTTCGTCCACTTGCGGCGCCGCACCGAACCACTCGGCAGTCTGGCGCGTACGCAATTCCGGCCCGCACAACAAACGACTGGCGCTGGCGAACTTCGCGGCCAACGCGCCGATCGCGAATGGCGAATTTTCAACAGGCTCGTTCGTAGGAAAGCGCGACAATTTCTGTGCGACGGTTCGCGCGTGGCAAATCAAAGTCAAACGGGTGGACTGCACAGGATTTCACTCGATAAGCATCAGCTGAATCGGCGGCAAATCGCCGGTCTTGTGGCAATTGTGCCGTAACCCGGTCGATTCAGGGGATCTCGTGAACCTCCACCCCAGTACTTTGAAGTAGAAAAAGCGGCAATGTCTGACACGCCTGGAGGCAATGGACTACAAGAGGCACAGACTTAGGTGTAGCCCTTGTTACTCAGGGTTGTGAGCTTATTTAAACGTCGAATCGCCAACGCTAAAAATTCACTAGACATGTAACCTGAGTTACATAAATACTGTTTTAACGGATTGTGAAACGAATTCAACACCCCCCCCCTTCATCCAGCAGGAGCCCGGATGCCCCCTCTCAGAGACTTGATCACCGACCCCGGCCTGGAACTGACGCCGTCGGAGCGCAAAGTGATTCGCGCCCTGCTCGACCAGTATCCACGCAACGGCCTGGGTCCGATGGCGCGTCTGGCCGAACACGCCGGCGTCAGCGATCCGACCATCGTGCGGCTGGTGAAGAAGCTCGGATTTGGCGGTTATGCCGAGTTTCAGGACGCCCTGCTCAGCGACATGGACCACCGCCTGCGTTCGCCGCGCACCCTGTTGCAGCCACGCTCGCACCTCAATAAAGACGATGCCTGGGGCCATTATCTGGCTGACAGCCAACGCCTGCTGGTGGAAACCCAGGTTCTGACGCAACCCGAAGACGTGCGCATTCTGCTCGACTGGCTGCTCGATACCCGGCACCAGATCTACTGCTTCGGCGGGCGCTTCAGCAGCCTGATGGCCAACTACCTGCTCAACCACTTGCGCCTGCTGCGACCCGGCTGCTTTGCGCTGGAAGACAACGCGCAACTGCCCGACCGCCTGTTCGATCTGCAACGCCAGGACGTGGTGCTGCTGTTCGACTACCGCCGCTACCAGTCCCAGGCCCTGCGGGTGGCCTCGGCGGCGAAGAACAACAACGCGCGGGTGGTGCTGTTCACCGACATCTATGCCTCGCCACTGCGTGAACTGGCTGACCTGATCATCAGTGCTCCGGTGGAATCGGCCTCGCCGTTCGACACCATGGTGCCGGCGCTGGCCCAGGTCGAGGCGCTGATTGCCTGCCTGACCCTGCGCAGCCCCGATCTGGCCGATCGCCTGGAAGGCATCGACGCCCTGCGCAACGACTTCAACACCCATCTGCTGGAGGATAAATAAGGATGTTCAGTCTTCCCCACCGCTCGCCGCGGGATTTGTCGTTCGTCACCGGTCACACCGCTCTGTTGCTGGTGGACATGCAGCGTGCCTGGCTCGAACCGCAGTTCGACCCGCACCTGAACGGCCCGGATGCCGAGTATTTCCTGACCCGCGCGCACATGCAGGTGGTGCCCAACCAGCGCCGTTTGCTCAGTGCCTTTCGCGAAGCGCGGCAGAATGTGCTGCATACGATTATCGAAAGCCTGACCGCCGACGGTCGCGACCGCTCGCTGGATCACAAACTGTCGGACATGCACCTGCCCAAGGGCAGCACCCAGGCGCGGATCATCGACGACCTGACCCCGGTGGAAAACGAAATCGTGTTGCCGAAAACCTCGTCCGGGGTGTTCAACTCGACCAACATCGATTACGTCCTGCGTAACCTCGAAACCCGCCACCTGATCATTGCCGGCATCGTCACCGACCAGTGCGTCGACATGGCCGTGCGCGATGCCGCCGACCGTGGCTATCTGGTGACGCTGGTCGAAGACGCCTGCGCCACCTACACCCCGGCGCGGCATGACGCCTGCCTGAACGCGATCAAGGGTTACTGCTGGATCACTGACACACAAACCGTGCTCGGCCGCTTGCAGGAGATGCGTCCATGAGCGAGCGCCTGACGCCGTTGCCGATGACCACCATCGTCACCACCGACCTGATCGGCATCACCCGTGGCCGCTCGTTTCCCACCGATCAGTTGGAACATTATCAAGCGGCCGGGTGCGGCTGGGTGCCAGCCAACAGCGCACTGACGCCTCAGGACATCATCGCCTCGACCAACCCATGGGGCGCCTATGGTGATTTGCGGTTGATTCCCGATCTGGCCAGTCGCGTGACGGTCGGTAATGGCCCGGACGCCGCAGCACCGGCGCTGGACTTCATCCACGGCGACATCCGCGAGACCGATGGCCGACCGTGGAGCGCCTGTCCGCGCACGCTGTTGCGCGATGAAATCGAGCGCTATCGCGACGACCTCGGTTTGCAGGTCAACGCGGCGTTCGAACACGAATTCAACCTGCATGCCGGTTTTGCCGAGCATCTGGCGTTTTCCCTTGAAGCCCAGCGGCAGGGTGCCGAATTCGGCGGCTGGCTGCTCAGCGCGTTGCGCGCCGGCGGTGTCGAGCCGGAAATGTTCCTGCCCGAATACGGCAAGCACCAATACGAAATCACCTGCCGGCCGACCCTCGGGGTGGCGGCGGCGGATCGTGCGGTCAACGTGCGCGAGATCACCCGCGAAATCGCCCGACAAATGGGTGTCGACGTCAGCTTCGCGCCGAAAATCAAGGCCGACGCGGTGTGCAACGGCGTGCACCTGCACGTCAGTCTGCTCGACCTGCAAGGTCTGCCGCTGCTCTACGACGCCGGCACCAGCAACGGTCTGTCGACCCTCGGCCAGCATTGGGCCGCCGGGATCCTGCATTATTTGCCGGCGCTGTGTGCGTTCACCGCGCCGACACCGGTGTCGTACGAGCGTTTGCAGCCGCACCACTGGAGCGCGTCCTATGCGTGTCTGGGGCAGCAGAACCGTGAAGCGGCGCTGCGCATCTGCCCGACCGTGAGCCTGGGCGGCAAATCCGTGGCGGCGCAGTACAACCTCGAATTCCGCGCGATGGACGCCACCGCCTCGCCGCATCTGGCAATGGCCGCGCTGCTGATCGCCGGACGGCTGGGCATTGAACAGCGTCTGGCGCTAAACGCGATCACCGATGAAATTCCCGATTCACTCAACGACGAGCAACGCAAGGCCCGGGGCATTGTGGCCCTGCCCGCCTCGCTGGCCCAGGCGCTGGATTGCCTGCGTGACAGTGCAGCCTTCAATCAATGGCTGCCCAAGCCGCTGCTCGACACTTACCACGCCCTTAAAACCGAGGAACTGGCGCTGACGGAACAGCTCTCGCCCGCTGACCTGTGTGAGCACTATGCACGCCTGTACTGAATCCGCCGAGCTGGGGTTGTACACCCGCCCGGTCTACAACCTGAGCCGCGAAGATTCATCGCATCCGTTGATCCTCGTGTGCGAGCACGCCAGCCGCTACATCCCCGAGGCCCTGAACAATCTGGGCCTGGACGATGCAGCCGCGCGCGAGCACATCGCCTGGGACATCGGCGCATTGCAACTGGCCGAAAAGCTCTCGGAGACACTCGGGGCAACGCTGTTGAGCGCCAACTATTCACGGCTGCTGATCGACCTCAATCGGCCCCGGCATGCGCCCGACAGCATTCCGGCGCAGAGCGAGATTTATCAGGTGCCGGGTAACCGCGAGCTGGACGAAGCCACGCGCGAATACCGGCGCCAGACCCTGTTCAAACCGTTTCACGCCCGGCTGCAGACCCTGATCGACCAGCGCGTTGCACAAGGCCAGGCGGTGCGGGTAGTGGGGATTCACAGTTTTACCCCGGTGTATTACGGCCAGCCGCGCCCGCTGGAAGTCGGCGTGCTGTTCGGTCAGGCCGGCGCCTATGCGCAACGGGTGATCGATGGCCTCGGCCAGCACCCGTTGAACGTCGCGGGCAACCAGCCGTACCGGGTTGATCCGCTGGGCGACATGACCGTGCCAGTGCACGGCGATGCCCGGGGGCTGGAATCGGTGTTGATCGAGGTGCGCAACGACCTGCTGCGCAGCCCCGAAGCGGTATCGTTGTGGGCCGAGCGCCTGGCGCCGCTGCTGTAAAGAATGCTGCAAGACTGCTGACGCTGTAACGATGGATCGACATAACAACTAAAACGCTGGATAGGCTGACAAGGAGTTGCGCTTCATGGAAATAGAAGAGTTCGGCTACAAACAGGAGTTGAAACGTAGCCTGACACTGACCGACCTGGTGGTGTACGGGATGATCTTCATGATCCCCATCGCCCCCTTCGGCGTGTATGGCTACGTGAATGCCGAGGCGCCCGGAATGGTGCCGCTGGCCTACATCATCGGCATGGTCGCGATGCTGTTCACCGCGCTGAGCTACGGCAGCATGGCCAAGGCGTTTCCGATCGCAGGCTCGGTGTATTCCTACGCACAACGCGGCCTCAATCAACACGTCGGTTTCATCGCCGGCTGGCTGATGCTGCTCGACTACCTGCTGATTCCACCGCTGCTGTACGTCTACGCGGCGATGGCCCTGAACCATCTGTACCCGGACATTCCGAAGGTCGGCTTCATTCTGGCGTTTCTGGTCAGCGCGACATTCGTCAACCTGCGCGGCATCACCTTCACCGCACGGATGAACATCATCTTCCTGCTGGCACAGCTGGTGGTGTTGGGGATTTTCCTGTTCTATGCCTGGAACGCTTTGCACAACGGTGGCGGCAACGGCGAGCTGACCCTGGCGCCGCTGTATCACCCGGAAACGTTCAATTTCGCCCTGCTGATGCAAGCGGTGTCGATTGCCGTGCTGTCGTTCCTTGGCTTCGATGCGATCTCGACCCTCGCCGAAGAAATCAAAGGCGATCCGGGCCGCAGCGTCGGCCGCGCAGCGTTGATCACGCTGGTGGTGATGGGCGTGATTTTCGTCGTACAGACCTGGATCGCCACCGATCTGGCCGCCGGCATGGGCTTCAAGTCCGCCGACACCGCGTTCTATGAAATCGCCGAAATCACCGCTGGCAGCTGGCTGGCCACCCTGACCGGGGTGGCGACCGCGCTGGCCTGGGGTGTCGCAGTAGCGATCACCTCGCAAGCGGCAGTGTCGCGCCTGCTGTTCGGCATGGCCCGCGATGGCAAGTTGCCAAAAGTCCTGGCCAAGGTGCACCCGAAGCACAACACCCCGTACCTGAGCATTTATCTGGTGGCGGTGCTGTCGCTGGTGATCTGCTACCTGTTCATCAATTCGGTCGACACCCTGACCTCGCTGGTCAACTTCGGTGCCCTCAGCGGTTTCATGCTGCTGCACCTGACAGTGATCAACTACTACTGGCGTCGGCAGAAGTCCGGTCAGGTCGTACGCCATCTGATCTGCCCGGTGATCGGCTTCATCATCGTCGCCGCCATCATGTACAACATGGGCGTCGATGCGCAGAAACTCGGCCTGATCTGGATTGCGCTGGGTCTGGTGTACCTGTTCTTCCTGAACAAGCTCGGCGCCAGCACAGCGCTGCCTGACCCGAGCAATGGCTGACAAGAAAAAGAGCGGCGTCTGACATCAAATCAGGCGACCGCCGCTTTAAAGCGTGGCAACCGACAGTGATAGTCAGGTTCGGTGGGGATCACCGGACCCTTTGATACAGGAGTGCATCCATGCTGGTCTTACGCCCAGTCGAGACAACCGACCTGCCGCAATTGCAGCAGCTGGCCCGCGACAGCCTGGTCGGCGTCACGTCGCTGCCTGACGACGTCGAACGCCTGCGCGAAAAAATCGCCGGCTCCTGTGCCTCGTTCGACAACGACATTCAGGCGCAAGGCCCGGAGAACTACTTCTTCGTGCTGGAAGACCTCGACACTCAACGGCTGGTCGGTTGCTCGGAGATCCTCGCCACGGCCGGTTTCAACGAACCGTTCTACAGCTTGCGCAATCGCCACTTCACCAGTGCTTCGCGGGAACTGAACATCGAGCACGGGGTGCCGGCGTTGTCACTGTGTCACGACCTCAGTGGACACACGCTGTTGCGCGGGTTTCACATCGACAACGCACTGGTGCGCAGCGCCTTTTCCGAATTGCTGTCGCGGGCACGGCTGCTGTTCATCGCCGCTCACGCACAACGTTTCGCCGATGCGGTGATCACCGAGATCGTCGGCTATAGCGATGAGAACGGTCATTCGCCGTTCTGGGACGCACTGGGCAAGCACTTCTTCGACCTGCCCTACGTCGAGGCCGAGCGCCTGTGCGGTCTGCAAAGCCGCACGTTTCTCGCCGAACTGATGCCGCAATACCCGATTTACGTACCGATGCTGCCTCCGGCAGCACAGGAGTGCATCGGCCGGATTCACCCGGACGGTCAGGAAGCCTTCGACATCCTCGAACGCGAAGGCTTTGAAACCAACAGCTACATCGATCTGTTCGACGCCGGTCCGACCCTGTATGCGCGCACCGCGAACATCCGTTCTATCGCCCACAGCAAGACAGCCAGCGTGCGCGAGCAGGCGCAGATCGACGCCCGCGGCCATTACCTGCTGAGCAACGACGCGCTGCACGGTTTCCGGGCCATCGTCGCCGAACTGGATTACCAGCCCGATCAACCGCTGTCGCTGACGCCGGCCCTGTGCGCGGCGCTGAAGGTCAGCGATGGCTGCACGATCAGGCTGACCGCCCTGTGAACCGCGCCCGGTTGCATACCCAACGACAGTGCCCGAACCGGCGCGTACAAGGAGTTACCGCATGATCGTCCGTCCGGTCAAAGTCAGCGACCTGCCAGCACTGATGACTCTGGTGCAACAGGCCGGCCCGGGGTTCACCACCCTCCCGGCCAATGAGGATCGCCTCGCCCACCGGGTGCGTTGGGCCCAGCGCGCGTTTTCCGGACAAGTGGAACGGGCCGACGCCGATTATCTGTTCGTGCTTGAAGATGACGACCTGCGGGTGGTCGGCGTCAGCGCCCTGACCGGCGCGGTAGGCCTGCGCGAGCCTTGGTACAACTACCGAGTCGGCCTGACCGTGAGTTCGGCACCGGATCTGGGCATTTCGCGGCAGATCCCCACACTGTTTCTCAATAACGAGCTGACCGGCCAGTCGGAACTGTGTTCTCTGTTCCTTCAGCATGAGCAACGCCATGGCAACAATGGCCGGCTGCTGTCGCTCGGGCGGCTCCTGTTCGTAGCCGAGTTTCCGCAACTGTTTGGCGAGAAGATGATCGCCGAACTGCGCGGCAGTGCCGATGAACTCGGCTGCTCGCCGTTCTGGGACAGTCTGGGCCGGCATTTCTTCCAGATGGACTTCAGCCATGCTGACCACTTATCGGGTCTGGGCAACAAGTCGTTCATCGCCGAACTGATGCCGCGCCAGCCGTTGTACACCTGCATGCTCACCGAACAGGCACAGGCGGCCATCGGCCAGGCGCATCCCAATACCGAGCCCGCGCTGAAGATCCTGCGCGAAGAAGGATTTGTGCATAAGGGCTACATCGACATCTTCGACGGTGGCCCGGTGATCGAAGCACCGATCGGCAACATTCGTACCGTGCGCGACAGCCTGGCGCTGACCCTGAGTCTCGGCACGCCGGACGATCAGGCACCGTTGTGGCTGATCCACAACCGGCGCCTGGAGAACTGCCGCATCACCGTGGCCCCCGGTCGTCTGGTCGGCAATACCCTGGTGGTCGATCGCCTCACCGCCAAGCGCCTGCAACTGCAACCGGGCAATTCGGTGCGCGCCGTGCTGCTGCCCAGGCAACAGCAACAGGCGGTAGCGGCCTGATCTGCGGTTTAGCCAGTGAAAATCCGCTGACTGCCGATGAAACCTTTCAGCCGCTGGATCCTTCATCAACGCCTCACTCGCAAATTCGTCATGAACCTTGACCCATTCGCGTGATAGCCTTTTCATTCTTCGGCGTTGACACCTTTGCTCAAGCCGTTCCATTCCTTTGTATTGGTGGAACTCGTATGACCAGGCTTTCCCATCAAGATTTGCGCCGTAACTTCCGTCAATTGCTGGCTTCCGACACCTGCTACCACACCGCCTCGGTGTTCGACCCGATGTCCGCGCGCATTGCCGCAGACCTGGGTTTTGAAGTGGGGATCCTCGGCGGCTCCGTGGCCTCGCTGCAGGTGCTGGGCGCCCCCGACTTTGCCCTGATCACCCTCAGCGAATTCGCCGAACAGGCCACCCGCATCGGCCGCGTTGCCCAGTTGCCAGTGATCGCCGACGCCGACCACGGTTACGGCAACGCCCTCAACGTGATGCGCACCATCGTCGAACTGGAACGCGCCGGCGTCGCCGCCCTGACCATCGAAGACACCCTGCTGCCGGCGCAATTCGGCCGTAAGTCCACCGACCTGATCTCGGTCGCCGAAGGCGTCGGCAAGATCCGCGCGGCGCTGGAAGCCCGGGTCGATTCGGAAATGGCAATCATCGCCCGCACCAATGCCGGGATTCTGCCGAATCAGGAAATCATCAGCCGCACCAAGCAGTATCAGGCCGCCGGTGCCGACGGCATCTGCATGGTCGGGGTGCAGGACTTCGATCAGCTCGAGCAAATCGCCGAACACCTGACGGTCCCGCTGATGCTGGTGACCTACGGCAACCCGGCGCTGCGCGACGACAAGCGCCTGGCCGAACTCGGGGTGCGCGTGACCATCGACGGCCACGGCGCCTACTTCGCCGCGATCAAGGCGACCTACGACAGCCTGCGCGAACAACGCCAGATTTTCACCCAGGCCTCGGACCTGAGCGCCACCGAGCTGACGCACACCTATACCCAGCCTGAGGATTACATTCTGTGGGCGAAGGAATACATGAGCGTCAAGGAATAAGCTGCGGTCAGATCTGGCCCCTTCGCGAGCAAGCCCGCTCCCACAATGGATCTTTCAGTGAACACAGCTTTGGTGTTGAACACAGATCCCATGTAGGAGTGAGCCTGCTCGCGATGACGTCGGCACATTCAACACCCATCTAGCCTGACCCGCCGCCTTCGCGAGCAAGCCCGCTCCCACAGTGGATCTTTCAGTGAACACAGCTTTGGTGTTGAACACAGATCCCATGTAGGAGTGAGCCTGCTCGCGATGACGTCGGCACATTCAACACCCATTTAGCCTGCCCCCCCGCCTTCGCGAGCAAGCCCGCTCCCACAGTGGATCTTCAGTGAACACAGCATCGGTGTTCGGCACAGATCCATTGTGGGAGCGAGCTTGCTCGCGAAGGCGTCAGTTGCAGCACCGCCAATCCGAGGGAGTCAGCGCTTGGCCAGTTCCATGATCATCCGCGACAACAGATAAATCCGCGGCGCCACGCTCGCCACTTCGGCGTATTCCTCAGGCGTATGGATATTGCCGCCGACAATCCCGAAACCGTCCAGCGTCGGCGTACCCACCCCGGCGGACAGGCTGGCATCCGCCGCGCCACCACTGCCCTCTTCGGTCAGCTTGCGGCCGATTTCGCCGTAAATTCCTTGGGCCATGGCCATCAAGCGATCCGACTCCGCCGTTTGCGGCATCGGTGGCAGTCCGCGTTTGAGGCTGGTGGTAACTTCGGTTTCAGCGATCAGCTTGTCCTGCGACACTCGCGCCAGGTCTTTCTCGATCCGGTCGAACTCTTCCGGCACCGCCGCACGCACGTCAGCCTTGGCGGTGGCGTGATCCGGGATCACGTTGGTGCGATCACCGGCCTGGAGCACGGTGAAGTTGATGGTGGTTTTCTTCGCTTCGTCGCCGAGTTTGCCCAGTTGCAGAATCTGGTGCGCCGCTTCCATCGCCGCGTTCCGCCCCAGTTCCGGCGCGACTCCGGCGTGCGCCGCCTTGCCTTTGACCTCGACCAGCGCCGTCGCGCTGCCTTTGCGCCACACCACTAGACCATCGGCCGGACGCCCCGGTTCGAGGTTGAGGGTCACGTCATGAGCCTTGGCGGTTTTCTTGATCAGGTCGGTGGCGACGTCGGAACCGGTTTCCTCGCTGGCGTCGAGCAAAAAGGTGATTTGCGCGTAATCCTTGAAGTCGAGGTTCTTCAGAATTTTCAGCGCGTAGATCCCGGCGACGATGCCGCCCTTGTCGTCCATCACCCCCGGCCCGTAGGCGCGGCCGTCCTTGATGCGGAACGGGCGCTCGGCGGCGGAGCCTTCCTTGAACACCGTGTCCATGTGCGCCATCAAGAGGATTTTTGCCTTGCCGGTGCCCTTGAAGGTCGCCAGCACGTGGTTGGATTTTTCCGGGGTATTGGGTACCAGCTCGATGGTGGCGCCGAGCTTCTTCAGCTCATCGATGGCGATCTCGCTGACTTGTTTCAGGCCCGGTTCATAACCGGAACCGGAGTCGATGTTGACCAGCCGTTCCAGCAGTTTCAGGGCTTCGGGCTGATACTGCTCGGCATCCGCCAGCACTTGCTTGTGCGGTTCGGCGAAGGCGCTGGCGGAGCTGAGGACGAGGGACAGGCCGAGGCTGGCGGCCAGCAGCGAGCGGGAAAATGAGAACGTCATGAATCGATCCTTGTTTCGCGTCGGGGGGAATTGAACCGTACCTGACATCGACGCAAGGCTCTATACCGGATGCGACATCTCTGCGGCCGACACCGAACACTTGTAGGCCTTCGCCTGCTCGCGATAGCCGAGTGTCAGCCGACATCCATGCCACTGACAGAACGCCTTCGCGAGCAAGCCCGCTCCCACAGGTGATAGTGCTGGGCAGTCAGACCGAATCGAGCAGTTCCTGCTTCGGTAGATCATCACTGTTGCAGATCACCCGATTGCGCCCGGTGGCCTTGGCCTCGTACAGCGCCTGATCCGCATCATTGAGCCAACGTGTCGCGTCGCCATGCGCCGGATCGTATGCCGCCAGACCAATACTCAGGCTGACCTTGAGCGCCGGGTTCTGTTCGTAACCGAGGGTGGCGAAACGTTCGCGCAAGGCTTCCATCGCCTGCGCGGCATTGAACAGCGGCAGGTCAGGCAGGATCACGCAAAACTCGTCGCCGCCATAGCGCCCGGCGACGTCCGCAGCGCGCAGGTTCTGCTTGAGCATTTTGCTCAACTGGCGCAGCACGATGTCACCCGCCACATGCCCGTAGGTGTCGTTGATCGCCTTGAAGTGATCGATGTCGATCAACGCGATCGCTGCGCCCTGCTGCTGCCGGCGGCAACGTTGAAAGGCGATTTCCAGTTGATCCTTCCACGCGCCGTGATTGAGCAGTCCGGTGAGGCTGTCGGTGCGACTCAGGGCCAGTAGCTCACGCTTGTGCAGGCCCAGCGTGTAGGCCTGGCGAAAGCAGATCCAGCCCAGCGCCAGCGGGTACAGCATCAGCAACGGCAGGCAGGCATAAAGCTGCAGAGGCGAGGTTTGCGGGATGAACGCCGGGGCGAAAACCACCAGGCCGACGCCGATACCAAGAACCTGCGCGGCAAGACCCGCCGCGAGAAAACGTAATCCGCCGATGGCGACGTTATTCATCGCCATCATCGAAATGGTGGTGGCACTGGGCAGCGGATTGAACTGCATGGCGGCGACCCAGAAGCCGCCCATAAAGGCATCAACCAACAGATTGCGGTGTTCCGCATGGTAAGGAACGCTGGCACGACGGGCCCATTGAAACGCCAGGTGCGGCCAGAGCAGGCCATTGAACAGCATCAACGCCCAGACCCACAGCGGCGGGTCTAGCGGGTACATCGCCGCGCTCACGCACAACAGCCCCAGCACCAGCCCGAGGGTTCGCGATGTATAAAGCCTCCTGGCCAATGAAAGTCCCTTTCCCCCCTTGTTTCGCATAAGGGCCTCGACCACTCAACGGAACCTGCGCACACCGTCAGACGGATGTGCTGGAAGTCTAACAGGCAGCCGTTAAATAGCTATCACCGGCCAGCCGCTGAATACCGCGCCATCGCCGTCGCGCACAGGGCAAATTTTTAGCTATACCTGAAAGGACGAAAACGGAAAAACGACTATAAGAAGGAGGCCCATGCAGACCTACCGAGTGTTGATCATCGGCAGCGGATTTGGCGGCCAATGTGCGGCGGTCAATTTGCTCAAGGCCGGTATCGACGATTTTCGCCTGCTGGAAAGACGCGACTTCCTCGGCGGCACTTGGTGCCAGAACACCTACCCCGGCGCGGCGGTGGATGTGCCGTCGCCGCTGTATTCGCTGTCCTTCGCGCCGTACCGCTGGACGCAGATGTTCGCCGCCCAGGCTGAACTGCACCAATACACCGAACACGTCATCGAGCGCTTTGGCCTGCGCGAGCGCGTGGAGCTGCAAACCAACGTCGAACGCATCGAATGGGACGACGCCGAACAGCGCTGGGCGGTGCATACCAGCAAGGGGATTTTCTACGCTCAGTTCGTGATCAACGCCTCCGGCCCGTTGAGCCAACCGGTGATCCCACCCTTCCCCGGCCTGGATCGCTTTCAGGGCAAGACTTTTCATACCAACAATTGGGATCACAGCTACGACTACCGCGGTAAACGCGTGGCCATCGTCGGCAGCGGCGCCAGTGCTGCGCAGGTGATTCCGGCGATTGCTCCAGAAGTCGAGCGATTGCACGTGTTCCAGCGCACGCCACATTGGGTGCTGCCGCGCGCCGATCGCAGGTTCGGGCCTTTCCAGCGCTGGTTGCTGGGGGTGAAACCGGCCTACAAGCTGCTGCGCTGGTTGCTCTACTGGCAATTCGAAACCCGGGTCATCGCCTTCAAATATTCGAAACCGGCGATTCATCTGGTCCAGCGTCAGGCCCTGCGCTTTCTCAAACAGCAGGTGCCGGACCCGGTTCTACGCGCAAAACTCACTCCGGACTTCACTATCGGCTGCAAGCGCGTCCTGCTTTCCAGCACCTATTACCCGGCGCTGACCCGGCCCAACGTCACGCTGCACAGCCGCGAACAAGGCATCGCCGAAATCGACGAAACCGGCATCACCACCACCGACGGCCAGCACATCGATGTCGATCTGATTATCTGGTCGACCGGCTACGACGCCACCGACGGTGTGGTCTCCTATCCGGTGACCGGCAGGCACGGCGTGCAACTCAAGGACGTCTGGGCGCAGTACCCGCGCGCCTACCTGGGCACCAGCCTGCCGGACTTTCCCAACCTGTTTATCGTCACCGGGCCCAACACCGGCATCGGGCATACCTCGGCGCTGTTCATCATCGAAGCGCAGATGAACTACATCCTCGACTGCATCCACACGCTGCAGTCAAAAGGCCTGCGCAGCATCGAAGTGCGCCCCGCAGCGGAACGTACCTACACTGCAATGATCCACCGTGAGATGGAACGCACGGTGTGGAAGTCCGGCGGCTGTCACAGTTGGTATCAGAGCAAGAGCGGTCATGTGATCGCGATATTTCCGGGCTTCAGTTTCAGCTACTACCGGTTGACCCGGACGCTGAAACCGGCTGACCACATTCTGTCCTGAACACGTAAAAGGAAGACGTCGATGCTTGTGCTGTTTGTCGCTCTCGCGGTTTTCGTGGCCTGGAGCTGGTTGAGTTATCCAGCGATCGGGCATTGGTTGTACGACCTCAGCACGGCGCTCGAGGCCAAGTTGTACAAGTTGCACAAAATCGAGGTGCCGATTGCCGAAATGACCGTCTCGACCTGGCAGGGTGGTCCCTATGAAGCAGCCAGCGCGATCCTGATGCTGCACGGCTACAGCGCCGAGAAGAATCTGTGGCTGCGCTTCGCCAGGCATTTTGTCCGCCAGTACCGGGTGATCATTCCGGACATCGCCGGTCATGGGGAAACCGGGTTCAAGGCCGGTGGCGGCTACGACATTGCGCTGCAGGCCAAGCGCATGATCCAGCTGCTGGACGTGTGCGGCGTGGAGAAAGTCCACGTGATCGGCAACTCGATGGGTGGCTACATCGCGGCATGGCTGGCAGCAACTTACCCGGAGCGGATCGCCTCGGTGGCGCTGATCGACCCGGCCGGCGTCACTGCACCGCAGGCCAGCGACATGGAGCGCCACCTCGCCCGTGGGCATAACCCGTTCCTGATCAACTCCCGGGAAGAGTTCCGCCAGTTTTATGCGATGACCATGGCCTCGCCGCCGTGGGTGCCCGGGCTGGTGCTGGACGCCATCGCTCAGCGATACGAACGCCAGCGTGATGAACTGGAAGAGATCTTCCGCGACTTCCGCGCCAGCCCGCCGATGGAGCCGAAACTGGCCGAGATCAAATGCCCGGCGCTGCTGCTTTGGGGGCGCAAGGATCGCTTGATCGACGTCAGCAGCGTGCCGGTGTGGAGCAAGGGCATCGCCAATCTGCGGGTCGAAGTGTGGGATGGCGTCGGGCACATGCCGATGGTCGAACAACCGGGGAATACCGCGCGGTTGTATCGGGAGTTTCTGGGCAATCAGCGATGAGTCCCAACACTATCCTTGTGGTGAGGGGATTTATCCCCGATGGGTTGCGCAGCAGCCCCAGTTCCAGCACTAAGCTGAATCAGACACACCGCATTCTCTGGGTTGGGGCTGCTGCGCAGCCATCGGGGATAAATCCCCTCACCACAGCTAATCACGTCCGCCGATGGGGTCGAAATGAACATTCTCTACGACGAACGCCTCGATGGACCGCTACCGGAGGTGAACAAGGCCGAGTTGCTGAAAACCCTGCAGCGCGCCCTCCCGGATCTCGACCTGCTCTGGCGCGAAGACGAGCTCAAACCGTACGAGTGCGACGGTCTCTCGGCCTATCGCACCACGCCGATGCTGGTCGCCCTGCCCCGGCGGCTCGATCAGGTGCAGACCCTGCTCAAGCTCTGCCATCAACACAACGTGCCGGTGGTTGCCCGGGGTGCTGGCACCGGGTTGTCGGGCGGTGCGCTGCCGCTGGAAAAAGGCCTGCTGCTGGTCATGGCGCGCTTCAACAATATTCTGCACATCGACCCGGCGGCCCGTACCGCGCGGGTGCAACCTGGGGTGCGCAATCTGGCGATTTCCCAGGCGGCCGCGCCGTTCGGCCTGTATTACGCGCCGGATCCGTCGTCGCAGATCGCCTGCTCGATCGGCGGTAACGTCGCGGAAAACGCCGGTGGCGTGCATTGCCTCAAGTACGGCCTGACCGTGCACAATTTGCTGAAAATCGAAGTGCTGAGCATCGAAGGCGAACGTCTGACGCTGGGCAGCGACGCCCTCGACACGCCGGGTTTCGATCTGCTGGCGTTGTTCACCGGCTCCGAAGGTTTGCTGGGGATCATCACCGAAGTCACGGTCAAATTGCTGCCCAAACCGCAGGTCGCCAAAGTCTTGCTGGCCAGTTTCGACTCGGTGGAAAAGGCTGGCCGCGCCGTGGCCGACATCATTGCCGCGGGGATCATTCCCGGGGGCCTGGAAATGATGGACAACCTGGCGATCCGCGCCGCTGAAGACTTCATTCACGCCGGTTACCCGGTTGATGCCGAGGCGATTCTGTTGTGCGAACTCGATGGCGTCGAAGCCGATGTCCACGACGATTGCCTGCGGGTGCGCGAGGTCATGCTCCAGGCCGGCGCCAGCGAAGTGCGGCAGGCCCGCGATGAAGCCGAGCGCGTGCGCTTCTGGGCCGGGCGCAAAAATGCCTTTCCGGCGATCGGCCGCTTGTCGCCGGACTACTACTGCATGGACGGCACCATCCCGCGCCGCGAGTTGCCCGGCGTGCTGCAAGGCATCGCCCGCCTCGGCGCCGAATACGGCTTGCGTGTGGCCAACGTGTTCCATGCCGGCGACGGCAACATGCACCCGCTGATCCTGTTCGACGCCAACCAGCCCGGCGAACTACATCGCGCCGAAGCGTTAGGCGGGAAGATTCTCGAACTGTGCGTGCAGGTTGGCGGCAGCATCACCGGTGAACACGGGGTCGGCCGCGAGAAAATCAATCAGATGTGCGCGCAGTTCAACAGCGCTGAGCTGAGCCTGTTCCACGCGGTCAAAGCCGCGTTCGACCCGCAAGGCTTGCTCAACCCCGGCAAGAATATCCCCACCCTGCATCGCTGCGCCGAGTTCGGTGCGATGCACATTCATGCCGGGCAACTGCCATTTCCCGAACTGGAGCGTTTCTGATGGCTGATTTCGACGCCAGCGACGCGCTGCTCGATCAGGTCAACCAGGCCCGGGCCAACGCCACACCGCTGAGAATTCAGGGCGGCAACAGCAAGGCGTTTCTCGGCCGCGAAGTGGCCGGTGAAGTGCTCGACGTCCGCGCGCATCGCGGCATCGTGCGCTATGAACCGACGGAACTGGTGGTCAGCGTGCGCGCCGGTACGCCGTTGCGCGAGCTGCTCGCGGCGCTCGACGCGGCCGGGCAGATGTTGCCCTGCGAGCCGCCGGCCTTCGGCGACAGCACCACGGTGGGCGGGATGATCGCCAGCGGACTGTCCGGGCCACGGCGGCCCTGGTCAGGTTCGGTACGCGATTTTGTCCTCGGCACCCGGGTCATCACCGGTCTCGGCGAGCACTTGCGGTTCGGTGGCGAGGTGATGAAAAACGTTGCCGGCTACGACCTCTCACGCCTGTTGACCGGCAGTTTTGGTTGTCTTGGGGTGCTGACCGAAGTCTCGCTGAAAGTCCTGCCGAAACCGCGTCAATGCCTGAGCATCCGCCTCGATATCGATTGCGCACGGGCGCTGACCAGACTGGCCGAATGGGGCCAGCAACCGTTGCCGATCAGCGGCGCCTGTCATGACGGGCAAAGCCTGTATCTGCGCCTTGAGGGCGGCGAAGGCTCGGTCACCGCCGCGCATCAACGGCTCGGCGGCGAACCGCTGGATTCGACGTTCTGGCGCGACCTGAACGAGCAACGCCTGAGCTTTTTCGACGAAGGCCTGCCGCTGTGGCGCCTGTCGCTGCCGAACAATCTCGGGCCGCAGGACTTGCCCGGCCAGCAGTTGCTCGACTGGGCCGGCGCGCAACGCTGGCTGAAATCCGATCACCAACACATTCAAATCCTCGCCCAGGAACTCGGCGGCCACGCCACCTGCTTTACCCATGGTGCCAGCGACACACCGTTCCAGCCGCTAGCCCCGGCGCTCATGCGTTATCACCGGCAACTCAAGGCGCAACTCGACCCGCAAGGGCTATTCAACCCCGGCCGGATGTACGCGGAGTTCTAGCCATGCAAACCACCCTCAGCGAAGAGTCCCGACAACTGCCGCGCGCGGCCGAGGCGGAAAAAATCCTCCGTACCTGCGTGCATTGCGGTTTTTGCAACGCCACCTGCCCGACCTATCAGTTACTCGGCGATGAGCTTGACGGGCCGCGCGGGCGCATCTATCTGATCAAGCAAGTGCTCGAAGGCGCGCCGGCCACCGCACAGACTCAGTTGCATCTGGATCGCTGCCTGTCCTGTCGCAACTGTGAAACCACCTGCCCGTCCGGCGTCGATTACCACAACCTGCTCGACATTGGCCGAGCGGTGGTTGATCAGGCGGTGCCGCGCCCCGCCGCCCAGCGCTTGTTGCGCGAGGGTCTGCGCGCACTGGCGCCGAACCCCGGCGTGTTCAAGGGTTTGCTGCGCGTTGGTACAACGTTCCGACCCTTGCTGCCGCGAATGTTCGAAAGCAAATTGCCGCAGCGCTCGCCAGCGTCCGGTACACGCCCTGCCCCGCGCCATGCGCGTCGGGTGCTGTTGCTCGAAGGTTGCGTGCAACCGGGCCTGTCGCCTAACACCAACGACGCGACGGCGCGGGTACTGGATCGGCTGGGCATCAGCGTCACCCCGGTGGCCGAGGCCGGTTGTTGTGGTGCCTTGGACTATCACCTCGACGCCCAGGCCAAAGGCCTCGACCGCGCCCGGCAAAACATCGACGCCTGGTGGCCACACCTGCAAAACGGTGCCGAAGCGATCGTGCAGACGGCCAGCGGTTGCGGCGCGTTCATCAAGGATTACGGGCATTTGCTGGCACAGGATCCGCGCTACGCCGACAAGGCGCGGCAGATCAGCGAACGGACGCTGGATCTGGTACAGATCCTGGCCCGGGAGCCCCTGGAGAAACTGTGCGCCGCCAGCCAACGCCGGATCGCCGTGCATTGCCCCTGCACCTTGCAACATGCGCTGAAACTCGGCGGCGCGGTGGAGGCGCTGCTGACCCGGCTGGGCTTCAACCTCACGGCGGTACCGGATGGGCACCTGTGTTGCGGTTCGGCCGGTACCTATTCGCTGACCCAACCCACTCTCGCCCGACAACTGCGCGACAACCGCCTCAACGCCTTGGAAAGCGATCGCCCGGACTTGATCGTCACCTCCAACATCGGTTGTCAGAATCACCTGGCGGGCGCTGGACGGACGCAGGTTGTGCACTGGATCGAACTGGTGGATCAGTCGTTGGCAGAATGAAGTTCGTAGGATTCTTCGTTTGCCGCCGCCAGCGAAGGCTGCGATCTTTTCCTCCATCCAAACCGTGACCGTGGCAGGAATTTTTTTCATGACCGTGCAGCCTTTCGTCAGCCCCGACCTGATCCGCCAACGCTTCTCCAAAGCGATGTCCGACATGTACCGCGAAGAAGTGCCGTTGTACGGCGCGCTGATGGAACTGGTGGAACAGACCAACCGCGAAGTGCTGTCCGCTCAGCCGGACATCGCACGGCAGTTCGACAGCACCGGTGAAATCGAACGGCTGGACATGGAGCGCCACGGCGCGATTCGCGTCGGCACGGCTACAGAGCTGGCGACCCTCGCCCGGCTGTTCGCGGTGATGGGCATGCAACCGGTGGGTTATTACGACTTGACCCCGGCGGGTGTGCCGGTGCACTCCACGGCGTTTCGCGCGGTGCATGAAGCGGCGCTGCAGGTCAGTCCGTTTCGGGTGTTCACTTCGTTGCTGCGTCTGGAACTGATCGAAGATCCCGAACTGCGCACGTTTGCTGAATCGGTACTGAATCAGCGTTCGATCTTTACCCCGACTGTCTTGCACCTGATCGAGCAGGCTGAGTCAGCGGGTGGGCTGAATGAGCCTGAAGCGGAGGAATTTGTCCTGCAGGCCCTTGAGACCTTTCGCTGGCATCACAGCGCAACCGTCACCGCCGCGCAGTACCAGACCCTCAGCGCTCAGCACCGTCTGATCGCCGACGTGGTGGCTTTCAAAGGCCCGCACATCAACCACCTGACCCCGCGCACTCTGGACATCGACAAGGTTCAGGCGCAAATGCCGGTGCATGGCATCACCCCGAAAGCGGTAATCGAAGGGCCGCCGCGTCGGCACTGCCCCATCCTGCTGCGCCAGACCAGTTTCAAAGCGCTGGATGAGCCGATCACTTTCACCGACCAGCACAACACCCGTGGCAGCCACAGCGCGCGCTTCGGCGAGATCGAACAACGCGGCGCGGCGCTGACGCCCAAGGGCCGGGCGCTGTATGACCGCCTGTTGAATGCCGCGCGCGATGAACTCGGTGACTTCCCCAACGAAGGCAACGCCGCACGCTACAACGCGCTGATGACTCAGCACTTTGGCGAATTTCCTGACAGCGTCGACGGCATGCGCGAACAGGGGCTGGCGTACTTTCGCTACTTCCCTACGGAAAAAGGCTTGGCGGCGGGTAGCCTTAAGTCGGCATCGCTGGAGGATTTGCTCCGTGAGGGCCATGTGAAAGCTGAACCTTTGGTGTACGAAGATTTCCTGCCGGTGAGTGCGGCGGGGATTTTTCAGTCGAACCTTGGAGATGCAGCGCAGACGCACTATGGCGAACACTCGAACCGTCAGGCGTTTGAACAGGCCTTGGGGCGTGCGACCATTGATGAGCTGGGGCTGTATGCCGAGACGCAGCGGCGTTCAATCGAGGAGTGTGCCCAGGTTTTGGGCCTGAAACCGCTCTGACTGTGGCGAGGGAGCTGGCTCCCGCTGGGTTGCGAAGCGGCCCTCGTTTTGGGAGCGCTGCGCACTCCAGCGGGAGCAAGCTCCCTCGCCACAGAATCAAATGTTGCTTCTAGCACAACCGCGACGACAAGACGCAACGCTCGACGCTGGCCCTTGGCCTTACTGCGCAACTTCTTGCGCACTTGATCGGTGAAAAAGGCGACTCATCGCGCTGCAGGCCTTGACTGGCGTGGCTTACAGCCAAGTGCGCAACTTCTTGCGCAGTACTGCGCAAGAAGTTGCGCACTTTCCCTCTCGATTCAGCAAAAAACATCGGCTAAACCGCACGCCAGAGCCACTCCACCCCCGGTTGCCGGGACCTTCGACAAACCTGGCACGCTCCTTGATAACAGTCAGGCACCCACCGGGCGATTTCGCCTCCCGGGCACCCTAAATTTATCCGCAAGGAGAGCACCCCATGGCAACACCAGCGTACATGTCGGTTACCGGCGAAAAACAAGGCCTGATCACTGCCGGCGCCTTCACCGCCGACTCCGTTGGCAACACCTACCAGGAAGGCCACGAAGACCAAGTCATGGTTCAGGCGTTCAGCCACGACGTGATCATCCCGCGTGACCCACAATCCGGTCAGCCAACCGGTCAGCGCGTTCACAAGCCAGTGATCATCACCAAGGTCTACGACAAGGCTTCGCCTCTGCTGCAAGCTGCTCTGACCTCCGGCGAGCGCATGAGCGAAATCGTTATCCAGTGGTACCGTACTTCTGCTCAAGGTACTCAAGAGCACTACTACACCACCAAACTGGAAGACGCGATCATCGTCGCCATCAACAACAAAATGCACAACTGCCAGGATCCAGGCAACTCGCACTTCACCCACCTGGAAGAAGTGCAGTTCACCTACCGTAAAATCACCTGGACCCACGAAGTATCCGGTACTTCGGGTTCCGATGACTGGCGTGCTCCAGTCGTTTAATTACGGCTGATCGTTACAAGCATCGACCAGCCCTGCTGGTCGATGTTGTTTACGCCCCTCCAGAATTTCGCGTACGTTGAGCCGTTTTTTGCGGCCGTCGACGAGCGCCGCTGTACAGCACGAGGAACAAGGGATGTTCGCGCCGGCCAATGAAACCCACTTTGCCCTGACCATCGAAGGGCTCTCCGCCGATTTTCAGGTATTCACCCTGACCGGCCGGGAAGCCATCAGCCAGCCTTTTGTCTTTGAGGTGGAGCTGGTCAGTGAGCAGCCGTCGCTGGACCTCGAAACCCTGCTGCACAAACCGGCCTTTCTGCAGCTGTCGCCCGATGGCAGCGGCATCCACGGCCAGATCTACCGCGCCGCGCAAGGCGATTCCGGCAAGCGCCTGACCCGTTATTCGGTAACCCTGCGCCCGCAACTGTCGTACCTGGCGCACCGCGTCAACCAACGGATCTTCCAGAACCTCACGGTGCCGAAAATCATCGGCATGGTTCTCGAAGAGCACGGCATTCAAAGCAACGCCTACGAATTCAAGACCGGTTCGATCTATCCCGAGCGCATCTACTGCGTGCAATACGATGAATCGGACCTGCATTTCATCCAGCGCCTGTGCGAGGAAGAAGGTATTCACTACCACTTCCAGCACAGCGCTACAGCGCACAAGCTCGTCTTCGGCGATGACCAGACGGTGTTCCCGAAACTCAAGCCTGTGGCCTACCAGCAAGACTCCGGCATGGTCGCCAGCAACCCGGTGATCAAGCGTTTCGACCTGCGCCTGGAAACCCGCACCAGCCGCACCACGCGCCGCGATTACGACTTCGAAAAACCACGCCTGACGCTGGAAAGCGAAAACCGCGGCGACGCCCTTCCCGACCTCGAAGACTACGATTACCCGGGCCGGTTCATCGACCGCGAGCGCGGCAAACACCTGGCCAAACGCGCCCTCGAACGCCACCGCAGCGACTTCCAGCTCGCCGAAGGCAAAAGTGATCAGCCGCTGCTGGTCAGCGGCCACTTCCTCGCCCTGACCGAACACCCGAAAGCCAAATGGAACGACCTGTGGCTACTCACCGAAGTCCTGCACGAAGGCAAACAGCCGCAAGTGCTGGAAGAGTCGGTGACCAGCGACACCACTGCCCTTAAAGACGATTTCCATCAGGGCTATCGCAACCGCTTCCAGGCGACCCCGTGGGACGTGCCGAACCGTCCACCGCTGCGCCACCCGAAACCGCGCATCCTCGGTAGCCAGAGCGCAGTGGTTACCGGCCCGAAAGGCGAAGAGATCCACTGCGACCAGTACGGCCGGGTCAAAGTCCAGTTCCACTGGGACCGCGAAGGCCAGGCCGACGACAAGACCAGTTGCTGGCTGCGCGTCTCCAGCGCCTGGGCCGGCGCCCAGTACGGCGGCATCGCCATCCCGCGCATCGGCATGGAAGTGCTGGTGACCTTCCTTGAAGGCGACCCCGATCAACCGCTGATCAGCGGCTGCCTGTACCACAAGGAAAACACCGTCCCGTATGAGCTGCCGGCAAACAAGACTCGCAGCACCTTCAAGACCCTGAGTTCCATGGGCGGTGGCGGCTACAACGAACTGCGCATCGAAGACAAGAAAGGTCAGGAGCAGATCTTCCTCCACGCCCAGCGCGACTGGGACGAAAACATCGAGCACGACCAGAAGATCCGCGTCGGTAACGAACGCCACGACACCGTCGAGCAGAACAGCTACACGGAACTCAAAGCCGAAGAACATCACACCGTCTACGCCGACCGCAAAGTCGAAGCCCGCGCCAACGACCACCTGACCGTGGGCGTCAACCAGCACATCAAGATCGGCACCGGCCAATTCATCGACGCCGGCCAGGAAATCCACCTGAGCAGCGGCATGAAAGTCGTGCTCGAAGCCGGCGCCGAGCTGACCCTGGTCGGCGGCGGCAGCTTCATCAAGATCGACGCCGGCGGCGTGACCATGAGCGGCCCGACGATCAACATCAACTCCGGCGGCAGCCCCGGCAGCGGCACTGGCGCCGCCCCGCTGATGCCCGGCGTGCTGAAACAGGCCGACGCCGACAAGGCCGGCCAGGTCCTGACCCCAGCCCAGATCAACACCCTCAAACGTAACGCGCCGTTCTGCGAAGAATGCGAAAAATGCAAGGCAGGTGCCTGTGCCATCTGATCGACTGACACCCAAGGACTGGCTGGCGCAACAGCCGCTGCAGAGTGGCGAGCGCCTGTACCTGATCGTCAGCGCAGCGAGCGATGCCGACGCGCTGAAAACCCTGTACCTGACCGAACCCACTGCCCAACTCCTGCCAATCTGGGGCGGCACGCCCTACTCCACCTGGCAACCAGTGATGCCCTACGTCACCGAGCTCAAACCGAACTCGGCATTCCTGCCGTGGATCGCCGAAACCGACGCCCTCGACTGGGGCTGGCTGGCGGTCTCACGCGCCGAACCGAACGACGTGTTCGAGTACCTGCGCAGCCTGACACAGGTGAAGATGCCGGACGGGACCGAAGTGTTTTTCCGGTTCTGGGATGGGCGGCATATCTACCCGATTCTGAAGGGGCTTGGGGAGAAGGCTGGGGAAGTAATGCCGGTGTTTGAGCGGTATTTGATTAATGGGCAGACGCTGGAGGTTGGGACACGGGTGTTGCCGAAGGTGAAGGATTGGCCGTGGTGGGAGGTGCCGAAGGATTTGCTGGATGGCTTAGCCAAGGACAACCCGACGACACTGATCAGCAACCTTATGCAGTGGCTGGAAGAAGACCGCCCGGACATTTACAACGCTTGGCCTGAGAACAACCTGAAGCTGAAAGTCAGCCGTTTCGTGCGCCGCCCGGATGCGCCGAAAAACCTTAAAGAAGCACTGTTAAACCACCTGATTCTGGAGCAAGGCTGATGGATCGCGTTGCCTTTGTTGATAAACAACTCTCTACCTTCCCGGACAGTTTGAAGGACTACCGAGAACTGACTGAAAGCAAATATGCGGAATGGCTGGACAAGGGGCCTCAATTTCTCGATAGACCAGCATTTTTTGGGTTGAGCAGATCCATCAAGCTCGGGAGCGCGAACGCTACTGTCAGTGTGAAAGACGATGAGTTCGAATCCACGGTTGCACAGTGCCCCAAGGATGGCAGACTGCTGATCGAAAGTAAGTTTGTCTCCGTCAACGACATTCCCGTTGGCAATATAACGGTCGAGGTCACTCCCAAAGAAGGCGGCACAGCAACTTCTATCACTCTCGATGCTGATGGAAAAGGTGTTTACAAGGGCGTACCAGGAAAAAAATACTTCGTTCGGGTACAAAGCTCAGTAACAAAAAATCAGCTAAATCAGCTATTTAGCTCCTACGACGGGTTCACCGCACAGTTAAAAGACTGGCTCGACTTAGAATGGAGAAAATACAGACCACTTTGGCCGAAGGAAACACTTGCCTCCCCCTACCTCGCCCAGATGAAGGGAACGCTCATTGGAAGTTGGGAGGCGATCAAGGCAGCATTTGACGGCATTAAGCGAATCTTTGAGATCCTGAAGGATCCGAAACAATTCGCAAAGGAATTGGGAGAAAGCGCGAGCGATTTGTTGAGACTAGCGAAAGAAACACCAGCGATGATGGAAAAGCTGATGTTGCTAGCCAGCGACCAAGCGGCACTTTTTCTTATTCTGAAGGCGTCAGGAATCTGGCTACTACAACTCCCTCCCAGCGTAATATCCGGAAAAACCGCAGAACAAATATCCAGCGCCATCGTAACTATTTTAATAGATATTCTTCTGGCGATCGTTCTCACGTTCGCTGCAGAGGGCTCAGGTATTGCCTACCTCGGCGTGCGCTTGGTTAACTACGGTGCAAGAGTTATCGAAGCCGTCTCTGGGTTTGTAAAATCCATATTCAGTATTGTTAAAAAGTTCATGGAAGCGATCGAGCACTACAAAAAACTCGCTACAAGGGCGATCGCTGGGACTTTTGAAAAGGGCAAGGTCAAACTTGGCTGGGACCGACAAGACCATGCAAAAGTTGGCAGTTCAGAGCATGTTGATGACAAATCAAAACAGTCAACCAACCACGACGATAAAAACGTCGCCTGCACCAGGGAAACTTGTGTTAACGGCTGCCCAGTATCGATGGTTACAGGGGAGGAACTGCTAACGCTTACTGACGGCCAGTTAAATGGACTGTTTCCATTCGAATGGACCCGCCTATATCGTACTAGCGCAGCAGAAGTAGACTGTGGACTAGGCTACGGGTGGAGTCACGCTCTTGCACAGCGAGTCCAAGTGAATGACGACGGGATTGTCTGGACAGATCATGAAAATCGCATCACCAACTTTCCGCTTCCTAGCGAACAACGGTCAGCAATAACCAATAGCCTAGCAAAAGCGGCTATCTTTATTGGTGATGATCCATCTGAACTCATTCTGACCCAGGCAGGCGAGCGCCCGCTGTTCTATCACTTCAGGTACAACAGCGAAGGCGCAACACTTATTGCAATTACTGACCGGTATCGTAATCGGCTTCATATTACTCGCGATATTCATGGACGAATCAAACGTGTAGATAACGGTGCGGGACGAGCATTATTAATTCGCTATAATCGCAAGCATATTGTATCTGTCGATTATCAGCAGTTCATCCCTGCAGACAACCTGGAAGATGCTTGGGCCACCATTCAAACACTTGTCACTTATCGATACGACGAGCACAGTCGCCTCGTGGAAGCGAAAAACGCCGCGGGTGAAAGTGAGCTTTATTCCTATAACCACCAAAACGTAATTCTCGAAAGGCAACTAGCTGGTGGTGCGAGCTTCTTCTGGGAATGGGAGAACGAAGGAAAATCCTCTCGATGCATCCATCATTGGGCAAACTTTACACAGATGGATGCCCGCTATACTTGGGACGATAATGGAAGCGTCACTGTTACTAACGCTGATGGCAGTGAGGAAATCTACACTCATGACGATCACGCCAGACTCATCAGCAAAGTCGAACCGGGTGGAGCGGAACACAGCAACATCTACGACGAAAAGGGCCGTCTTGTTGCCGAAAAGAATCCATTAGGCGCAATCACGGAATACCAGTACAACGACGCGGGTCGATTGGAAGCAGTAATTCCGCCAGAGGACACACCTACACTTTACGACTACAAATTCGGCTTTGTGTCCGAAGTTCGTCGTGGCGATGCGATCTGGAAATATATACGAAACAAACAAGGTGATATCACTCAACAAATTGATCCCGACGGTAATTCAACGTATTACTCTTACGATGATCAAGGTCGTCTTTTAGAGATTCTAAACCAGGATGGCAGCCGCCATAGGTTAGGTTGGAACAACCTCGGCGAATTGCTTGAAGAGCAGTTACCGGATGGTGGGAAACGTAAATACCGTTACGATGCACTTGGGCGGCAAATCACTCGCCAAGATGAAACGGGCGCCATTACTCAATACCAATGGGATGCCGTTGACCGTCTGATTCAGGTGATCCTACCCGGTGGCGCCAGCCGTGCCTTCACCTATAACCCGTATGGTCGCGTCACCGCCGAGCGAGACGAACTTGGGCGCATTACCCAGTACGAATATGCTGACAACCTGCATCTTGTCAGTCGTCGCATCAATCCGGACGGCAGCCAACTGCGCTACCGCTACGACAATGCGGGACTGCTGCTTACCGAAATAGAGAACGAGCGCGGCGAGCAATATCACCTCGACTACTACGCCAACGGCCTGATCCAACAGGAAACCGGCTTCGACGGTCGTCGCACTGCCTACGAGTACGACCTCAACAGCCAGTTGGTCAAGAAAACCGAATTCGGCGATGACGGCAGCGAACTCGTTACCGAATACCAGCGCGATGCTTCTGGCCGCCTGTTGGTAAAAATCCTCGCCGATGGCGAAGAGATTCACTACAGCTACGACGGACTGGGTCGTCTGGTAAATGTCGACGACGGCAATTGGCCACTCGCCTACGAATACGATGTGCAAGATCGCCTGATCACTGAACACCAAGGCTGGGGCACCACACGTTACGAATATGACAGCGTCGGCCAACTGAACCACTGCCGCCTGCCCGATGGCAGCAAACTTGACTACCGTCACCTGCCCGGCGGACGTCTGAGCAGCATCGACCTCAATGGCTCTCGCCTGACCGCTCACCAGTTCAGCGCCGGACGCGAACAGCAACGCCAACAAGGTCTGCTGCTCAGCCAATACCAGTACGATGAGCAGGGTCGCTTGCAAGCCCACACAGTCGGCCAGCGAGACAAGAACCTGTTTCAGCGTCGATACAACTACGACGCCAACGGCAATCTCGCCGGTATCGATGACAGCCGCAAAGGCAAGCGCAGCTACCACTACGACCCGCTCGACCGACTCATCAGCGTGCGCGGCGCCACACCGGAAAGCTTCGCCCATGATCCGGCCGGTAACCTGCTGGGTCAAAACAACGAAGGCACAGCGAACCTGGCCAACGTCAAAGGCAACCGCCTGCTGATGCAGGGCGACCGCCATTACGACTACGATGCCTACGGCAACCTGATCCGCGAACGCCGTGGTGCCGGCCAGAAACTCGTCACCGAATACCGCTACGACTGCCAGCACCGCCTCATCGGCGTCAGCCTGCCGGGCGGCAGTACCGCATCCTACAAATACGACGCCTTTGGTCGCCGTATCGAAAAAACCGTCGACGGCCACACTACCGAGTTTCTGTGGCAAGGCGAACGATTGATCGCTGAAAGCGCGGAAAACCGCTACCGCAGCTACATTTACGAACCTGGCAGCTTCCGCCCTCTGGCAATGCTCGACGGCGAAGGTCCACGCAAAGCTACGCCGTTCTACTATCAGCTTGATCACCTCGGCACGCCGCAAGAACTCACAGATTACAGCGGCGAGATCATGTGGTCGGCGAAGTACCGCGCCTACGGTAATCTCGCCGCGCTGGACGTCAGCGAGATTGATAATCCGCTGCGCTTCCAAGGTCAGTACTTCGATGCCGAGACGGGGTTACATTACAACCGGCACCGCTACTACAATCCGGGTACTGGGCGTTTTTTGACGCCGGATCCGATCAAGCTCGCGGGTGGGTTGAACAACTATCAGTACGTGCCTAATCCTACGGGTTGGGTGGATCCGCTTGGTCTGAGTACTTGTCCAGGCGGCGAGAATTGTACGCCTGGAGTGGGGGCTGACGATGCTGCAACAAAACCACAAGTAAATGAGGGCGATCAAAAAGCACCTGAGACAGGAGGCGCAGCTCGAGCTGCTCAATACTCTGCAAATTGGCCTAAAGCAAATTTAAATAATGCTGTGGAAAAATTCGCCGGCAACAATCCTATAATCAGCACCACTGATAAGGGTAAGAAAATATACAAAAACCCTCAAAACGGAGTAGAAGTAGTAGAAGACATGAATGGAAACTATTTTAGAGTTTACGACCCCTCACTTCCCGGAAAACGTAAATATCTGAACCTTGACGGAATTGTACCTAGCAACAAAACGCTTCCGAACGGAAAGCAAACAGGCAGATCGCAAAGCGAATACAACGAAGTTACGCACTTTAACAAGGAACCATAGAAGTGAAAACAATTTCAGTGCCAGTAACCGTGGAAGCAATGAATCGATTAGACTTTGATGAATGTTTACCGGGAGATCTGGAAGAAATTTTTCTTTCCGAAGATGAATTCTCAACCCTTGTAAAGACCGGAGCAATTGAAAAAATCAACTCAACACTAGGAATACTTATAGACGAGTACGAAGACGAAAAAATACAAGGAATCTCAGAATTACAAACATCTCTCAACATATTTCAAGAAGCATTAAAAACCACCAACACTGAAATAATAAACAAAATCTTAAAGCTTAATGAATCAGCAATAAAACATAATACTGGATTGTTTTTTTACTTCTGAGTTTTTCCCAGAATTATATAAACTGATAAAAACTACAAATCCATATTTAATACTCAACTCAAAGAATATCGAAAAAAACCACTCTTTATTCGATAAAAATGGCAACTCAATATAACTGAATGACATAAACACATAAACACTTTCAATTTATAAAAAATAATGGATTTCTATTTCTGGTGAAATCACTCACCAAGAAACTGAGCATACCTATACTGCTTCAGCTTGCCACTTTTTGATCAAAAGGGATTGAACGCCTTCCCTTTGGCCTTCTTTTCAGAAAATAAATCCGCCCCCTTTTTCATTGAAAAATTTCGATGACTGGGAAAATCTTCAATGAAGACCACTTTTGAAACTGCTTTAGACCTTCACGAAATATCTGATTTCTTTAAAGGAAATGGACAATATTTTGCTCGAGGCTCCGACTGGGGAGACCATCTTTTTATTAGCAACTGGCAGGAAATGTGCAGCGTTTTAAAAAATCAGAAAGCCGCACAAAATTTACTCACATCGATATTTGAAGATTACGCAAAATATTTGAAGGAAGATTATTCAGATGCCGAAGGATTATTCTCCAATATAAGCACCTACTACACACTTAAAAATAAAATAGCCTTTTTATCGAGCAATAGTTACGACTTAATCGAAAGTCTTGACGAGAGAAGCAAGAAAAATATAGGAAAACTATTTCGTCTGCTTAGGCAACAGTACGATTTAAAAAACAAAGATCTGCCAAAGTACACATTTGATGAGAAAATCAAACGATTAAAGCTAAAGGGATGCACCCTTAATCTTGAACAGCTTTGAAAAAACATGCAGATCAGGACTTCGGCACAACTGATGATAGCCATTTAAAGAATTCAAAGTTTAAAAACTCTGCTACTCCCATAAAAATATCGCATTAAAATTAGCGAACACCCGACACGATAGAAAAACGAATAAAGGGCACAGATTTTTTGTGTAGGCAGCCCAAAAAAGCAATCAAAATAAATCTGTTCCCTTCCGCTTTGAAAAATAATCCGAATTTATTGGCCAAATCGGTTCTAGGGTCGAAAAATGACAACCCAGAAATGTATCCCACGAAGTGTATGGTTTGGGCTCGACGGAACAGGCTACAACAACATTGCGCAAGAGCTAGAATCCGAAAACCCTTCACTAAGAAAATGGATTTCAGTATACGCCATTTACAAATACCCCTTTACCAATGTTCCATATAACCATTATGACTTCATCCATCAATCAAAAAATTTCCGATATGCAACAGTGATATTTACAATCTCAACCGAAACACTTGAAACAAGTGACGGCGTGGACGACCGAGACATCAACATCTTAAAAATAGAAACCATGAACTCTGAAGCGGAAATCAACGCCTTTCTTGAAAAGCTTAACGTCGATCCAGAACTTTTCACTACTCCATGGCGGTGTGAATATCCTCTCTAGTTGCTGAACTGCAATGAGGAGAGGGACGGATTGTTTTCGTTGAAGGAAATAAATCTGCCCCCTTTTCAGCCCCATTTTCACGCAAACAAATACATAAAAATCACTAAAAACAAAAAATTAATTAGGTCTAAGAATAGCTTTATAAACAAAACTCAACCCAAAACACCATAAAACAACTGATGGCAACCAAATCGATTCAAAAAAACTTGATCAATTTTTTATCGAGAGAGCAAAATGAACTTTTCAATTGACATTACAGAATCCTTTGGCGCTATCGACTTCGATAATGCAGGCGGACTTATCTCGTATATAAACATACCTCCAAACGAAAATATTCAAGACAAATTCCAACTAGAACTATTTAATTTTGTCCTTAACTTAATAGAAAAATCGGTAGTTTCTTCAATAAAAAACCAGAACCCAAGCTTTCTAGAAAAGATGGACGAGGACGGTTTCCTGGTCATTAAGCAAGCCATCATCACATTTGAAAAAATAAAAGGTCACGAAAAATTAATACGCTTATTAAACCAGGACAGTGGCTACTTGACGCACGAATCTTACGGCCCAAAATTAGAGAACAAAGATAAAATATACGATATCGGCGGAAGATCATTCTCAACTCCTGAATTATTAATCAACCTTGCCATCATCTCACCAAAAAAAGTAACCCTCGACTTCACTGCTTCAAACCACACTTATATACCCACATACGACGAACTTCAGAAATCAGTAGGGATATTAAACTCACAGGCAAATCGCGTTCAACCTGAAATTCAGGGTATATTCGATATTAGCTACAGCAATTTGCATACCATATGCGATTTTGATGCAGGCTATCGATTGCACTCAATATAAAATAGTGGCGAATCGGGAGAAAGAAAAATTGTTCAGAATTCCTTGCAGAGATTTTCAATCAAAGAAGCACTCTAGGAAATTGGCCAACATAAAAGAATTGCAGTGCACACAACAAAAACCTCAACCGCTCGATAGAGCTTTCAAAAACAATGAAACAAAATACTTTCCGAAATATGAACAATGAAACTAGACCCCTGCCTCGACATATTACCTTTACTATTACTTCCTATTGAGACAAAAGGGGACAGATTTATTATTTATGACAACCCAAAAGATATTGAAAACAAATCTGGCCCTTTTGCCTCTTTTACCTTCGATGACACTAGAACCTGAAAGGTCCCCGGCACCAAAGAACACTACCCCTTCAAGGAAAAAAAATGAAAACCTGGAATGAACTTGATGGCTACACCTTATTCAATAGAGTGTTCACCAAACCTATTAAAATTAGCACGATAAAGTTATTCCAAATAACAATCGACAACAACAGACCTAACATAACCTTCGAATTCGATATCCCAGAAATCCCCGACTCCGCACCTGAAAAATGGATAAAGATGGGATTCAACACTTGCCGCATTGGCTTGAGCTGCAACGGAGTCAAGGAATTACTCTTAAAAAACATACCTACTCGAGAGAGCCTCACTATCAAAATAGAGAAGATTGACGAGTATTTTTTTATCCGCGCAGAAAATGAAAACTCTCTATTAGAGTTCAAAACAAAATACCCATTACTTTGTGGCCCTTCTGTTTACATGAGCACCCATGAATAAACATCAAATCACACTCGCCAACAACTGGACCGCCACCTTCGAAAACAACGGTGAGTTCCGCATGGGAGCCGAAGGCTGGAGCTTGCTCCTGCAAGGACCTGACGGCAGAAATATCAATTACTTCGCGGACAAGATCATTTTGGTCAACGATGACGACGGCACCCAGGCTAATTCGTGCATTCGTCTATCCAGCGACGGTGTCTACGGTTATTTGAGCACAGCCGTTGACAGCTGCTGGGTGATCGATTTCTCGCGGTGCATGATCGCCCCGCACCGAGTGAGCATCCATCACTACCATGACGCCTATGACGAAAGCGTGGCAGCTTACGAACAACCCG
This sequence comes from Pseudomonas sp. LAMO17WK12:I5, assembly GCF_900215165.1. NCBI lineage: Bacteria > Pseudomonadati > Pseudomonadota > Gammaproteobacteria > Pseudomonadales > Pseudomonadaceae > Pseudomonas > Pseudomonas sp. LAMO17WK12:I5. Next base: position 243,664 of record NZ_OBDS01000003.1, on the reverse strand, counting down.
CCTTCAAGCGTGTGAGGCAATACATCAGTGTGGTTGGAAGGCACATCTATCTGACCTTCCCGCTGACCAAAGATGAAGACTTCCCCAAGGTATGGGAAGAGTATCTGTCCATACGCAAACGCCAACTGGATGAGCTTTATTTCAGAAACTGACCAGTGGGCGCCAATATCATGTTGCTATTGGTGCGCCCTACCCGATCAACTCGTCCATCACCTCATACTTAACCACCACACGATTCCGATACAATCTCACCCTCTCCACCAATTCCCCCACCTGCCCCTTCTCCCGCACTTCCCGCCAGATCTCATTCTCCCGATACACCCGCTCCCCCTGCCGCACAAACCGATGCCCTTCCTGAAACACGTGATACCGATACGCCCGCACCCGATCGCATAGCAACTCGCCCTCCAACTGCGTCTCCCCCACGTTCAACTTCAACTGAAAACTCCGATGAGTCGGGTTGTGCAGTACCAGATCAACGTAGTTGTAGAAAATCGCCGCGCCAGAACCGAATGGCAGTACCCGCCCCTCGTCCGGGAATGGGTCGAAGCTGTGGTTGGAGCGTTCAACGACTATCAGCGGTGAGTGGATCGCCATCCAGTGGATCAGGTTGCTCAGTTGGCAGATTCCGCCGCCGATACCGCTGCGTGCTTCGCCGAAGGACAGTTCCATGCCTTCGACGTAGCCGCATTTGCGGGTTGGGCGGCCGACGAGGCGGCAGAAGGAGAAGTGTTCGCCGGGGGCGATGATGAGGCCGTCGATGGCGGCGACGGCAAGTTTGAGGTTGATGACTTTGTTGTGTTGCAGGGCGAGGTCGGAGTCGCCGAGTTTGCGGATAAGTTTTGAGGTGTGTTTGAGGTAGCGAAATGGCAGACGGTCAGCGCCGGCAACCAGGCGTGCGTAGCGTTTGCTGGAGCAACGCCAGGCGATCTGGCGGAACAGTCTTTTTTGCCACACGCGCAGCCAGTACAGGGCCGGGTGGTAGAGGGAAAGTGGTTTCATCCGTGAGGCAGCGGCAGGCGCCGTTTTGTCCTTGAAGCGTCTGAGGGGCGCGCAGTTTAGCCTGTGGGACGGCTTGCGTCGTGCGCGAGATGTCGTGGCTCGACACACTTCGAATGGCTTGCTGAACGGCAAATTAAGCTTCAACTAAGCTTGCGTCGCTAGCATCCCGGCCCGAGACACACTTGTCGCCGATCAACCGCGGATGAGCTTACCGAATGAGCCAGCTTGATTTACCAGCCGTTACGCAGCCGAATTTCAGTCTTGTATTGGTAAATTACAAAACCCCGGACATCACCCGGATGTGCCTGGAGTTATTGCGTCAGCACGTTCAGGCGCAGCGCATTCCGGTTTGGGTGGTGGACAATGATTCGGCGGATGCCAGCCTGGATTACTTGCGTTCGCTGGACTGGATCAATCTGATCGAACGTCCCTCCCCCGGCAAAGAAGCGGGACATATTGCGCATGGCAAGGCGCTGGATCTGGCGCTGGAAAAAGTTGAAACCGACTATCTGTTTCTGCTGCACACCGACACCTTTGTCTACGACAAGGAAGTCTTCGCGATGATGCTGCGTGAGTGTACAAAGTCTGCGGACATCGCCGCAGTCGGGTGTGTCGAGCAAATCAATCGAGGGATTCTGAGAGACACCTGGCGACTAACTTCGCGGTTTTGCAAACACTATATTCGCCGGGCGAAAACTGCGTTGGGTTTGCGCAGTAAAGAGCCGAAACCTTATCGGGAAACTCATCTCAAGAGTTTCTGCACTTTGTGGAACGCCAAGTTGATGAAGTCCCATGGACTGCACTTTTGCATGGATGACCGAGTGCCCGGTTATACCCCGCAGGATCGAATGGTCGGTCTGGGCTATGGCATCAAGCTGCTGTCACCACGCAAGATTTTCCGCTATCTGGATCACATCCAGGCAGGAACCGTCGCCGCCGCTGGCACGTACGGCAAAAACCACCGCCGCACCAAGATGTATGAAGCCACCCTCAAACGCTTTGCGGGGCAGGCATCGGCATAATTGCGAACACAAAAAAGGGCGACTGCAAAGTCGCCCTTTTTTTATCTGAAATTGTATACATCCGCTCCGAAGAGGTGTTCGCCCAGTGTAATGGCCTGGCAATCCATGCACCGGTAAAGAGCCCTGACACTGGGCGAACGGGAAGGATTTTAATAGAAGTTGGCAGATATGTCGTCATACACAAAGGTAAATTTTATGTACGAAAAAGTTAATAGATATTTATCGACGAAATCCTTCCGTGAAACTTTCAAAGCACGGCTCAGCTCATTTCAGATGATTGTTCTCATACAATAATTTGTACAAGAACAATCATCTTGTAGAGTTAATACTCAGCTTTCATGCTGACTGGTCACTTTTAATACATCGGTATAAGTGACAACTACGCTCTGCCCGACTTTCAGATCTTTCAGCTTGGCCTGAATTTCAGGCTTTTTGACGTCGAGGATTTTCGACTGACCTTGAGGGTTTTCCAGGGTCACCTGATTATTCTTCAAATCAATTTTGGTGATTTTCAGTTGCACCTGAATCTGGCGATAAGCCTCCCCGCCCGGGTTTTCAGTGCCCGGAGCGTTGCGCAGCTCGCCGCTGCGCTCGACGGTGCCAGGCAGACCTTTATCCACATCGGTATCGAGGTAAGCCGCCACCGAGCGTTGCACTTCGAGTTTTACCAGGTCGCCGACCTTGAGGTTGGCGAGGTTTTTCGCCTTGTCGCTGAGCTGAACGTGAACCTGACGACCTTCGGCGCCTTCCAGCACCACCTGATGGTTGGCCGCATCGACGGCCAGCACTTTGGTGGTGACCTGATCGGCCTCGACGGTAGCAGAAAGCGGAATATCGGCCGCCATGGCGCCGAAGCTGGTGGCGGACAGGACGGTTGCGAGGGTGATGGCCTTGGCCAGAGCGTGGAGCTTCATAAGCGGTACTTTCCCTGTAATGAATGGCAGCAACCGGCGCCAACGCGTATTTGGCGCCGAATGTGCCACTGAGCATAGACGCTGTTCAGGGCTTGGCTTTCGTTTCTGCCGCGGCGGTCTCCTGCGCGGTGGATTCGCCACTGGTGGTGCCCTTGCCGCTGTCCTCGCGCTGTTTGGGGTCGGTCGGGCGCAGGGCGTCGTTGTCGCGCTCGGTTTCTCCCGGTGGCCGGGGTTCGTCGGGGTGTTCGCTGGGGGATACGGGTTTCATGGTGGTTCTCCTCAGGCGTCAGGGTCATCCAGTTCATTGGTAACGTTCACGGCAGGCGAATCCTTGTGCAGGTCATCGGCCTTGGCGCGCAGGATCTGCCACTGCTCCAGATCGATCGCGCCCTGGCCGAGCAGATCGTCGGCAATGCGTTGCAGGTCGAAATAGTGAGCGTCGGGGGATTGCTGCCAGTAGGTCTGATCGTCGAACAGGCGCTGCCAGGTGGTGAGGTCTGGGGGTTGCAGGTCGTCGCTCATGGGCGGGCTCCTCGCCGGGGTCTCGGAAATGGGCCGGGATTGTTCGGTAGAGGGTGGTAGACGGGGCGGAGTTCCGGGCAATTGCTCTGTGGGTGACTGTACCGGCGCCTTCGCGGGCAAGCCCGCTCCCACAGGGGTTTGTGTACGAAACTCAGTACCCGGTCATTTCCAGATAGCCGCGCCCGCCATGGCTGCCGCTGATCCGCACCGGCCCTTCCCAGTAAGGGATGCGCAGGTTCATCCAGGCGTCGGGATTGAGCGCGTCGAGGCTGATGTCGAGGTGTTTGTCGGGAATGCTGATCGACCAGCGCACCGGCATATGGCGGCCGGCAACTTTTGCGGTGTCCTTGGGTGTGAGTCTGATCTGCGCGCCGTGCAGGGTTTCGGTCTGGCCGTCGGCGTTGATCCAGGTGCCGGTCAGATACGGCGCGCCGTCGGTTTTCCGGGTGCGAAACAGCATCAGCGACTCACCACTGTCCAGGTGCAGGGAAAACCAGTCCCACCCGGTCTGATTGGCTGCCAGCGGCTGACTGCTCCATTCACGATCCAGCCACGCCGGGCCGCTGACGGTGTAGGTCTGGCCGTCAATTTGCAGGGTGCCGCTGGCCTGAAAAAACGGCTGACTGTAGTAGTAAGAGGCCTGGCCCTGTTCGGATTTTCGGCTGAAACCGTTGTCACCTTGCAACACCAGCGGCCGACTGGAAGTGAGGTGCAGTTGATAGCTGAAAGCTTTGTCGCTGGCACTGAGTTGCAGATCGGTCAGCGGATCCTGCGCCTGACTGGCGAAGCGCCAATCATCGATCCACGCCTCGAACGGCGCCACGTTCACCCCGGCCTGCCCCACTCCGCCCCGGGCATAGCGCTCGGCGGCATGGTGCGCGGTGGCCGACGTCACCGCGGCATGCCCGAGCCAGATCGTCTGATTGCCCCAGCCCGGCTGCTCTGCCGCAGGCTTTAACGCACTGCGAAACAGAGTCCATTGCACACCGAAATCGTGACCCTGCCGGTCCTTGAGATTGGCGGTGACGTACCACCACTCGATACGAAAACCGTCATGCGCGCCGTGATCCGCCGGAAAGCTGAATACCCGCCCCGGCACCACAGCGGTGAACTGCGCAGCCTGATCGCCAAGCCCGGCGAAGCCCTTCTGCTCAGGCACAGGCTGATCGCAACCGGCCAACAGCAGCAGCGCGAACAGCAGCGCAACCCGGTTAATCCTCATGAGCAAACGTCCTCAGCAGATCCGCCGGTTGTGTGCGGTACAACGAATACAGCGGCCACGCCGAGGCCAACAGCGTCGCCAGCAACGCCAGCCCGAGCAACTGCAGCAGTTGCAGCGGAAAAATCCGCAACGGCAGACGCCAGCCGAATGCCTGCACATTGATCACCGCGTCCAGACACCACGCCAACGCGATCCCCAACGGCAACGCCAGCACCAGCGTCAACACCGCCAGCAGCCACGTCTGGCCAAGGTTGAGCAGCATCAACTGGCGGCGCGTCACGCCCAAGGCCCACAGCGGCGCCAGTTGTCCGAGGCGGCTTTGGCTCTGGGTCAGCAGGCTGATGAACAGCGCCACACCGGCCACCGCCAGGGTCAGACTGCTCAACGCGGCGGTGGCGGCGAAAGTGCGTTCGAAAACCTGCACCGACCAACCCTTGAGCCGCGCCTGATCGACGATGCGGCTGTCATCGAGCTGAAAGCGCGTTTGCAGTGCGTGCAAAAACGGCGGGATATCGGGCGGCGCGATGCGCAAATTGAATCGGTTCGGTGTCAGTGATGGCCACAACCGCAGCAGATGATTGCTGTTGATCAGCACGTGGCCCTTGGGATTGCCGTAGTCGGCGTAGATCCCGACGATCCGCGGCGACCACGCTCCACTTGGGGTCGGCAGACTCAGATGTTCACCCGCGCGCACCTTCAAGCGCCGCGCCAGTTGTTCGCTGAGCATCACCGCGTCGTCATTTGCCAGATGCGCCCACGGATCTCCGGCAATCGCCTCGAGCAACGGCCAGTGCTGGCGATAATAAGGATGATCAATCACCCCGAAGACATCCGCCGGCCAGCCTTGCAGGGTGACCGCGACTTGCCAGTTGGGTAGCACCGCGCTGACGTTCGGCTGTTGTTTGAGCCAGGTGTACATCTCGCGCGATTGCGCCGGATTGACCGGGTTGAGGTACAGCTCGGCGCTGAGGCGTTGTTCGAGCCAGTCGTCGAAGGTCTGGCGAAAACCGGCGGTCATGCTGCCGGCGCCGATATTGGCCGACAGCGCCAGCAGCAGCGCCATCAGCGCCAGACTGAGTGCCGGCAGTTGCTGGCGGCAATCGGCGAGAAACCACTGACCGAGTACCGAGCGACTACGCCCGAGCAACGGATTGAGCACCGCGCTGAGCACCACCGGCAACGCCAGCGCGGCGCCGAGCAGCAACCCGGCCATCAACACAAAACCACTGCTCAGACTGTCGCCCCAGACCAGCGCCAGCAGCGCGATCAGTCCCAGCACCGCCGCCAGCCAACCCTGACGGCGCAACCAGCGCGCATGTTGCTGATGCCAGGCCTGCGGATCCGCCACCGCCAACAGCGGCAAGCGTGCCGCACGCAGCAGACTGTTGGCACCGGCCAGCAACGCGCCGAACAGGCTCAAACCAATACCGCTGAACCACCACCACGGGCTCAGGCGCAACTGCCCCGCCACTTCCGCGCCATACAGACCGCGCAGACTGGCGGCGACATCAGGCAGCAACACGCTCGCCAGCCAGTAACCGCTGATGACTCCGAACACCCCGCCAGCCAACGCCAGCACACCGAGCTCGACGACCAGACAGCCGATCAACATCCGCGCACTGACCCCGCAGGCGCGCAACGTGCGCAGCAGACCACGACGCTGTTCCAGCGCCAGACCGATGGCCGCGTGCACGATGAACAGTCCGACCAGAAACGAGAGAAAGCCCAAGGCATCCAGGTTGAGGTGAAAGCTCTCGGTCAGGCGCGCCAGATTGTTTTCCTCGGCGCTGCTTTTGAGCTGCAGCCGGCCATTGAACGCGGCCGGCAGCTCGGCATGAAAATCCTTCGGCAGTAACAAGCGTGACAGTTGCCCGGGCTGTTCGAGCAGGGTTTGCGCAACACCGATGTCCACCAGCAACACGCCCGGTGCCATGTCCTTTTGCGCGTGCAGCGGCGGCAGCGTCTGGCCGCTGGCGGTTTGCGGCGTGGCGCCTTCGGTCAGACCCAAGGCCTGCAGGGTTTCCGGGGAAATCCAGGTGCTGCCCGGCGGTGAGAAGAACGCGACGATGCGCTCGATCGGCATCGCCTGCCCGGCCACCGCAGCGTCCGTCGGCAGCGACACCGGCTCGATGCCCATCAGTTGCAGGCGCTGATCCGGGTGATCCTTGAGCATCAGCCGGCCTTGCAGCAACGGCGACACCGGCCAGCCTGCGCGGCGCAGATCGATGAACCACTGCTGGGTGAACGTCGCACCGCTCGGTGTGGCCAGACTGGCCTGGGGTTCGCCACCAATCATCTGACTGGCCCGGGCGTAACTGTCGCGGGCCTGACTGTTCAGAGCCTCGACCCCGGTCAGCAGACTGGTCGCCAGCCACAACCCGGTCAGCACACTGAAAAACTGCACCGGATGCCGCCGCCAATGACTGAGCAGCGCACGCAGGGTTTGCCAGAGCACGTTCACGTCAGATGGCCGCTGGACAACACCACCCGCTGCGCCAGTCGCGCCGCCACGCGTGGGCTGTGCGTGACCATCAGCAGCGTGGTCGGCGTGTCGTCGAGCAGTTCCAGCAACAGGCGCAGCACTTCGTCGCTGGTGGCTTCGTCGAGGCTGCCGGTGGGTTCGTCGGCCAGCAGCAGTTTCGGCCGCGACGCCAAGGCCCGGGCCAGCGCCACCCGCTGCTGCTGACCGCCGGAAAGTTGTTCGGGATAACGCTTGAGCAAATCGCCCAGCCCCAGACGCTGCACCAGATGCGCTTGCCAGCGCGGTTCATGGCGCCCGGCCAGGCGCGCCTGGAACGCCAGATTGTCCTCGACCCGCAGGCTGCCGATCAGGTTGAACTGCTGGAACACCAGACCGATTTCCGTACGGCGCCAGTCGGCCAGTTGCGCTTCGTTCATCTGCTCCAGCCGATGCTCGCCGCTGTGGATGCTGCCGCGATCAACCTTGTCGAGGCCGGCAATCAGGTGCAGCAAGGTGCTTTTGCCGCTGCCGGATTCGCCCATCAGCGCCAGACTGCTGCCGGCTTCGAGCGTCAGGTCGACGCCTTGCAGCACCGGGAGCGGGCCTTGGGGGGTGAGGTAACTTTTGAACACGCCTTGAACCTGAAGCATGCCGCCATCCGTTGGGTCAATGTGGGGCAAGGATAGCGGATTGCGGCCTGAGCAGATCAGTGGTGTTTGCACTGGCCCCATCGCTGGCAAGCCAGCTCCCACAGAGATTGAGGTTGCTCACAAATACTGGACTCACCATCAAACACCGTAGGAAATATCTTCAGATCAGCGGTGTTTGAACTGGCCCCATCGCTGGCAAGCCAGCTCCCACAGGGATTGAGGTTGTCCACAAATACTGAGTACACCTTAAAACACTGTGGGAGCTGGCTTGCCAGCGATGAGGCCAGTGAAACCGGCACAAATCTCACTCCCCGGTCGCCACACTGGTCGCCGCCGCACCCGGTGTGACGATGGTCTTCAGATCAATGTGCTTCCACTCAGGCTTGGCCCCCAGCCGCGCATTGAAGCGGTAGTTGAAGGTGAAGTCGTCCGCCGTCGGCAGCGTCAACGGTTTGCCGTACAGCGCCTCGACTCCCGCTAGGTCATAACCCATCAACTGCAGCAGCGTCGGAAAAATGTTGTAGTGACTGGAGCGATCCTTGTTCGCCGGCAACGCTTGCGCCCAGTCCGGCCCGTGCAGCTGATCGCCCTGAATCACCACCAGTGGCACCAGCCCTTCTTCCTCCACCGGATCGCCGCCGCAGTGGGTATTGAGCCCGGGGTTGCCGCGTTCATGCAGGTCCTGGCCGTGATCGGAGGTGTAGATCAGCAGCGCATTGTGCAAATTGGCCTGGGCAAATACCCGGGCGAAGAACTCGCCGACATTCCACAGCACGGTGTTCTTGTAGGCGTTGCGGTACAGCACCCAGTCATCCGGCTGGCCGTTGAAACCGTCGCGTTTGCCGGTGTCGGCGACTTCGGTGAATTGCCCGCGCGGCAAGGTCGGACGGTAGGCCATGAAGGCGTCGGGGTATTTGTCGTGCACCGGGAAATGCGCGCCGACCTTGTTGATCACCACCAACTCCGGCTGATCATCGTTGAGCAATTCGATCAGCTTGGCGGCGGCAGCCATGTCGCGGTCACGCACGCTGGTCTGGTCAAACTGGACGAATTCGTCGATGTCTTTTTTCTCGGTGTCGGTCATCAGGTTCTGCAGATTGCCGGCAGTGCGCTGAGCGTCGATGTACACCGTGCGCAACCCGGCCTTTTTCGCGTACTGCCAGATCGACGGCAGCGTGCTGTTGATGCGCATGTAGTCGGCGCGGGTGCCGCCGTAGCGCAACGTGACGTTGGTGTCGGCGCTGCAATTGGCGATGGATGCGGCGTAGCCGTAGTTGAAAATGTCGACGCCCGGATGCGCCTGATTCAGGTTGCTGTGCACTCCGAACGGCGCGTTGATGTCCAGGTAATTGCCGGAAATGCTTTCGTCGATTATCAGCACGATGTCGTGATTGATCGCCACTGCGTTGCGCGCCAGCGTCACCGGCTCGCGCGGGCCGACCGTGTTGTGCAGCGCTTCATAAGCGAACAGGTTCAGATAGGCCAGCGGCGTATACATGATCGGCAAACCGCGCGCGCCCTCGCCCGCCCGCAGGAACAACACCGCGCTCAACAGCAGCACACCACACACCGGCGCCGCCACACGCAACGCGTTGGGCACCACCAGTGCATGGCGCGGTTTCAGACCGATGCCGAACAGCAACAGCAGACCACTGAGCGCGCCATGAATGATCGCGTCGCGATACTGGTAGGCGGCCTCCTGAATGAAGCCGCCGGAGTACACCAGCGAGACAAAACTGCTGTAGCTCAGGTAATCCGCGGTGACCCGGGTATAGACATCGAAAAACACCGCCGAGACAAACAGTGTTATTGCGAATAAGTGGCGAATGAGAGCCTGACGAATATAAGCCGTTAGATATAACGCTAAAGTAAGCGCCAAAAACATCGCGCCAAAAAGAAGTACAGCAAAACCGACGCCGATAGCATTTAACCGATCAATGTAATATCCGGAATAAAGCAGCAAATAAACAATTAAAAGTAATTCTTTGGCATATCTGAACATGGCGATACCGCTCGTGCAAAACGGCAGGGAGTCAAAGGTTTGTCGGTCAGAACCTGACACTAGCACCCAGCCATCAAAGCGCAAGAATTGACTGTTTTCTTTAGAAAGCGTCAAAAAACCGGTGACTCAAATCTGACACACACCAAACGCTACAAGCCTTTAAATTAAAGACTTACAACCGTTTATCGCTTATTTTGAATCTGAACAAATCTGCAAAAAAACAACAAATCCAATCGCAGCAATGACTTGATGGCCAATCGCCAAAAAGCGCTCAAGTGTTATACAGGTGCAACATGTCATTTTGCTGACACGCTTTCCAAACCCTGCGCTATACCCCTTTTACAGTCTTCTTCCGAACTTCTTCTTTTCGCTCTATCGAGGGTGCGCAGATGGACGTGAGCGTATTTGGCACCGGCTATGTCGGATTAATTCAAGCCGCCGCACTTGCAGATGTAGGGCATCGGGTTTTATGTGTCGATATTGACCCCAACAAGATCAAGCAACTGCAACAAGCTGTGCCACCTATTAGTGAGCCTGGTCTTTCCAGCACCCTCGAAGAAAACATCAAGGCCGGCCGCTTGCTCTTTAGCACTCAGGCCAGCGACGCGGTGGAGCATGCCGAGCTGATTTTCATCGCCGTGGGCACGCCGGCCGATGAAGACGGTTCCGCCGACCTGACCCATGTGCTGAACGTGGCTCGGGAGATCGCCTCGCACATGGAGGCCGATCGCACCCTGATCATCAAGTCCACGGTGCCGGTCGGCACGGCTGACCAGGTCGCCGCCAAAGCCAGCGAAGAGTTGCTCCGTCGCGGCAAAAGTGCCCTCAAGGTCCGCGTGGTGTCCAACCCCGAATTCCTCAAGGAAGGCAGCGCCCTCGCCGATTGCATGCGCCCGGACCGGATCATCGTCGGCACCCGCGATGACGAAGCCCGCGAGCAGATGAGCGAGCTGTACGCGCCGTTCTGCCGCAACCACGAAAAACTGATGTTCATGGACAACCGCAGCGCCGAGCTGACCAAGTACGCAGCCAACGCGATGCTCGCCACGCGCATCAGCTTCATGAACGAACTGGCCAACCTCACCGAACTGCTCGGCGCCGACATCGAAGCGGTGCGCAAAGGCATCGGCTCAGACCCGCGCATCGGCTACCACTTCATCTATCCCGGTTGCGGCTTCGGCGGTTCATGCTTTCCTAAGGATCTGCGCGCCCTGCTGCACACCGCCGAACACAACGGCATGCCGCTGAAATTGCTGCGCAGCGTCACCGACGTCAACGACAGCCAGCGGCACATCCTCTTCGGCAAACTCAAGGCGCAGTTTCCGCAGGGTCTGGCCGGCAAGTCGATTGCGATTTGGGGCCTGGCGTTCAAACCCAATACCGATGACATGCGCGAAGCCCCCAGCCGCTACCTGATGGACGCGCTGTGGGCCGAAGGCGCCAGCGTGCAGGCCTACGATCCGGAAGCCATGTCCGAATGCCGGCGCCTGTACGGCTATCGCAACGACCTGCACCTGTGCGCCACCCGCGACGACACCCTGGAAGATGCCGATGCGCTGGTGATCTGCACCGAGTGGAAGAATTTTCGCGTAGTGGATTTCGAGCTGCTGGCGAGCAAGCTGCGCTCGAAAGTGATTGTCGACGGTCGCAACCTCTACAACCCGGAACACGTGGCCGCCGCCGGTCTGCATTACAGCGGCATCGGCCTGCGCCACATCGCTCCGGAAGGACTGCGCCCATGAAAATCCTGGTCACCGGCGCAGCCGGCTTCATTGGCGCCCATTGCGTGTTGCGGCTGATGCGCGACGGGCATGCGGTGGTCGGCCTGGATAACTTCAACGGCTATTACGACCCGCAACTGAAACACGATCGGGTGCAATGGGTGCGCGATCAGGTCGGGCATTTCCCGCTGGCGCGGATCGATCTGGCCGATGCCGCCGCGATTGAAGCGCTGTTTGTCCGCGAGCAACCGCAAGTGGTGATCCACCTCGCGGCGCAGGCCGGGGTGCGCTACTCGCTGGAAAATCCGAAGGCCTACCTCGACAGTAACCTCTGCGGTTTCCTGAATATTCTCGAAGGCTGCCGGCATCATCCGGTCGAGCATCTGATCTACGCCTCGTCGAGCTCGGTGTATGGCGCCAACCAGCACACGCCGTATTCGGTGCATGACGGGGTGAATCATCCGCTGTCGCTGTACGCCGCGACCAAAAAAGCCAACGAGCTGATGGCCCACAGTTATAGCCACCTGTTCGGCATTCCCAGCACCGGCCTGCGCTTTTTCACCGTGTACGGGCCATGGGGTCGGCCGGACATGTCGCCCATTCAGTTTGCCCGGGCGATCACCGAAGGCACACCGCTGAAGCTGTTCAACTACGGCGAGCACCAGCGCGATTTCACTTATATAGACGACATCGTCGAAAGCATCGCGCGCCTCACCGACCATCCGCCGCACAGCCACCCGGAGTGGGATCGTGAACATCCCGACGCGGGCAGCAGCATGGCGCCGTGGTGCCTGTTCAACATCGGCGGCCACCACCCGGTGGAGCTGAAAACCTATCTGGCGCTGATGGAAAAACACCTCGGCCAGAAAGCCATTGTCGAGCTCTTGCCCCTGCAACCGGGCGATGTGCTCAACACCTGTGCCGAGACCGATGATCTGGCCCAGGCCACCGGGTTCCAGCCCCGGATCGAGCTGGATGAAGGACTGGGGCGTTTCATCGCCTGGTTTCGCGACTACTACCCCACTGCCTATCGCCCACGCGCCGCTCGCGGCTGAACATCAGCGGAGGACCCCATGACTGGACATGAACAAGGTGTACCGATCAATCAGATGCGCCGCGACAAGCGCATGGATCCCGAGCACCGAATGCGCCTCGATAGCGCCATCCACCGGCAGGGCCGTGGCTGGCTGACCGGCCGCGACGGCGGCCGGCCATGGACGCTGTCACGCACCAACCGGGTATTGGCCTGCTTCGGTGCGCTGCTGATTCTGGTGGTGTTTTTGCCGCTGCTGCTGGGCCTGGCGCTGGCCATCAAATTCACCAGCCCGGGACCGGTGATGTTCGTGCAGAAACGCACCGGTTATCGCGGCCGCACTTTCGGCATGTACAAGTTCCGCACCATGGTCTGCAACGCCGAAGAACTGAAGGAATCGCTGCGTCACCTCAACAAGCACGGGGTCGACGCCATCGATTTCAAGATCGACAAGGATCCACGCATCACCGGCATCGGCGGTTTCCTGCGGCGTACCAGCCTCGATGAACTGCCCAACCTGTTCAACGTGGTCAGCGGTGACATGCGCCTGGTCGGCCCACGGCCGACTTCGTTCAACGCCTACCGCTACAAGGACAACCACCTTGCACGCCTGAGCATCTACCCCGGCATGACCGGCCTGTGGCAGATCTCCGGGCGCAGCAACATCGACTTCGACCAGCGCGTTGAGTTGGACCTCAGCTATATCGCCGAGCAAAGCCTTTTGCTTGATCTGAAGATCTTGTTGAAAACCCCCTTCAAAGTATTCAGCGGCCACGGAGCAAGCTAATGGACGGTTCAACCAACAAAAGCCTGAGTATTGCCAACCCCAGCGAATCGAACCTGATTTCGACCGTGCTGGATCTGGATCTGCGGATCCTGTTCCTGACCGCCGCCAACCCCGGCGCGGGCACCACCACCAGTGCCCTGGCACTGGCCAGCCAACTGGCGCAGATGAGCAGCGGCCAGGTGTTGCTGGTCGATGCCAGCCAGTCGGCAGGCAGCCTCACGCAGCAATTGAACCTGGGCAAGGAGCGTGGCCTGCGCGACCTGCTGTTCAACCCGGACAACCCGCCGCTGTTGCAGGACTGCGTGGTGCAGGTCTCGAGCCTGCCGTTTCATGTGCTGCCCAATGGCCGGCCGATCCGCACCCTCGAACACCTGACCGCCGAGCGCCTGAGCCCGCTGCTCGACCGACTTGGCACCCAGTACCGCTTCGTGGTGATCGACGGTGACGCGGTGTATTCCGCCGCCGACACGCTGGTGCTCGCCACTCAGGTCGATGGCGTGGTGTTCGTGGTGCGCGCCGAGGACACCCGCTGGGAAGTCGCCCAGGCCGCCGTGCAACGCCTGACCCAGGCCGGCGCGAAAGTAGTCGGCAGCGTGTTCAACCGGCGCAAGTACTACATGCCCAAGTGGCTCTACAAAAACCTGTAAGCAAACGCGAAGGATGACGCCATGAACGCCAAGATACTTGTTCTGCTGATGCTGCCGCTTGCAGGCTGCTCCAGCACTTCCGAAACCCAGAACATGCCGGTGAACATTCTCACCGCCACCCCGGCCAACGCCCAGGCCACCGATATGCCGAAGGTCGAACAGACCCTTCGCCCGCAAGACGTGCTGGATGTGATCTTCCACATCAGCACCAGCGGTTCGGACGCCTACCGCGTGCAGTCGGGTGACCAGATCGGCCTGAACTTCACCGCTGCCAGCCAGCTCAACGGCAACCAGTTGGTGCTGCCCGACGGCACCATCAACCTGCCAGGCGCCAACACCTCGGTGAAAATCGCCGGTCTGACTGCCGACGAGGCGCGCGATGAAATCCAGCGTGCCTACCAGCGCAAACAACTGTTCCAGCCCAACCGCAATCAGCTGACGGTGCAAGTCATCAGCCCGCTGACCAATGAGCAGAACCTGAAAAGCGCACTGAATCACCCGGCCACCGGCATGAGCCGCGAGATCACCGTGGGCAATGACGGTTATGCAAGCTTTCCGGAAATCGGCGCGGTGCCGCTGCAAGGCATGACCATCAACCAACTGGAAACTTTCCTCAACCAGAAGTACGCGCAATTGCCGGGGCGGATGAGCGTCGATGTGATGCTCAAGTCCACCGCCGGCAACGAGATCTACGTGCTCGGCGAAGTCGGCCAACCGGGTTCCTACCCGATCCGCCGTCCAGTGTCGGTGCTTGAAGCGCTGACCCTGGCGCGCGGCACCAACGTCAAGGCGCGTCTGGACTCGGTGGTGATCATGCGCCGCAACGGCAACCAGGTGCAGGCCGTGCACTACGACGTGGAAAAAGCTCTCTCGGGCGACGCGTCGCAGATCGCCTACCTGCAACCGGACGACATGCTGTTTGTGCCGAAAACCAAACTGGCGAGTGCCGGTGAGCTGGCTCGGCAACTGGCGGACGTGGTGCTGTTCCAGGGCGTGGGCTTCAGCTTCGGCTACCGCGTCGACAACAAAGACAGTAACAACAACTGACTCTCAGGTGACCGATCATGAATCCAAAGGAAAACTACCTGCATGAGTTCTTCAGGATCTTCTTCGCCAACAAGCAATTGGTGAAACGGGTCTTCCTGATCTTTGCAGTCATCGCGTTGCTACTGCCGCTGGTGCTCAAGCAGAGCTTCGATATCACCGCCCAGGTGATCGTGCAGTCGAAAAAACTCTCCCAGGGTGACGCCACCACGTCACTGACGGTCGATAACGCCACCTTCATTCCGCCGTCGCTGGCGGACATGGAAACCGAAAGCAACATCCTGCGGTCCCCGGCGCTGATCCGCCAGACCATCAGCGAGCTGCGCGACAAGGGCGAGTACAACCCGCCGGTGGGCGTGTTCGCCAAACTGGTGAGCGAACCGTTCCGCCGCTATGTCACGTCGCCGCTGCGGCAGTACCTGATCAACCCGCTGCGCAACATGCTCGGGCTGCAAACCGATCCGGTACGTGACACCGTGCTCGACGGCCTGACGCAAGATGCGATCAACAGCCTGAAAATCGAGACCCTCCCAGGCTCCAACGTGATTTCGATCGTCTACAGCTTCCCCGATCCGCATCAGGGCACGACGTTCGTCGCCACCCTGCTGCAGAACTATCTGGGCAGCCGTCAGGCGCTGCAATCGATCGACCTGCCGCAATCCTTCTACGAAACCAAGAAGCACCTGTATCAGGTGCGTCTCGACGGGCTGGAAGGTAATCGGCAAGCGCTGCTGGAAAGTGTTGCATCGTCCGATCCGAAGGAAGAAATCACCTTCCGCCTGAACGCGATCAACACCGAAGAGCAAGCCCTGAACCTGTACCAGGATCGTCTGCTACAGAGCCAGCGCTGGCTCGAATACCTGAAAACCGCGCTGACGGCCGCCAGCAGCAACAAGCTCAACGACTACACCTTCCCCTTCACCTTCACCACCACCGTCGATAACGTGGCGTTCGAGGATCGGGAAATCAAACAGTTGGGCGAGCAACTGACCACTCAGGTCAGCCGCTACATGAATGACCTCGCGGTGTTCCAGCCCGGCAGCGAGCCGATGCTGCTGACCCGCGAGCAGATCGCCCGCACTCGCCAGCAGTTCCTCAAAGTGGTGAGCAACCGCATTCAGGAGCGCACCAACGATCTGGCCGTGGTGCAACAGGTGATCAATCAGAAAACCGCGCGCATCGCCGAGTTCAAGAACCGCATCCACACCTTGCAGCAGACCCAGAGCAAGCTGCGGCAGATGGACACGGAAATCGACGCGCTGCACACGGCGTTCTCGACCTACGCGCAACGCTTTGCCGAAAGCAGCACCGCCGGTTCGCTCAACGACGACCTGTCGAACGCCAAGGTGCTCAGCCCGCCGTTCGAGCCTACCGAGCCGGCGTTCCCCAAACCGCTGCTGATCATTCCGTTCGGGCTGTTCACCGGTCTGCTGCTGGCGATTGCCCTGGTCTATGTGCGTGAGTTCTTCGATCACCGTTTCAAACACCCGGCGCAAATCACCCACGAACTGGGCCTGCCGGTGTTGCTGGTGATCAACGACGAAAACGTGCTGCCGAGCAATCCGCACAAGAACTGGACCGTGCCAAGCTTCGTGCACTGGGTGCGCAATTGAACACGCTGTCCACCCCGAACGCCGCGCTGCCGATCATTCATTTGCTCAGCAGCGGCGGCTTCTATGGGGCCGAGCGCATGTTGCTCGATCACTGTCTGGCGACACCGGGGCAGCACCAGGTGCTGTTCCTCGATGCACCGCCGGCGTTGATCGCGCGCTTTCGCGAGGCCGGGGTGGATTGCCGTGGCTGCTCCGGGCTCGGCGAGTTGTTGCGCCACCTGCGGGCCCGGCGCAGCGAACGGCCGCTGATCAATACGCACAACTTCAAAGGGCTGTTGTTCGGCTGGGTCGGCGCGACGCTGTTGCGTTTGCCGCTGGTCATCACCCAACACGGCTTCACCCCGCGCAGCCGCAAGCAGAAGTTCTACACCTGGCTGAGTTTGCAGTTGTGCCGCACGGCGTCGGTGGATCGGGTGGTGTGTGTGGCCGAGAGCATCGCCGTGCTGCACCGTCAGGCCAGCGTGCAGGCGGACAAACTCCAGGTGATCCCCAATGGATTGCCCGCCGCCGCCGCGCTGGTCAGCACCGTTGACCGCCAGCGCTGGCTCGCCGGTTACGTCGGGCGCCTGAGCAGCGAGAAAGGCCCGGACCTGTTTCTCGATGCGCTGATTCCGCTGTGTCACCAGCATCCGCAACTGGACGCGGTGATGCTCGGCGACGGCCCGGAACGCGAGGCGCTGCAGGAGCGGATCGACGCCGCAGGTTTGCAGCAACGGATTCGTCTGCCCGGCTACCAGACCGCCATGCAACCGTGGTGGCAGCGCCTGGATGCGCTGGTGATCAGCTCGCGCACCGAAGGCACGCCGATGATTCTGCTCGAAGCGATGCAGAGCGGCGTGCCGGTGGTGGCGTTCGCCGTCGGCGGCATACCCGATGTGCTCGAGCACCGGCATAACGGTCTGCTGGCGACACCCGCCGACAGCGCCGACCTCGCCCGTCAGCTCGACAACCTGCTGAGCGAGCCGAAGCTGGCCCGGCATTTGTGCGACAACGCAAAGCGTACGCAACAGGATCGCTACGACCTCAAGGCCCTGGCCGAACGCTGGTCGCAGCTGTACATCCGCACGGCACGGGAGGCACGCGCATGATTTTCCCGCTCTCGATCGTCACCCTGCTCGGCATGGTGTGCATCGGTCTGCTCGCCAGCCCTTATCCGTTTCTCGCACCCGGCGCGGTCATTGGTCTTGTGGGGTTCACGGTGTTGTACCGCAAGCCAACCTGGGGCCTGCTGGGCATTGCCGCGCTGGTACCGTTTGAAGGTTTCTTCAAGGACAGTGCACTGTCCGGAAGCAAACTGATCGGCGCCTCGCTGGCGGTGATCGTGATGCTGCAACTGGCCCTGCACCAGATTCCCGGCGATCGCCTGCGCAGCAATATCTGGCGGTTTCTGCTGTGGTTTCTAGTCCTGTATTTCCTCAGCCTGCTCAACACCGATGACGTGGGCATGTCGCTGGGACACCTGCGCGAACTGAGCGTCGGGCTGATCCTGTTTGTCATTACCCTGTTGATTGGCCGTGAACTGAATCTCGACCTGTTCGCCCGACTGGTGACCCTGAGCGTCAGCACGACCTGCGCCATGGCGATGTTTTCGGTCAAATTCCAGGATCAGGGGCGCGCTGCCGGTCTTCTGGAAGACCCTAACGCGTTTGCCTTGCTGATCGCCTTCGCCATTCCGTTGGCGCTGCTGCTGGTGATTCGTGGGCCAAACCTGCTGCACCGGTTGTTCTGGGGCGCTTGCTGCCTGCTGCTGCTCGGTGGCATGACCAAGACCGAATCGCGCTCCGGGCTGGTGGTAGTGGCCTTGAGTCTGTTGATCGGCTGCTGGCACTACCGCGCGCAACTGACCCGCATTCGCCCTCGGCACCTGGGCTTCGCTATGCTCGGTGCAGCCATCGTGATTCCGCTGGCGATCTACGCAATGCCCGCCGGTTACCTCGCGCGCATCCAGTCCCTGAGCGTATTGAGCGCCGGGGCCAAGGGCCACGATGACGAATCCCTCGGCCGCCGCGCCTCGTACATCGTGGTCGGCGGGCAGATGATCCGCGAGAACCCGCTGCTCGGCTCCGGTCCCGGCACCTTCCCGCTGCACTACGCGACCACCGGCTACGCCAAAGCATTTTCCGCCAACCGCAAGATCGGCGATCTGTACCGCCGTGCCCACAACACCTACCTGGAAATCTTCAGTGAACTGGGGATTCCTGCCGGCCTGCTGTTCGTCGGCATGCTCGGCCTGGGCCTGTACAACCTGATTCGCGCCCGCGCCGCGTGGATGCTGCGGCGCGATTGGCAGCAGGCGGACCTGATGACTCACCTCGGGGTGAGCTTTCTGTCGCTGACCCTGTTCCTGATGTTCCTCAGCGCACCGAACCAGAAGTACGTGTGGATCATGCTCGCGCTGACCAGCGTCCTGCGCCTCAAGGCCGAACAGGCGCCACTGACCGAGGCCAGAACATGAGCCGGATCAGCATCATCATCCCGATGTACAACGAGGCCCGGCACATCGGCCGTACGCTGCTGGCGGCGCAAAAAGCCGCGCATGCGGCCGATGTCGACTGCGAGTTGATCGTGGTCGACAACGGTTCGAGCGACGACGGCCCGCACATCGCCCGCCGGTTCGGTGCACAGGTGCTGGTGCTGCCAGGCCTGCTGATCGGTGCACTGCGCAATCGCGGTGCCGTGCTGGCAAGCGGCGAGTGGATCGCGTTCATTGATGCCGACGTCGAAATGCCCGAAGACTGGCTCAAGCCCTTGTTCGAACTGCAAGCCGAGGGTCAAGCCGAAGTGTTCGGTCTCGACCTGCATACCCCCGCCACTGCGCCGTGGTACGCCGCCGCCTGGCAACGGCGCACGCTGCGCCCGTCCAGCCAGAGCTCGCACCCGGTGGACTGGCTGCCCAGTTCCAACCTGCTGATGCGCCGGTGCTGGTTCGACAAGGTTGGCGGCTTCAACGAACACCTGCGCACCGGCGAGGACAAGGAGTTCACCCTGCGCCTGCACGAACAAGGCGCGCGGCTGCTGTCGGTGAACAGCAGCGTGGCCCTGCATTGGGGCTATGAGATGAACTGGCGCGAGTGGATGGGCAAGGAAATGTGGCGTCAGGGCAGTCATCTGCAACTGCTGCGTACTCACGGTTTCAGCCTGCGTCTGTTGCGCTTTCCGCTGCTGTCGATTGCGGTGTGGATCCTCGACTTTCTGGCGATTTCAGCGTTGCTCGACGGCTTCCCGCATCACGCCGCGTTCATGGTCGCGTTGACCCTCCTGCCGGGGCTGGTGCTAAGCGTGCGGCAGAGTATCAAACACCACGACATCGGCCTGACCGTGCAACTGTGGGGCCTGCACTGGGTGCGTCTGCACCTGGCGGGCGCCGCGTTCATTCTCAGTCTGTGTCATTGGAACGCCAGGAGGCCTGCCCGTGGCTGAATTCATTTTCTGGATGTGCCTGTTGCTGCCGGTGTATGCCTACCTTGGCTACCCGCTTCTGCTGACTGTGCTGGCGCCGCTGTTCCCGGCCTGGCGCCACAGCCCGGCGCCGCCGCTGAACATCAGCATCGTGATTGCCGCGCACAATGAGGCGCGGCACATCGAGCACAAGTTGCGCACGCTGCTGGCGCAGGACTATCAGCCGGCCACGCTGCAGATCATTCTCGCCAGCGATGGCTCGACCGACGACACCGTGGCCCGCGCGCACAAAGTGGTTGATTCGCGCATCACTGTCCTCGACCTGCCGCGCCAAGGCAAAGCCGCGACGCTGAATGCCGGCGTAGCCCTGGCGACTGGCGATATTCTGGTGTTCACCGACGCCGACAACCAATGGTCGCGGGAAACCCTCGGCTACCTGCTCGCGCCACTCAGCGACCCCAACGTCGGGGCCTGCGCCGGGCACATGGTGATTCCAGTGACCGGCGGCGGCCTCAGCGTCGGCGACAGTCTGTACCGGCATTACGAAGGCTGGCTGCGTCGGGTGGAGAATCGCACCGGCTGCATGGTCTCGGCCGACGGCGCCCTGCTCGCCCTGCGCCGCGAGCTGTTCCAGAGCGTGCCGGCGGAGGTCAACGACGACTTCTTTCTCAGCACCTGTGCACCGGTGGCCTTCAAGCGCATTGTGTACGTGCCCGAGGCGCAAGTGATCGACCACGGTGTCGACGAAGCGGACAAACAGTTCCGCCGCCGTCAACGCGTCACCGTCGGTGGCCTGCAAAGCCTCGCCCAGCGCCGTGAGCTGCTCAACCCGCTCAAACATGGCCTGTATTCGCTGGCGCTGATCAGCCACAAACTGATTCGGCGCCTGGCACCGATCCTCCTGCTGCCGCTGCTGCTGAGCAACTTCTGGCTGTGGGATGACCACGGTTTCTATCGACTGGCCCTGATCGCCCAACTGTTCGGCTACGCCATTGCGCTGGCCGGACTGCTGGACTCGCAACATCGCTTGCCCAAACCGTTTCGTCTGGCCGCGTTCCTGCTGGTCACCCTCGCCGGGATGAGTCTCGGCCTGTGGCAGTTCCTGCGCGGCCACCGATATGCCCAGTGGAACCCTGAACAAAACCGTTGAGAGGACCGAAGCCATGGCGATCAAACAACTGATAAAACGCACCAGTGGCTGGCTTTACCTCAACTCGCCCGTGGGACGAAACCAGTTGCACGGCGCCGGGGTGATTCTGATGCTGCATCGGGTGCTGGCCAACGACCGCGCCGCCGACTTGCCGCACCGCAATGAGCTGTGTGTCGGGCCCAAGGCGTTCGAGCACCTGCTGGTGTGGCTGCGCCGGCACTTCGATTGCGTGCCGCTGATGGACATCCTCACGCCCACCGCACTGCGCAGCGAACGCCCAAGGGTGGCGCTGACCTTCGACGATGGCTGGCGCGACAACGCGGTCAATGCGTTCCCATTGCTGCAAAAACATCAGGTGCCAGCGAGCATTTTTCTCTCCACCGATTTCATCGGCAGCCGTCAGCGCTTCTGGTGGGAAAGCCTCGGCGAAACCCTGTGGGGCAGCCACGGCGAAAAGGCCCGCATGCACTTGATCGAATGCCTGCACGTAATCCACCACCCGGTGCCGGTGCTGGTGGATGACATCGACGTTGATCGCCGCAGCCTGTCGCTGCTGCATTACCTGCAAAGCCTGAAAAACCTTGAACCGGCGATGCTCGAACGCCTGACCGACGAATGCCCGCCCGAAGCGCAGCCGCAAGCGCTGGACTGGCATCAGGTACGGGCGCTGGAAGCCTCGGGGCTGGTGCGCTTCGGCCCGCACGGCGCCAGCCACGCGATCCTCACTGAACTGGACGATGTGCGCCTGAGCGAAGAAATCAGCCGCAGCCGCGACGCCTTGAGCAACGGCTGTAACCGGCCGTTACCGGTGTATTGCTACCCCAACGGCAACAACGACGAGCGAGTAAGAAAACAGATTGCCGCGCACGATTATCCGTTCGCGCTGGGCACCGGCACCGGCATCTATCGCGGTGAAGGCGATCCGCTGAACCTGCCGCGTTTCGGTGTCAGCCAGCGTACTGCGCGCAATCCTGAGCTGCTTTCGTGGCGCATCTTTCGTGGAAACCGGCCATGAGCCGCAGCCATTACCTCAAGCATCTGGCGCTGAGCATGGGCACCAAACTGGCGATGATCGCCTTGCGCCTGCTGCGTAACGTGTTGCTGGCGCGGATCCTAGGGCCGAGTGAGCGCGGGTTGTTCGCGCTGCTTAGCACCCTGCCCGATCTGATCAGCGCTGCCACCAGTGGCGGGTTGAATTCAGCCGTCGGTTATCAGGCCGCCAAACAACGGCCGATGGGCCTGCTGCTGAGTCAGGTGCTGGTGTTCGGTTGCTTGCTCGCGGGTCTGCTTACCCTGCTGGTGGTGGCGCTGGTCCGTGAGTTCGGCAGTGAACTGGATGTCACCGTGCAGCTTGGTCTGCTGGCGTGGCTGTTGCTGCTGGCGGTGCCGCTGACCGTGCTGAAAAGCGGCCTGCTGACCCTGCACAACGCCTCCGGTGGCGTGGTTGCGTTCAACGCCTTGCGCCTGACCGAATCACTGGCGCCGTTGCTGCTGTTTCTCGCGCTGTTCTGGATGTGGAAAAGCGCGGCGCTGGAAGCCGCGTTGATCAGTTGGCTGGCCGGGATCAGCCTGGTAGTGCTGGCCGGTTGGGTCTGGCTGAAACGGGCGCAACCGCTGC
This sequence comes from Pseudomonas sp. LAMO17WK12:I5, assembly GCF_900215165.1. Classification (NCBI taxonomy): domain Bacteria; kingdom Pseudomonadati; phylum Pseudomonadota; class Gammaproteobacteria; order Pseudomonadales; family Pseudomonadaceae; genus Pseudomonas; species Pseudomonas sp. LAMO17WK12:I5. Next base: position 220,857 of record NZ_OBDS01000003.1, on the reverse strand, counting down.
AGTTGCAGTGGGATCGCGCCAGCCAGAACGAACTGCTGCGCTACAGCGCCCGCAGCCATCCGGACCTGCTGTTCCAGCAAGTGATTCTGCGCTCGGATTACCTGTTCATCGGCGCCCTGCTCGGCAGCACCGCGCTGGGTCATTACGCGATGGCCAGCGCCGCCGCCGAACTGCTGCTGATCGTGCCGGAAGCGGTGACCACGCCGCTGATGAAACGCCTGTTGCAACAGGACGAAGGCATGGACAAGGTCACTCCGCTGGCCCTGCGCCTGACCGCCACGGTGATGCTCGGCGCGTGCCTGAGCATGGCCGTGATCGGCAACTGGCTGATCGTCACCCTGTTCGGCATCGCCTACCAACCGGCGTATCCAGCGCTGCTCGCCTTGCTGCCGGGGCTGCTCGGCCTGTGCTACGCGAGCATCCTGCGTCTGGACCTGCTGGGGAAAAACCGCCCCGGCACGGTGTCGCTGCTGATGGGCCTCGGCGCCCTGCTCAATCTGGCGCTGAACCTGGTGTTGATTCCGGCCTACGGCATCATTGGCGCAGCGGCGGCTTCATCGATTGCCTATCTGGCGGTGACGGTGGCGATGCTGGTGTTGTACTGCCGTTTGAGCGGCGTGGCGTTCTGGCAAACTTTGATCATCCTGCCCAGTGACATCGCGCCGATGTGGCAGATGTTGCAACGGAAGGCCGCATGAAAGGCCTGGTCCTGCTGCTCGGTCTCGGCCTGTCGCTGGACGCCTTTGCCGCGTCGATGCGCTGGGGCGAGATCCGCGACGGCAGCCTGTATCTGCAAACCGACCGCCCGGACAGCGTGACCGTGCGCTGGACCCCGGCGTGGCAGGCCGATGCCAACGAAGAGCATCTGTACCTGCTCGACGGTCAGGGCAAATTGCAGGGCGAGCGCTTGATCAAAGCCAGCGAAACCCGTGGCACCCAGAGCTGGGCGTTGCTGCCGGGTGCCGCCAGTTATCGCCTGGAAATTCCCGGCTACAGCTTCCGCAATTACCGGGTCGAACACGACGACCGCACCGTGGCGCTGTTCGAACCGGCCAAGGTGCATTTCAGCGCGCAGACGCAGAACGGCGACGAGTTGTATTTCAAGGTGGCGCCGGGGGAACACGCGGTGCTGGCCGGCAAGTTTCATGGCGGGGTCAACGCGCTGCAGGCGCAACGGGTGGGCGATGATCAGTCACTGACGCTGGCGCTCAAACCCTATCGCGCCTACTGGCAGTTCGATCAACTGGCGTTGCCGGTCAGCGAACGCGAACAGGTCTGGCGCCTGCGTCTGCAAGGCAGCGGCAAAGCGGCGTTCTGGCTCGACGGCACGGCCAATCGGTTTGCGCAAACTCCGCAGCAACTCAAACCTGTGCGCGAAGAGTCCGGCCAGATCCACCTGACCCTGCATGACAAAATCCTCGGCCGCACCCCGGATCTGGGCATCGCCCTGCCCTACGTGATGCCACCCGCCAGTAGTCACGCGGTGCTGGATGCGCTGAAAGCGACCGCCGCCAGCTACTACAGCTTTGTCGATGTCACGGCGAAAAATCCGCACTTCGAAGACGCGTTCCGCCAGGCTTATCAGGAGCGCTTCGGCATCCGTCAGGACATCACCCTGCTCGCCGGCAGCCAGCGTCAGGCCGATCTGCGCGCCGACGTGCAAAGCAATGGCGGCCTCGATGCATGGCTGGCCGGCACCCGCGCCTTGGGCGGCAAAGGCACGCACTACATCGGTTTTGCTGATGAGCCGAACCTCAACTATTCGAGCTTCGAGCAATACCGGGCGATTTTCGCCAGCATGGCCAGGCAAGTGCGCAGCGATCCGGCGAATGCCAGGGCCGGCGTGCGCATCGCCATGCCGGCCAGTTCACGGCTGGTCAACGGGCCGTTTGCCGACAACGCGGCAGACAAGCGCGGCATCGACTGGGCGCGACGTTTGCTCGGTGAATCCGCCGAGCAGATCGACGCACTGGCGTGGCACGAATGGATGATCCGCGACCTGCTCGCCACCCGGGTTTACCGCGACAGCGTGCACCGCGCCGCCGAACTGGTCGGCCTCGACGCCCACGGCCAGCCGCGCAAAGCCTTGCTGCTGGATCAGACCAATCTGTCCAGCGGCTCCAGCCTCAGCCCCTACGATCAGGAAACCCACTACGCCTCGCTGTGGTGGGCCTCGGTGGTGATCAACGCTTCGCAGGACGGTTTGCTGACGATGCTCAACTGGTTTCAGGCCGCCGATGAACCGCAGTATCCCAAGGGCATGATCCGGGTTTTGGGCGCTGAGCGTTTCGAGTTGAAGCCGGTAGGTCTGGCCCAGCAGTTCATCGCGCAGCATTGGCTGCACCAAGTGCTGTGGCTAGAAAACGATGGCTTTGAAGTCGATGTGCTGGCGATGGCCGGCGACGAGCAGCGGGGTCTGCTCGGTGTGAACAAGGGCACGCGTTTGCAGCGTGTTGACCTGAGAGGCGCCAAGTGCCCGCTGAACAACGGTGCGCTGCGTTACTTCGGCGCGGACAACCGCAGCCGCGACGCGCCATTCGCCTGCCGCGACGGACGCGTCAGCTTCGACTTGCCAGGAGAAACCCTGTTCGCCCTGAGCTGGAGCGCGTCATGAACCCAATTCCGAATATCAGAAAAGGTAAAGCGAACAAAGATTTGTGGGTAGGGAGTTTTTGTGGCGAGGGGATTTATCCCCGATCGGCTGCGCAGCAGTCGTCGCTTTTAGCCTGTAAATGCGGGGCCGCTTCGCAGCCCATCGGGGATAAATCCCCTCGCCACAGAGCCCCTCGCCACAGTTGTTCGCCCTGCCGGAACGCCGGAGTACAGAACATGGGTACCGTCAGCAAACTCAGCCAGCACATCAAACAAAAAGGCCTGCGCGCCACCCTCGCCAAGGCGTGGAAGCACTACGTGTTTTTCCATCAGGAATTGCTGTGGATGGAACGCGATCTGGTCAGTCCGGTGCCACCGCACAGCCTCAAACCGTATCCGCCGCTGCGGGTGGTGAAGATCACCGCCAACAACGCCAGCGCCTTCGCCCGCTACTTCGGCGACCGCGTCGGGACCATGGCCGAGCTGGCCAACGAAGGCCACACCGGGCACATGCACCTGGACGATCACGGCGATGCCGTGGCGTTCATCTGGGGCAGCGCACGGGACTACTTCGACCGGCATTACTACGGCTGCCTGTTCCCGGTGAAACCCGGCGAGTTCTTCGAATTCGGTGGCGAGCTGACCCGTGCCTACTGGGGCAGCGAACTCTCGGTGGACCTGCAACTGGAACTGTGGAAAGCCATGGCGGCCCAGGGCTGCAACAAGGTGGTGGACGTCTGCGAGTTCCACAACGTCCCGGCGCTGAAACTGCACCTGCGCATGGGTTACACCGAGCAAGGCCGGATCATGAATGTCTACACCCTGTTCGGTCGCTGGCGTTTCTACCGCGAAACCCGCTACAGCGGTTCGCGACTGGATGCGCTGCGCAAACCGTCCCGTCCACCTGTCACAGCCACGGCGGTCTGAGCCTATGACGGCGCGATTCGAATGGCGCACTTCACTGTGCGCCGCCGACTTCCCGGCAGCCGCCTATGAAGCGCTGCGCCTGCAGGTGACGGATCACACGCCGTTCAACCACCTGGGCTGGTTGTGCGCGGCGGAGCAGGCACTGGGCGCGGGTGAGCGCCTGCACATCCTGCTCGGTTGGGAAGCGGACGAATTGCGCCTGTGCCTGCCGCTGGTAGCGGGCCGTGAGCGCTTTGCCGGCGTGCCGTTTCGTGTACTGCACCACTTGGGATATCCGCTGGCGGACCGGCTGGCGCTGCTGTCATTGCTCAAGGGCGAAGACATGCGCGAAGCCTTGCACCTGATCCGCCGACAGCTGCCGCACGCCCTGCTGCAACTCAACGAATTGTCCGAGCCGGCGGGTGAGGAAAGCGCCCTGACCGAATGGATGGCCCACAGTTCTGCGGGCGAACGCCGTCTCAGTTGTCGGGTGCCGGTGCATCTGATCAGCGACGCCGATCATCAGGAGGTCTCCGGCGACCCGCGCTACAAGCTGCGGCGGGCGCGCAAACGGATTGCCGCGTGTGGCGCCCAGGTGCGGCGCATCAGTCCCGACGCGCTGAGCATGGGTCCGCTGTTGCGGGCGATCAGCGAAGTCGAAGCGGTGAGCTGGAAAGGTGACGAAGGCGTGGGGATCTTCGCCAGCGAGCGCAGTCGGCAATGGATCGAACGCGCCTTCACCGCCCTCGCCGGCCAGGGCCTGGTGCGGGTGGTGACGCTGGAACTCAACGGGCGTTGCATCAGCTATCGCCTCGGCTTGCTGGAACAGGGTCGACTCTACGATTACAACCTCGCGTTCCTGCCGCAATACGCCGATCTGGGCAGCGGCCGGGTGCTGCTGGAGGAATGGATTCGCTGGGGGCTGGACGAGCATTGGCGCTGGATCGATGCCTCGCGGGTCAGCCTGAAAAACTCCAGCCACCAACTGCACGAACGCATGACCGGACAACTGGAACACTGGCGCTGGAGTTTCTATTCCTGGCGCCCCAGCGGGATGTTGCTGGGGCTGGGGTTGCGGCTCTGGCAGCGCTTGAAACCGACGGTGCAGCAATGGCGCGCGCGACGTGCGGCCAGACCGGCATCGGCGCCCACACCTGTCGTCATCACCACGGAGGGCGATCATGCCTCGCCAAGTCATAGTCAACGCTGACGATTTCGGTTTGAGCCCGAACGAAAACGCGACGATCTTCGCCGCGTTTCAGGCCGGGGTCATCAGCTCGGCCACGGCCATGGCCAACATGCCGGCGTTCGAAGCAGCCTGCGCAATGGCCCGGCATCCGTCGCTGCAAGGTCGGGTCGGATTGCATTTCAACCTGACCTACGGGCGGCCGCTGAGTACCTCAATCCTGCGCAGTCGCACCTTCTGCGACGGCCACGGCGTGTTCGATCTGAGCCTGCCACGGCACAGCTTTTGGCTCAGTCGCGAAGATCGCGACGCGGTGCGGGAAGAGTTGCAGGCGCAGTGGCAGCGCTGCGTCGAACACGGCGTACGGCCGAGCCATATCGACTCGCATCAGCACGTGCACAACATCTGGCCGATCGGCGAAATCGTCGCGCGCTTTGCTGCCCATCAAGGCGTGCCGATTCGCCTGGCGCGCAACCTGGGGCAGAACCTCAGTCTGCCGAAACGCGTGTTCAAGGGTCTGCTCAACTGGCGCTTGCAGAGTCTGGTCGGAGCCACGGCGGACTATGTGTGCACGCCAGTGGATCTGCGTAACGACCCCGCGCCGAACGACGGCGTGCTGGAAATCGTTGCCCACCCGAATCAGCTAGGCAGCGATTTCGGTGATGCCTACCTCAACCCCGAAGAGTCCCTGAGCCACGTGCTGGAGCAGCGGCTGCCGGGTGTGCCACGGGTGTCCTATGCCGATCTGCACAAGGATTTTTTACGGGGTGCCACGGCACTCGATTGATTCATCCCCACAACAGCAACATCCACCACACCGGGCTTCGGCCACGGAGGGCAACATGAGTGTTATCGAAAAACTGCGCGAACGCATTCGTCAAAAGGGCCTCGGCCGTCTCTTCGCCACCCTGTGGAAACGCTACGTGTTCTTCCACTGGGAGCTGCTGTGGATGGAGCGCGATCTGGTTTCCCCGGTGCCACCGCACAAGCTGCGCCCGTACGAAGGTTTGCGCAAAGTCGATATCACCCAGCTCAACACCGGGGCCTTCGCCAAGCACTTCGGCGACCGCGTGGAAACCATGGCCGAACTCGCCGCCGAGGGCCACACCGGGCACATGTACCTGGATGCCGACGGCCACGCGGTGGCATTCATCTGGGGCAGCATGCGCGACTACCACGACCGCCACTATTACGGCTGCTGGTTCCCGGTCAAACCCGGCGAGTTCTTCGAATTCGGCGGCGAAATGGCCCGCCCGTATTTCGGCACCAGTCTGTCGGTGGACGTGCAAGTCGCCCTCTGGGAAGCCATGGCTGCCCAGGGTTGCGACAAAGTCGTCGATGTCTGCGAAACTCACAACATCCCGGCGCTGAAACTGCACATCCGCATGGGCTACCACGAACAGGGCCGCGTCACCCACGTCTACGGCCTGTTCGGCCGCTGGCGCTTCTACCGCGAAAGCCGCTATGACGGCTCACGCCTGGACCCCCTGCGCAAACCTGGGCGGCCGGTGGTGAGTGCGGCGGCGCAGGCGTGATCAATCGTTAGAGGCATGGCGGCCATTTGGCCGCCATCGCGAGCAGGCTCGCTCCCACAGTGGATTTGTGTACGACACCGATCACGTGTAGGAGTGAGCCTGCTCACGATGAGGCCAGATGGAGCAACAAATTCTCAGGTTTTGCGAGCGACCAAGGTGAAGCACAACGGCATCTGCGCCTCGCGATTCAGATACTGGTCATACACCTCTTCGCGGTTCGAATGCGCATACTCCTTGAAGTGCGCGATGTTCAGGCCGGCCGCGATGGCGCCGCTGAAGATCGCGCCGAGGGTGTGTACGAACCAGTAGGACTTGGCAGCCTGCTGTTCGACCTTGCCGACGTAGACGATCGGTTCTTCCTGCACGAATGGCTCGGCGCGGAAGTAGGAGCTGGCGAGGCGGTACGGGTCTTCGGCGTCGGGGTCGACCATTTCCAGAAACGGATGGGTTTCGTAGATCACCAGTTTGCCGCCCGGCTTCAGGGTCAACGCCACGTGGCGAAAGAACTCGCCGATGTCGGGCATCCAGTTCAGCACGCCGATGGTGATCAGCGCCACGTCGAAGCGGCTGTGCAGCGCAGCCGGCAGGTGATGGATATCGCTTTCGATGAATTCGGCGTTGTACGGCGAGCGCTGGTTCAGTTCGCGGGCCTGTTCGAGAAACGCCTCCGATTGATCGACGCCGACCACACTGCGCGCACCGATGGCGAACAGCGACAGGCTTTCGCGACCATTGTTGCAACCGAGTTGAATCAGCGCTTTGCCATCGACGCCGACCTGTTCCAGCAGACCGCGCAAGGTGTCATCGAGGCAGGAGAAATCAGCCTTTGACACATCGTTCAACAGCGCTTGCCATTCCGCCGACTCACGGTGATGACGAGCAGAATCGTTCCACGCCTGTCGATTGCTGTCGATGGCGGTTTTATTGTTGGGCACTTCCATGGCGCACTCCGGGCGATGCTCGTGATTGAGCGGACCCGAGTCTAGAACAGCCCGATCAGTACGGTTGTTGCGACTTTGTAAGCCACACCGCCGATCCACTGTGGGACCGGGCTTGCTCGCGAAGGCGGTGAGTCAGGCAACGGAGATGTTGGCTGACAGGACGCTTTCGCGAGCAAGCCCGCTCCCACAGGGGGTAATGCGGCGGCTTCGTAGAGCTTTTTGCGACCGGGCCTCATCGCTGCAAAAAGCTCCCACAAGATTTGCACACGTCGCACAACCAGTGGGAGCGGGCTTGCTCGCGAAGACGTCGGTCCGGCCAACATCTTCATCGACTGACACGACCTCTTCGCGAGCAAGCCCGCTCCCACACTTTTGGCGTGGTCACATCTGGTTGAGGCGTTCGCGCAGGAATTCGACCAGTGCCTGCACCGGGCGCGACGCCTGACGGTGCTGCGGATACACCGCCGACAGGGTCAGCGGTTCGGGGCGGTAGTCGTCGAGCACTGGCAGCAGCCGCCCGTCCTTCAGCGCCGCGCCGACGATGAACGTCGGCAGATAAGTAATCCCCATCCCCTGCACCGCCGCGTCCCTCAGCAGCTCGCCATTGTTCACCCGCATGCGTCCGGTGACATTGACCAGCAGCGGCTTGCCCTGCCCCGCATTGAAGCGCCATTGCACCGAACGACCATGGCCGTACGGCAGGCAGTCGTGGCTGTACAGGTCTTCGGGGGTAAGCGGCGTACCGCGTTCGGCCAGATATGCCGGGCTGGCGCAGTACACCCGTTCGATGGCGGCGATGCGCCGGGCGATCAATGTTGAGTCTTCCAGTACACCAATGCGCAGTGCCAGGTCATAACCTTCGCCAAGCAGATCCACCGGGCGGTCGCTCAAATCCACCTCCACGGTGACATCGCGATAGCGCTGCAGGAACAGCGGCAGCAGACAGCCCAGATGCGCGACAGCAAATGACAGCGGCGCACTGACGCGAATGGTCCCGCGCGGCTCGGCAGTCTGCCCGGCGATGCCCTGCTCGACCTGTTCCACTTCGCCCAGCAGACGCAGCGCCGATTCGTAGTAGCTCTGGCCCAGTGGCGTGACGTCTAGGCGTCGGGTGGAACGGTTCAACAGCCGCACACCGAGGCGCTCTTCGAGCTGCATCAAACGGCGGCTGACGAACTGCTTGGACAGGCCCAACTGATCGGCCGCAGCAGTGAAACTGCCGGAGTCCATGACCTGGCAAAAAATACGCATGTCTTCGAACGGGTTCATTGTCACTCTCTGGTAGACAGTCAAACGCTTTATAGCCGCTTTTTCACTTTTCGACAGCTCATTAATCTGTGCTCACGGTTTGAAAACAGCCCGACACAACACCAATAACTTTCGAAAATGGAATTGAGCATGAACATCAAAAAAACCCTGACCGCATCCCTCCTCGCCCTGTCCATCGGCAACGCGTTCGCCGCCGGCAGCCCGGGTGTCGAACACAACACCCAGGCGTTTCTCGAAGCCCTCGCCGCCGGCGGCGGCAAACCGCTGGAGCAACTCAGCCCGAAGGATGCCCGTGCAGTGCTGACCGGCGCTCAGGCCTCGGTAAAGGTTGACCTGTCCGGAGTTGAAGTCAGTGACAAGGCAATCAAGGTCGATGGCCAGACGATCAACCTCAAAGTGGTGCGTCCGGCCAAGGTCAAAGGTGAATTGCCGGTGTTCATGTTCTTCCACGGCGGCGGTTGGGTGTTGGGCGATTACCCGACGCACCAACGCTTGATTCGCGATCTGGTGGTCGGTTCTGGAGCGGTCGCGGTGTACGTCGATTACACGCCGTCGCCGGAAGCGCAGTACCCGACAGCGATCAACCAGGCCTACGCGGCGACCAAATGGGTGGCAGAGCATGGCAAGGACATTGGCGTCGACGGCAAGCGTCTGGCGGTGGCCGGCAACAGCGTCGGCGGCAACATGGCGGCGGTCGTGGCGCTGATGGCCAAAGAAAAGCAGAGCCCGGCCCTGCGCTTCCAGTTGCTGATGTGGCCGGTGACCAACGCGCAGTTCGACGACGGCTCGTACCAGCAATTCGCCGAGGGCCACTTCCTCACCAAGGGCATGATGCAATGGTTCTGGGACAACTACACCACCAACCCGGCCGAGCGCGCACAGATCCACGCCTCGCCACTGAACGCCAGCAGCGAACAGCTCAAGGGCCTGCCCGCCGCGCTGGTGCAGACCGCCGAGTTCGATGTGTTGCGTGATGAAGGCGAAGGCTATGCGCGGCATCTGGATGCGGCCGGTGTGCCGGTGACGTCGGTGCGTTACAACGGGATGATTCATGACTTTGGCTTGCTCAATCCGCTGAGCCAGATTCCCGAAGTGAAAGCGGCCGTGCGCCAGGCCGCGGCTGAGCTGAAAACACATCTGAACTAAGCCCCCTCCCTCGCCACACCTGACGGTGTGGCGAGTTTTTTGTCTGCAGGAACCCTTGTGGTGAGGGGATTCATCCCCGATGGGTTGCGAAGCGACCCCGCCGCTAACCAGAAAGGCAGGGGACTGCTGCGCAGTCCATCGGGGATGAATCCCCTCACCACAAAAGCCTCTTCAACACCAACGTTCATGCAGTTCCGGAGATCGCCATGTCCATCCTCCTCACTCACCCACTGTCCTGGAGCGCCGCCCTGCTGCTGCTCGATGCGCTGCTCTGGCACCTCGCGCCGTTTCAGCATCGCGCACCGAGAGTCGGCATTCGCCTGGCGCTGTTTCTGGCGTTCAGCGCACTGATCATCAACGCCGAGATCAGCCCGTTGCAGGCGCCGCTGTTCGCCGATGACCGGGTGATGCAACTGGGCGCAACGGCGTTGGGGATTGTCTGGTGGCTGTACGCCGCGCGGGTGCTCACCGAGGTGATCGGTCTGGCACTGATGCGACGCATCGGCCACAGCGGTCGGCTGTTGCAGGACGTGATCGGCGCGCTGGTGTTTCTGGCGGCGATCGTCGCGGCCGCCGGCTATGTGCTGGAACTGCCGGTCAAGGGTTTGCTGGCGACTTCCGGGGTGGTGGCGATCGTCGTCGGTCTGGCGTTGCAAAGCACCTTGAGCGACGTGTTCTCGGGAATCGTGCTCAACACCACCAAGCCGTATCAGGTCGACGATTTCGTGGTGATCGACGGTGTCGAGGGCAAGGTCATCGACATCGACTGGCGCGCCACGCATCTGTTGACCAGCAGCGGAACCCTGGCCGTGGTGCCGAACTCGGTGGCGGCCAAGGCGAAGATCGTCAATCTCAGTCGCCCGACCAACCTGCACGGGGTGTCGATCAGCATCAAGGTGCCGAATCACATTCGCCCGCGGCGGGTGCTCGACGCCCTCGACCGCACGCTGCAGGGCAGCAGCAGTCTGCTGCTCAATCCGCCGCCCAAAGCCGTGTTGAAAGAGGCCGGCGAGGAGATGTCGGAGTACGTCGCCAGCGGCTTCATCATTGAACTGAGCAAGAAAGGCGAAGTGCGCAATCAACTGTTCGACCTCGCCCACCGGCATCTCGAAGCCGCAGGAATTTCCCGGCACCCCGATGGCGTGATCGAGCCCTCGACCCGCGCCCGGGCCTTGCTCGATGAAGTGAAAGTTTTCCGCTCGCTGAGCCATGAGGAACGTGATCGCCTCGCCGAATCGATGGTCGCGCAGCAATACGCGGCCGGTCAGGTGGTGCTGGGGCTGGATGAAGTGCCCGACAGTCTGTTTGTCATCGCCACCGGGGTGGTCAGTGCGACCGTGCCCGACGGCAACGGCCAGACCGAAGCCGGACGCATGGGGCCGAGCGAGGTCATGGGCGAACAGAGCATCCTCGCCGATACCCCGTCGCAAGCGACGTTCACCGCGCTGACGTCGAGCATCATCTATCGCCTCGACAAAGCGCTGACCCGCCAATGCATGGAGCAGCGCAGCGAAGTCGGCCAGGCGCTGAACAAATTGCAGGCCGTGCGACAGCAGAACAGCCGGCTGGCGTTGATGGCCAAACCGGTGGCGGTGCGCAAGGGTGGTTTTCTGGGTTGGCTGCAAAAGCGCTGATGCGAGAGCAAGATCAAGAGCCCCCCTCACCCCAACCCTCTCCCCCAAGGGGGCGAGGGGGAAAGGGAGCAGATCTCCGTGTACTTCAATTTCGGAGATCGGCTCGGTATTGCAGGTCGGCGTATCGCGAACAAACCCCTCGGTCAGTCCCCTCTCCCTCTGGGAGAGGGCTAGGGTGAGGGGCTTCAGGCATCACTTGGCCGTGAACTTGGTGTAGCTGTTGATCAGGTTGCGGTAGTTCGGCAGGCGTTCGGACAGCAGATGCGCCAGGCCTTCCATGTCGTTGCGCCAGTCACCTTGCAGCTCGCACGCTACCGAGAACCAGTTCAGCAGGTGTGCACCGGCGGCCGACATGCGCGCCCACGCGGCTTGTTGCACGGTGGTGTTGAAGGTGCCGGAAGAATCGGTGACCACGAACACTTCGAAGCCTTCAGCAATGGCCGACAGGGTCGGGAATGCCACGCAAACGTCCGTCACCACACCGGCGATGATCAGTTGCTTGCGGCCGGTGGCCTTGATCGCCTTGACGAAGTCTTCGTTGTCCCAGGCATTGATCTGGCCAGGGCGCTGAATGAACGGTGCATCGGGGAATTGCTCGCGCAGCTCAGGCACGATCGGGCCGTTCGGGCCGGCATCGAAACTGGTGGTGAGGATGGTCGGCAGCTTGAAGAACTTGGCGATGTCGCCCAGCGCCAGCACGTTGTTCTTGAACTCGTTAGGGGTGAAATCCTGTACCAGCGAGATCAGACCGGTCTGGTGGTCGACCAGCAGCACGACCGCATCATCTTTGTTCAGACGCTTGTAGGGAACGCTCATGGGAAACTCCTCGGTGGATGGTTGTTGCGTGAGGCGCCGACCGGATGGCCGGCGCTTTTTTGTAGTGATCAGAAAGCGAAACAGGAACAGCCGAACGCGCCCCAGAAACCGGCGAAGTCGCTGACCGGTGCGTTCGACAGTCGGGCTTTTTCATGGCTGTGCGCGTGCACTGCGCAGGCACCGACGCACTGGTGCACTTGCGCCTGCAACGGCGAGTTCGGGCGCCAGTGGCCCGGCACCTTGACCACCGGCGACCAGTCCGGCAGCACGGGGATCGAGCGTGGGCCGAGGTCTTCGAAGTCGCCGGCGGCGTAGACGATCTTGCCGCCGACCACGGTCAGCACCGACTCGATCCACTTGATCGCTTCTTCCTCGACGTGGAAGAAGTCCGCGCTCAGCGCCGCCAGATCCGCCAGTTGCCCGACCTTGATCTGGCCCTTCTTGCCCTGCTCCGACGAGAACCAGGCGCTGCCGTGGGTGAACAGTTCCAGTGCGGTAGTGCGTGGCAGACCTTCTTCGTACAAGGCCAGACCGCCGACGGTGCGACCGCTGACCATCCAGTACAGCGAGGTCCACGGGTTGTAGCTGGAAACCCGCGTGGCATCGGTGCCGGCGCCGACCGGTATGCCTTCGGCGAGCATGCGTTTGATCGGCGGCGTGGCTTCGGCGGCTTTCGCGCCGTAACGGTCAACGAAGTATTCGCCCTGGAACGCCATGCGATCCTGAATCGCGATGCCGCCGCCCAGCGCCCTCACCCGCTCGATGTTCTGCGGGGTGATGGTTTCGGCGTGGTCGAAGAACCACGGCAGACCGTTGAACGGAATATCGCGATTGACCTTCTCGAACACGTCGAGCATGCGGCTGATCGATTCGTTGTAAGTGGCGTGCAGACGGAACGGCCAGCGCTGCTCGACCAGATGGCGCACCACCGGTTCCAGCTCCTGCTCCATGGTCTGCGGCAGGTCCGGGCGCGGTTCGAGAAAGTCTTCGAAGTCGGCGGCGGAGAACACCAGCATCTCGCCAGCGCCGTTGTGCCGCAGGTAATCGTCGCCCTGGTGCAACTTGACGCTGCTGGTCCAGTTCTGGAAATCAGTCAGCTCTTCTTTGGGCTTCTGGGTGAACAGGTTGTAGGCGATGCGCACGGTCAACTGATCATCCTTGGCCAGTTGCTCGATCACCTGATAGTCATCTGGATAGTTCTGGAAACCACCGCCGGCATCGATCGCGCTGGTCAGGCCGAGGCGATTGAGTTCGCGCATGAACTGCCGGGTCGAGTTGACCTGATAGTCCAGCGGCAGCTTCGGCCCCTTGGCCAGCGTCGAGTACAGAATCATCGCATTGGGTTTTGCCACCAGCATGCCGGTCGGGTTGCCGTTGGCATCGCGCACGATCTCGCCACCCGGTGGGTTCGGCGTGTCGCGGGTGTAACCGGCAACGCGCAGTGCGGCGCGGTTGAGCAGCGCGCGGTCGTACAGGTGCAGGACGAATACCGGAGTGTCCGGTGCGGCCTGGTTGAGTTCCTCAAGAGTCGGCATGCGTTTTTCGGCGAACTGGAATTCGTTCCAGCCACCAACCACGCGCACCCATTGCGGAGTCGGCGTACGGTCGGCCTGCTCCTTGAGCATGCGCAACGCATCGGCCAGCGACGGTACGCCTTCCCAACGCAGTTCGAGGTTGTAGTTGAGGCCGCCACGGATCAGGTGCAGGTGCGAGTCGTTGAGGCCGGGGATCACGCAGCGCCCGTGCATGTCGATCACTTGCGTGGCCGAACCACGCAGGGCCATGGCCTGGGTGTCGTTGCCAACGACGACAAAGCGGCCGTCCTTGATCGCCACGGCACTGGCCAGCGGCTTGCTGCGGTCTACGGTATGAAATTGGCCATTGAACAGAATCAGATCGGCGTTCATCGCAGTTCCTTTCGAGTAGATGAATGGGTGTCAGCGTGACGGCTGTTTCGCCGGCTCGACGTGAGCATGGGCCTGACCGGCTTCCAGCCACGGCGCGAACAACCGGGTCACGCGGGGCATGAACACGTACACCACCGACAGGACGATGGTCAGGGTGATCAGGAACGTGGCGACCACGTAGTTGGAAAGCAGCGGATGCAGCTTGAGCAGCGGCCCCCAGATCAGCGGCACCAGCAGCGTGTGCGGCAGAATCACCAGCAGGGTGATCACCGCTTGCTTCCAGCGCGGCGGCGGCTTCGCGGCATCGGCCAGCGGCGCGAACCAGAATTCGTTGACCGGTGCGACTTCGGTCTGGTCGCCATCGGCGAGCATCGGCGCCGCTTCATCCACCAGCGCCTGACGCTGCGGCGATTCCAGCCACAGCTGCATGGCCTCGGTGGAGGAAAAGCGCAGGACGCAGGTGTACGTGTCGAGACCGGCCAACTTGCCGCGCACCACGTCGACCCCGAGGTGACCGTCGCGCTGCCCGGCGACCCGGACGATGTTGCGCAACCACGCCTCGTATGGCTGTTCAAACCCGGCCTTGACCCGGTGCTTGACGATCAGGGTCACGGTTTCACCGACCCCCGGTGCTTTTGGACTCAGGGCTTCAGGCATAACGCAGCACTCCGGGCAGACGAACATTGAGCGCCAGGCGTCCCGGCCCGGCGATAAACACAGTGGCGAACAGGATCAACAGCAACCAACCGAATTGCCCCTCGGCCACACTCCATTGCGGATGCACGACCAGCAGCGCCACCAGCAGAACAAAAAGAATAGGCAAGCAGGCCAATCGCGCCAGCACCCCGGCGACGATCAGTAGCGGACAGAGGACTTCAGCGAAAATCGCCAGGCAGAGTGTGAGGTGCGCGCCGAGGTGGAACGGATCTTCGATCTGCTGCAATTGCGCGTTGAAGTCCAGCAGCTTGGGCAAACCGTGGACCCACAGCAGGAACAGCCCGCCGCTGACCCGCAGAAACAGCAGACCGATATCCTGTGCCTGTTCATCGTGTTGTGATGCGCTCATGACCCTACCCTTAAATCCTTATCGGGTTGAATCATGCTCGGTGTGGGCGAGGGAAAATTGAATGGATGTGCTCTCTTTCAGGCGAGTCGGATTCCTGTGCGAGCGAGCCTGGTGCGGGCGGCGATCCGACAGTGGCGTCCGGTCAGCCAGCATCATTGTTGAATGACATACCGTTTTCGCGAGCAAGCCCGCTCCCACAGGGAAACTTGGCGCGTCAGGCAGGCGGGATATCCAGCGGCGCCGCCATGAACTGGCTGATCCGCGAGCGCAGCCAGCGCTCGGCCGGGTCGTTGTCGTGTACCCCGCTCCAGGCCATCGACAGCTGTGCGGCGTCGATCGGGAACGGTGGATCTTCAGCGCGCAACGCGCAACCTTCGACCAGCGCACACGCGGCATAGTCCGGCACGGTGGCAATCATTTCGGTGCCGGCGAGCAACGCGCGCAAACCGCTGAACTGCGGCACGCCGAGCACCACGCGCCGACGCCGGCCAACCTTGGCCAGGTCCAGGTCGATGTTGCCGCTCAGGTCACCGGAGAACGACACCATCGCGTGCGGGCGCTCGCAGTATTCGTCCAGCGTCAGCGGCCCAGGCCGGTCATCGCCGCGTAGCACTTTGCAGGGAATGTCGCGCAGTTTCTTGCGCTTGGCGTTGGCCGGCAGATCGGTGGTGTAACTGACGCCGACGGAGATTTCCCCGGACGCCAGCAGCGCCGGCATCAACAGATAATTGGCACGGCGCACCACCACGACAATCCCCGGTGCTTCCTGCTGAAGCTGTCGCAGCAGCGGCGGAAACAGACCGAACTCGGCGTCGTCCGACAGGCCGATGCGGAACACGTCGCAACTGCTGGCCGGGTCGAATTCCTTGGCCCGGCTGACCGCGCCGGAGATCACATCCATCGCCGGTTGCAGCTCCTGCAGAATCGCCAGCGCGCGGGCGGTCGGCTCCATGCTGCGACCGTTGCGCAGCAGCAACGGATCATCGAACAGGTCACGCAACCGCCCCAGCGCCGCACTGACCGCCGGTTGGCCCATGAACAGTTTTTCGGCGACGCGGGTCAGGTTCTTTTCGAACATCAGCGCTTCGAAAATCACCAGCAGGTTCATGTCGACGCGACGCAGATCGTTACGGTTCATGGGCTCGAGTTCCTTGCTTGAGAAGTCGTGTTCAGTCGGGTGCGATAGCGCCGTACTTTACTTGATCAACGGTACGCTGGCCGCAGGTTTGTATGGGCCGTATTTCACCGGCACCCATTGGAAGTGTTTGTCGATGGCGACGACTTGCAGCGATGTGCTGAGTTCAACGTTTTGCGGCGCAATTAACAACGTTTAACTCGTCAGTCTTCCGGCCCCGTCCAACAATGAAACCCTCTGCGAAACATTGTTTTTTTGACCAGAGGGAAACGTGCCGAGCGTGCGTTACCCCCCCGACACGGACATTGGCCATGGCTCACTTACAACAAACAGTCGCCCTCGCCCCCTCCAGCGAATCCCGCACACCGCGCATCGGCGGCCTCAGTCCGCAACGCGAACGGCGGGCCAAACAGTTGATCCTCGATCGCCTGGGTGAAAGCCTGGAAGTCACCGAACTGGCAGAGGCCTGTTCGTTGTCACGCAGTCATTTTTCCCGGGCGTTCAAATGCAGTACCGGACTCTCGCCACAGGACTGGATCCGCACCCAGCGCATCGCTCGCGCCAAGCAGTTGATCCGGTTCACTCACTTGAGCCTGACGCAGATCAGCCTGGAGTGTGGCTTCTGTGATCAGGCACACTTCTGCCATATCTTCACTCGCAGCGAAGGGATCAGTCCGTTCGCCTGGCGGTGTCGTGAGGTGCCGGGCATGAAGCCCGAAAGACCGCAGTCAGCGGCCGCGCCTGTCGGCATACGCCTGGCGGTCTAGACGCTGTCGCGCGCCAAGCTCATTTCCCTGCGCTTCATTGCTGCCTCAAGCGCTGCGCCACTTGCGCCACCCGCTCGCCCAGGTGTGCCGCTGTGCGCCGGTCTTCGAGCGGCGGCGCCTGCTCGGGGGGCTGTTCGACATTGGATTGCGACATGGCCCCGAGCGCGCTGCCCAGACGATTCAACTGTCCATCGAAGCAGCCCGCCACCGAGCGCGCCGGGAGCAGGTCGAGCCCCACCCAGATCATCGAATGCTGCGCGGCGAACACCGCCATTTGCAGCAATGTATTGAGCTTGTCGCCGCACAGGCTTCCGGAATTGGTGAACCCGGCGGCAACCTTGTTGCGCCACGGTTTCGCCAGATAGAACGCCGCGCTGGCCTCCATGAAATGCTTGAAGCCCGCCGACGCGCTGCCCATGTAAGTCGGCGCACCGAAAATGATCGCGTCGGCGCGGTGCAACTCATCCCAATAGAACTCGACTTCTTCTACCGCCACCAACCGACAGGTACTGCCCAAGTGCCGTTCGACGCCCTGCGCCACGGCTTCTGCCATGACGCGAGTGTGGCCATAGCCGCTGTGATAGACCACCACCACGTTGCTCATTGCGCCGTCCTCCGCTCGGGTGCACTCCATTGCAGCCATCAGGTCCTGGCCTGAGGCCAGGCTTGATTCAGCGGATTTTTGGGGTTGAAGCGAACACAGACGAGTTAATCGTTGTTAATTGTCCGCGAGACAAAGCGCTGGTCTGAACATTGCAGCGGGCAAAAATGCCGATCGCTGCATCACTTTCGAGCATTGCCGGCAATCTGCACGTTGCACTGACGCCAGAACCTGCGGAATATGTCCGCAAAACTGCGGATTAGAAGGCTTGCGTGCCGCTGACGCTGATCCGCGCTGCCCTTCACGGAGGCTTCACACGCCGTGGGCAGGATTATAAAAATTTCGCAGGAGTGAGCTGTTGAGTCTTCCCCCGAATCAGGCCCTCGGTTTCGGCCCCTATCGGATTCAGCCCGGCAAACGGCTGCTGCTTGAGGGCGAGCAGCCGTTACGCCTGGGCCGGCGTGCCATGGATATTCTGCTGATCCTGCTGGCGCATGCCGGCGATGTCGTGAGCAAGCAGCAACTGATTGCCGGCGTGTGGCCGGACAGCATCGTCGAAGACATCAATCTGCGGGTGCACATGGCGGCGTTGCGCAAAGCCCTGGGCGATGGTCAGGGCGGGCAGAGATACATCGTCACGGTGGCGCAGCGCGGCTACAGCTTTGTCGCACCGATCAGGCTGCAATCGATCGAACAGCACACCTGCGCAGAGACCGGCACCCGGCATAACCTGCCACTGCGCCGCACGCGAATGATCGGCCGCCAGCCGCTGGTCGACAGCCTGATCAGGCAGTTGCCGCGCCAGCGCTGCATCACGCTGGTCGGCCCCGGCGGCATCGGCAAAACCACCGTGGCCCTGCGCGTTGCCGAGCAGATGATCGGCCACTATCGGGACGGTATCCGGCTGCTGGATCTGTCGCCGATCAACGACGCACGAATGATCTGCTCGCACCTGGCGGCCCTGCTGGACGTGGTGCCGCATGACAACGATCCGCTGACCCACCTCGTCAATGCGCTGCGCGAGCGCCAGATGCTGCTGGTGATCGACAACTGCGAACACCTGATCGACGCCATGGCACTGCTCAGCGAGAGCATTTTGCGCGGTGCGCCGCAGGTTCACATTCTGGCCACCAGCCGCGAGAGCCTGCGTGCCGAAGGCGAGTATGTGCAACGTCTCGAATCCCTCGATTACCCGCCGCCGATTGCCGTGCTTGATCGTGCGCAGGCGTTGAGTTTTTCGGCACTGCAACTGTTTGCCGAACGCGCCCTGGCCGCGCACGAGGGCTTCGAATTGAGCGACGCCGAGTTGCCCGATGCGCTTGAAATCTGTCGGCGTCTGGACGGCATTCCGCTGGCGCTGGAGCTGGCGGCGGCGCAGGTTGGAGAACTCGGCCTGCAGGGTTTGCTCAGCCAGTTGCAAGGGCGTCTGCCGGTATTGGCGACCGGCAATCAGAGCAGCGTGGAACGCCACCAGACGCTGCGTGCCACGCTGGACTGGAGCTTCAACCTGCTGACCGATTGCGAACAGACCTGCCTGCGCCGGCTCGGCGTGTTTCGGGGTGGCTTCACGCTGGAGTCCGCCGCTGCGGTGATCGGTGGACAGCACATCCAGCCCGGCGAGGTGTTCGGCTCAATCACCCAACTGGTCGCCAAATCGTTGCTCAACGTCGAAGTCGGTGACGAAGAAGTGTTTTATCGGTTGCTCGACACCACGCGCCGCTATGCCCTGGAAAAACTCGAGCAAGGCGCCGAACTCGCCGAAACCCGCGAACGCCACGCTGAACGTTGTCTGGCGCTGATGTATCAGGGGCAGACCGATTGGGAAACCACCTCAACCGCACTGTGGATCGAACGCTACGCACGCGGTCTGGAAGACCTGCGCGCGGCGCTCGACTGGAGCCTGAACGGTGCAGGCCCCAACGATGTGGGGATTTATCTGGCCGCGACCTCGGCGCCCCTGTGGCAAGAGTTGTCGCTGCTCAAGGAATACGGCGGTTACGTGCGTCAGGCGCTGGCCCTGCTGGAAAACGCTGCCGAACCTTGCCCTCGGGTGAAGATCGCGCTGAAGCTGGCGCTCGGCAGCGCCTGCTACCACACCTGGGGTGGTACCCCGGAAACCATCGCGGCGTTCGTCGATGCCCATGCGCTGGCGCAAGCGTACGACGACGTGGCCGGCCAGCTGCGTGCAGTGTCCGGGCACATGGCGGTCAACCTCAGCTGTGGCCACTATCGATCGGCGCTGGAACAGAGCGAACAGTTCGATCGCCTCGGCCTGCACGGCGACCCGCAGTTGTCGCTGAGTACACATCGCCTGCGGGTGTTGGCGCTGCATTACGCCGGCGACCAGCAGCAGGCACGCCTGCATGCCGAGCAAGTGATTCAGCACATGGCGCAAAACGGCAATCCCAACCGTTTCACCCATGGCTTCGGCGTGCAGTACGACCAGAGCGTCGCCTCGCTGACGGTGCTGGCCCGGGTGTTGTGGCTGCAAGGTTTCCCTGAACAGGCCTGGCGTACGGCCAGGCAGGCACTGGACATCGCCGTGCAAATCAACCACGGCACCTCGATCTGCTACACCCTGGCGCTGGCCAGTTGCCTGATTGCTCATTACAACGGTGACCCGCAAAACGCCCGTGCTTTGCTGCAGCTGTTGCTGGAGCAGGCGCAGAAGCATTCCGTATTGCTGTTCTATCGCTGGGCACGGCAATACGCGCAGGTCCTCGACGCCGATGCCGCCGTGCCGATAGCGACCGATGACAGCGGTCTGATCAGAGAAATCATGGTGACCCTGGACAGCCGCTTTGTTGATGATGCGTTGCTTGAGCGGGCACACAGCGGAGCTGCAGGCTGGAGCACGGCGGAGATTCTGCGGGCTCGGGCCGATCGGATGTTGATTGAACAATCGGCTTGCCCTGACAGCAACACCCGGCAAGCCGAAAAGGTCTTGCTCCAGGCACTGTCGATCGCGCAAACCCAGGGCGCCCTGGCCTGGGAACTGCGCAGCGCCACTTCGCTGGCGCAGTTGTGGCAACGGCAGAACCGCTACCGCGAAGCGCTGGATTTATTGAACCCGATCTATCAACGCTTCACCGAGGGCTACGCCACCCCGGACTTGCGCAAGGTGCGCTGGTTACTCGACGAGTTGAGCAGCCAACTGCGAGCCTGACACCCAACGACTGCGGCTGACAAAGCGCGCATACCGGCGCTCGTACTCGTTGGATTCACCACTGCCTTCCAGTTGTTCGCGGGCGTAACGACGGGTGGTGTTGAGCATGCGATAGCGCAACCCGGCACTGCCCCGCTCCACCGCCAGCAAAGACTTCTGCGCCAACCGATCAATCATCAGGGCCAACGTCGACGGGGGTAATAGCGCGCAACTGATGACGCCCATCGCCGCATCAATGGCAAACGCCGTTTTGAAGACCGACAGGCGTTGCAGCACCCGCTGTTCCTGCTCACTCAGGTGCTGATAGCTCCAGTCCAGCGCGGCTTTCAGGGTTTGATGGCGTGGCACGGCAGTACGCCGACCATGGCTGAGCAGCTGTAAACAATTGTCGAGTTGTGACTGCAAGCCGACCAACGCCAGCGCATCAATGTGCGCCGCCGCCAGTTCAATCGCCAGTGGCAGCCCATCGAGCCGCCGACAGATGTCGCGCACAGCATTGAGATCCTGTTCACGCAGGGTAAAACCCTGCTGCCGGGCTCGGGCACGACTGACAAACAATTGCACGGCCGAATAGCTCATGGTCTCTTCGACACTGCCCAACGCTGAGGACTTGGGAATGGCCAGTGGCGGCAGGGTTTGCACGGTCTCCAGACTGGCCTGCAATGCTTCGCGACTGGTCGCAAGAATCGACAACCGTGGCGCGGCCTCCAGTAAACGTTCAACCAGAGCCTTGCAGGCTTCACGCAGATGCTCGCAGTTATCCAGCACCAGCAAGCTGTGACGCGCTGCCAGCGTGACGAGATCGGTTTCGAGGGTGTGCAACAGATAATCGAGCAGTGGCGTGGCGTCGTTGACTACCGCCAGGTCCACCAGCCAGACCCCGTCGCGAAAATGCTGTAACAGCAACTCTGCAGCACGCAACGCCACCGTGGTTTTGCCGACACCCGCAGGCCCCGTCACGGTCATCAATCGGCACAGTGGCAATTGCCGCACCATCGAGCCCACCACTGAATCGCGACCGGTCACCGGCGTCAGCCGCACAGGCAAGTTGTGTTGTGGCGCTTGCAGGTGTTCCAGGGCCACGTGCTCGAAATTGTCGCCGTGCACCGGAGCAACGAAGCTGTAGCCACATTGCGGCACATTGACGATGTAGCGTTGGCCGTTCTCACCGTCACCGAGCGCCCGGCGCAGGGCGGCAATGTGGACGCGAAGATTGATCTCTTCGACCACCGAAGTGGGCCAGACCCGTGCAATCAACTCTTCCTTTCTGACCACTCGGCCTGCACGCTCGACCAGCACCTGCAGAATGTCCAGCGCACGCCCGCCCATACGCAGTTGCCGATCCCCGTCGAGGATCAGCCGTTGGCGCAAATGAAAGGCGTAAGGGCCGAAATACAGGACTGACGCCGAGTGCAAATCGTTGAGGCTGTTCATGCCAACTATCTTGGCAGCCTGCGATGACGGCACAACCTTCACACAGGGCGCAGCACGGACATCCGGGTGCGCACAACGGACAGAACCGCTCTAGCTGAACTGTTCGCGGTATTGCACAGGCGTAAGGCCAAGTTTTTCCGCGAACAACAGACGCATGTGCCGAACACTGCCAAAACCACTCTTGTAGGCCACGGTTTTCAAAGGCAGGTCAGTGGTTTCCAAAAGATTTCGTGCGCAGTCGATACGCGCACTTTGCAGGAACTCCATCGGCGTCATATTGATGTCGCGGACAAACGTCCGCGCGAAGTGCCGTGCACTCATGTTGGCCAATCCAGCCATGCGCTCGACAGTGAACACTTCGTCGAGATGGTCCAGGACGTAATTCTGTACTCGGGTGATCGATGTTTCCTGAGGCGCCACCGCCGCCATCAAGGGGCTGAACTGCGCCTGTCCGCCTTGACGTTTCATCACCACCAGCAGCACTTTGGCGACGTCCTGGGCCAACTTCTTGCCGTGATCCTGCGCCACCAGCGCCAGCGCCAGGTCGATGCCGGCCGTGACCCCGCCAGAGGTGATCAGATTGCGATCCTCAATGAAAATCTGGTCGGTGGCGACGCTCGCCTTTGGAAATGCCTTGATCAGGCGTTCGGTGTAGTTCCAATGAGTGGTCACCCGATAGCCGTCGAGCAACCCGGCATGGCCGAGCACGAAGGCACCGGTGCAGATCGAACCATATCGCTCGGCACAGGGCACCGCCGCTTTCAGCCAGGCCAGCAACGCCGGGTGTTTTTCGTTGTAAGCCCCCGGCCCTCCTGGCACCAGCAGCAAATCGTAGCGCTCAAGGGCTTGTTCGATATGCCGGTCGGTGTATACCAGCACACCGTTGGACGCACGCAACGGCCCGCGCTCGGTGCCAAGGGTCGTCAGCTGATAGTGCGACTCCGGTTTCAAATAGCGATTGGCCACCGAAAACACTTCCAGCGGCCCGGCCATGTCGAGCAGCAGAAAGTCGGGGAACAACACCATGGCCACGGTTTTCATGGGGTACACATCACTGATAATCAAAAGTAAGCGGACAGGACAGGCTGAGCATTATGGCCAACTGCGGCACAGTCGTCGGAAAAAAATACGTGATCGAGCGCACACAACTGTCAACCAGAAACGGACAGTATTTCAATTTCCATCTACTTATTACCCCGCAGAGTAAACAGTAATCTCCTCCTCACTCGGACGAATTCACGTCCCCCAAGGAGATTTCATCATGCTGACTCTTCGCAAAGCCTCCGATCGTGGCCTCGCCAATCATGGCTGGTTGAAGTCGTTCCACACCTTTTCCTTCGCCAGCTACCGCGACCCGCGTGAACAGGGTTTTTCCGACCTGCTGGTGATCAACGATGACCGCGTTGCCGCCGGTAAAGGTTTCGGCCAGCACCCGCATCGTGACATGGAGATCTTTTCCTACGTGCTCGAAGGCGCACTGGAACATAAAGACACGTTGGGCACCGGCTCGGTGATCCGCCCTGGCGACGTACAACTGATGAGCGCCGGCAGCGGCGTGGCGCACAGCGAGTTCAACCATTCGGCCACCAAACCCGTGCACTTTTTGCAGATCTGGATTGTGCCGGAGATCAGCGGCGCCAAACCGCGCTATCAGCAGGAGCACTTCAGTGCGCAGAAAAAACGCGGTCGCCTGCAACTGATCATCTCGCCGGACGGCAGCGATGGTTCGCTGACAGTGCGCCAGGATGCGCGGGTTTACGCCGGGTTGTTCGACGGCAAGGAAAGCGCCACCCTGAAACTGTCCGCCAACCGTTACGCCTACGTGCATGTGGCTCGCGGCAGTGTTGAACTCAACGGCCAGTTGCTGCAGGAAGGTGACGGCGTGCGGGTTCGCGAGGAACAGGCGTTGACCCTGAGCAATGGCGCGGATGCAGAAGTGCTGGTGTTTGACCTGCGTCCGCAAGAGCTGCCGCAAATGCCATGAGGCAGGGTTTCCAAAGCCAACAAAAACGGCCTTCGATTGAAGGCCGTTTTTTTATTTTGGCAACACCGGTGATGGCTGCTCGGCAGGCTTGGCTGCGCCGACTTCTTTGCCCGCCTGAACCGCCGCCAAGGTTGTTTGTATCGCTGCATACAGGTTGGCCTGACTGGCGAAATACCCGCCCACGACAATACTGACCACACCAAACAGATGCACAGCCGTTGCCATCCAGACGTTGGCATTCACGGAACCCGCCTTTTTGAGCGCCTCTTTGGACTCGATGGCAATGCCTTGAATCATCGAGTCGTAGCGTTTATCTCGCTCACACTGGATGCGCTCATTCGCCTTGTCTCGCTCTGCCTGGGAGCAAAGGAACTCTCGGATATCTGCGTGCACTCGCTCTACCCGAGCATCCATCCTTGCCTCGATGGTCTCGATCCTGGCGTTGAATTCTTCACGGCTGATAGCGTTCATGATTTGTGTATTACGACCTTTGCTCAATGTGTCGAAGCTTTGATATTGCTCGAATTCCCTGGCTTTCAATCCGACCCCCTTCCCTGGGTTAGCGATACCTTCTCTGGCGCACCGATTTCCTGGCGCTGCGAGTTGCATCAACCTTAGGACTGGCGCTCCAAGCCCACAAGCCGGCAGATTCTGCTGTGGATGTAGGGCGTTTCGTCAGACGCTGTAGCTTCTCCAAAGCGCTTTGAGCCGTCACTCATTCTCCAGTGCAAACGCCTCGACAATCTGCTCAATCACCGCCCTGACCCGTGCGGTGTGGCGCAAGTCCGCGTGGGTCACCAGCCAGACCTCATACGGTTGCGGGCGATTGCGCTCCGGCCAAAGCCTGATCAGGCCATCGCGCTCGCCCATGTACACCGGAATTTCTCCTACGCCCAGGCCAGCCGCAATCGAGCGCCGTACCAGCAGACTGGAGCTCAGGCTGGCGACAATCCGTCCGCGATGCAGCGGCTCGCAAACCAGCGCCATGTCCTTGTGCGTCTGCAAATACGGCTGGTAGACCACCAGGTCATGGCCTTCGAACGCCGTACCCGGCGGCGGGATGCCATGGGCGTCGATATACGCCTGTGAAGCGAACAATCCCACGGGCCAGCGTGCAATCCGCCGCGCGATCAGATCGGGATTGTCAGGCCGGGTATTGCGCACAGCGATGTCCGCCTCGCGCTTGGCCAGGCTAAGAATCTGCGTGGAGGCGTCCAGTTGCACACGCACGTCCGGGTGCAGCGCGTGCAGGCGACTAATGGCCGGAATCAGAAAGTCGATGGCCAGTGAGTCGGTGGTGCTGACGCGTACGGTGCCGGTCAGACGATCATCCAGGCCCTGAATCTGCCGCTCAAGTTCCAGCGCCGAATGCTCCATTTTTTCCACGCTTTTGAGCGCGGCCTCGCCGACCGCGGTCAATGCGTAGCCGTCGGAGGTGCGCAGGAACAAGGTCGCGCTCAGGGACTTTTCCAGCGCCGTGATCCGTCGCCCGACGGTCGCCTGATCCACCCCCAGAACCCGCGCTGCGCCGCGTAAGGTCGACTCTCTGCATACTGCGAGAAATACCCGCGCATCATCCCAGTTCATGCTGCCCCCAACCGATGCGAATTTGCATCACTATAAAGCCAAATCGCTGCATTACCGCAGCAAAGATAGCCGATATCCTGAGCGCCATAGACCTTCCTAAGGAATGCTGTCATGCGTACATCCACCTCAGCGTTACCGATTTTCTCGGGACTCTGCGCCAGCCTGGTCGGCATTGGTCTGGCGCGTTTTGCCTACACACCGCTTATTCCCTCGCTGATTCAGGCGCAGTGGTTTTCTGCCAATGACGTGGTCTACCTCGGCGCAGCCAATCTGGTCGGCTATCTGATCGGCGCCCTGCTCGGCCGGCCGATCGCGCGGCAACTGGGCAATAAAAACGCCCTGCGACTGATGATGCTGCTGGTCACCGCAGCATTTTTTGCTTGTGCATTTCCGTTGTCGGTGAGCTGGTTCTTTGGCTGGCGATTGCTGTCGGGGATTACCGGCGGCGCGATTATGGTGCTGGTGGCGGCGACTGTACTGCCCCACGTGCCGGCATCCCGCAAAGGGCTGGCCAGCGGTGCGATTTTTCTCGGTATCGGCCTAGGCATCGCCGCCTCCGGAACCATCGTCCCGCCCTTGTTGAATATGGGCCTGCACGCCGCCTGGCTGGGGCTGGGCGGATTGTCCTTGTTGCTGACCGCTATGAGCTGGTTTGGCTGGCCTGTTGATCTGCCGCACCCGACCGCCGCTCACACAGGCGCGGCGGTTGAGCCAACGCCCTCCGCCGTCTATTTGCTGTTCGGCCAATACGCATTCATGGCCGCAGGTCTGGTGCCGGCCATGGTGTTTCTGGTGGATTACGTGGCTCGCGGGCTCGGTGCCGGGGCGCAGATTGGTGCACTGGTTTGGGTGATGTATGGCCTGGGCGCAATTGTCGGCCCGGTAAGTTACGGCTTTCTCGCGGACCGGCTTGGCGCGCGGATGGGCATCCGGCTGGTATTGGTGGTGCAGGCGATTGCGCTGGGACTGCTGGCGGTTTCCCACTCTTTCATCGCGTTGGCCGTGCTGGCAGTGATCATCGGTTCATTCCCGCCGGGCATCGTCCCGCTGGCTTTGGCCCGCGTGCATGAACTGGTGCCGGATCACCATCGCCAGCAAATCGCCTGGAGCCGCGCCACCGTATCGTTTGCCACGTTTCAGGCGCTGGCCGGATTTGCCTATTCGGCGCTGTTCAATGCCACGGGCGGTCAGCACGCAATGCTCTTCGTGATCGCCGCAGGGGCGATTGTCGTGGCGATTTTGTTGGAGCACGCCCTGAAATGGCTGCCCTCAGCGACTGAACCACGCGTCTGTGAAAATTGAAGGGAATCATTGCCCGCGGGCTACGCTCCCATCTTCAGAACCTCAAGCAACAGGAATCGACATGACTTTGCCCAACGAAATGACCCGGATCGAAATCACTCAACCCGGTGGCCCGGACGTCTTGCAAGCCAAACGTGTGCCCCTGCCCGTCGCTGCAGCCGGTGAAGTGCTGATCCGCGTGCATGCCGCCGGGATCAACCGTCCCGACGCCCTGCAACGCGCCGGCAAATACCCGATGAAGCCGGGCATGAACCCGATCCCCGGTCTGGAAGTGGCCGGCGAAGTGGTGGCGCTGGGTGCCGGTGTCAGTCAGTTTGCCGTCGGGGACAAGGTCTGCGCGCTGACCAACGGTGGCGGTTACGCCGAATACTGCAACGTCCCGGCCGGGCAAACCCTGCCGATCCCCGATGGACTGGATTGGGTGCAGGCCGCCGCTATCCCGGAAACGTTCTTTACCGTGTGGGCCAACCTGTTCGGCCTCGGCGACGTTCAGCGCGGTCAGCGCGTGCTGATTCACGGCGGCACCAGCGGCATCGGCACCACCGCGCTGATGCTCTGCCGCGAGTTCGGCATCGAAGCATTCGCCACCGCCGGCAGTGCCGATAAATGCGCGGCAATCAGCAAACTGGGTGGGCAGCCGATCAATTATCGCGAGCAGGATTTCGCCACGGTCATCGCCGAAAAAACTGCAGGCCAAGGGGTGAACGCGATTCTCGACATCATGGGCGCCTCGTACCTCAACGGAAATGTCAGCGCGCTGGCGATGGATGGCCGGCTGGTGATGCTGGGCTTTCTCGGGGGCGGCAAGGCCAACGACATCGACCTGTTGGCGATCATGGCCAAGCGTGCAGTGATCACTGGCTCACTGCTGCGTGCGCGAACCGCTGAGGAAAAGGCCGAAATTGCCGAGCAACTGCGCGAACACGTATGGCCGGCGCTGGCCGCCGGACGCTGCCTGCCGATCATCGACAAGGTTTATTCGCTGAACGATGCGGCCCAGGCGCATGCGCGCATGGAAGGTGGCGACCACATCGGCAAAATCGTTCTGCGCGTGGGCTGAGCCGCAGCATTTTGTAATCGTTGCGAGTAGACGGTGGTCGAAAAAGTCACGCGCAGACCGAGCCTTCTGGTAAAAAGCCTTCTTTGTCTGCGCTGTGGTGAACCGTTTAATGTTCCTGTCCTTCATGACCCGTTTGCGTCGTCGCCGTCTGGCGTTCGCCTGCATGGCTGCGCTGATCATTGGCGTGCCGACGAGTTGTGCGGTGCTCGAACACACCGAGCGCAAACTGCTGTTTCGCATCGAACCGGGCACGGCCGGCTGGTATCACGGTTTGCCGGGCAGCGTGCAGGAACTCGACTTGCAGCCCAAGAGCTTCAAGGCCGGGCAGAATATTCATGCCTGGTGGTGGCCCGCAGAACGACCGAACGCTCCGGCGATTCTCTATCTGCATGGCGTGCGCTGGAACCTCACCGGACAGCTGTTCCGCATTGAGCAGTTGCGCGCGGCCGGCTACTCGGTACTGGCCATCGACTACCGTGGTTTCGGCCAGAGCAAGGGCGATCTGCCTTCGGAAAGCAGCGTGTATGAAGACGCCCGTGTGGCGTGGGAGCGCTTCAAACTGCTGCAGCCCGACCCGAGCAAGCGCCTGATCTACGGCCACTCACTGGGTGGCGCCGTGGCTATTGATCTGGCCGCCGAACTCGGCCAGGACGCCGCACGGGACAAGTCACCGCTGCCGGTCAAAGGTCTGGTGATCGAATCGACCTTCACCTCTCTCGCCGACGTGGCTGCGGCCGTGGCCAACACCTCGCTACCAGTGCGCTGGTTGCTGTCACAGAAATTCGACTCCATCGATAAGATCGCCGAGATTCACATGCCATTGCTGGTGGTACACGGCATGGCCGACGCGTTCGTGCCGCCGCGCTTCAGCGAACAGCTGTTCAACGCCGCCCAACAACCGAAACGACTGCTGCTGGTGCCGGGTGCCACCCATAACAACAGCATGGCGCTGGGCGGGCAGAATTATCGCAAGGCGCTTGATGCGCTGATGCAGTCCAAACCCGCGCCGCGCGTGGCCGGCCCTGCACTGGTGCGCAGCGCGCAGGATTCCTAGCGATAGCCGCGAGCCTGCAGATCGAACAGTTTGGCGTAGTGTCCGTTGGCGGCGATCAGGCTATCGTGATCGCCCTGCTCCAGTATCCGTCCGGCCTCCAGCACCATGATCTGATCGGCGTTGCGCACACTGGAAAAGCGGTGGGAGATCAGCAAGGTCATGCGACCTTCGGTGTGCTGGCTGAAATGCTCGAACACTGCCGCTTCCGCTGCCGGATCCAGCGCCGAGGTCGGTTCGTCGAGAATCAGGATGTCGGCATCGCGGCGCATGTACGCCCGGGACAAGGCAATCTTCTGCCATTGCCCACCGGACAACTCCTGACCGCCAGCGAACCATCGGCCTAGTTGCGTTGCATAGCCACGGTCGAGGTTTTCAATGAACGGCGCGGCCATGCCTTCGGTAGCCGCAGCCTGCCAGCGCGATTCTTCGTTGAACGCCGAGGTATCGCCCACGCCGATGTTCTCGCCGACAGTGAACTGGTAGCGAATGTAGTCCTGAAAAATCACCCCGATACGCCGCCGCAATGTGTTCTCTTCCCAATCCTGCAAATCGCTGCCATCAAGCAGAATCCGCCCCTGATCGGGCCGATACAGGCGCGTCAGCAATTTGATCAGCGTGGTTTTGCCTGAGCCGTTCTCCCCCACCAGCGCCACACTCTTGCCCGGCACCAGGTGCAGGTCGATGCCTTCCAGTGCTGCACGGCTGGCCCCCGGATAGCGGAAACCGACGTTCTCAAAACGCAGGCCATCACCCGGATGCGCGCCGACGGTGAGATGACCGCAATCAGCCAACACCGGTTCGGCCAGATACTCATACAGGCTCGACAGGTACAGACCGTCCTCATACAAACCGCTGATCGCACTCAGGCTGCTGCTGACCGCACTCTGCCCCTGCTTGAACAACACCAGGTACATGGTCATCTGACCGAGACTGATATTGCCGTGCACCGCATCGATCACCACCCAGGCATAAGCCAGATAGAACGCCCCTGTACCGAGCAAGCCGAGACCGAAACCCCAGCCATCACGACGCAATGTCAGGCGCCGATCCTCGGCGTAGAGCTTGGCGAAGGTGTCCCGATAACGCTGCAGCAGCAACGGCGCAAAGCCGAACAGCTTGACCTCTTTGATGTAGGCCTCATGGGACAGCAAGGTTTCAATGTAATTTTGCTGCCGACTCTCCGGGGCCCGGCGGGTGAACAGGCGGAAAGCGTCGCCGGAGAAATGCGCCTCGGCAAAGAACACCGGCAACGCGCCGATCACCAGCAACAGCAGTGCCCACGGCGAAAAATGCACCAGCAGCACACCGAAGCTGATCAGCATGATCAGGTTCTGGATCAACCCCAGCGACTTCATCACCAACGCCAGCGGCCGGGTCGAGGCTTCGCGGCGCACGCGCACCAGCTTGTCGTAGAACTCGGAGTTCTCGAACTGCACCAGCGACAGGGTCTGCGCCTTTTCCAGAATCAGCGTGTTGACCTTCTGCCCCAACTGCACCCTCAACAACGACTGCTGCACCGAGAGCGCCCGTTGCGTACCGGATAACAACGCCAGCACGCCCGCCTCCATCAGCACATAACGCAACACCGGCCACAGGGGTGCATCGCCCTGTTGCGCGTGCAACTGCATCGCCATCACCACCGCATCGACAATGCGCTGACCCAGCCATGCGGCCAGCGCCGGCAGAACGCCGGCAATCAGGGTCGCCAGCACCAACCCCAGAAACAACCCGCGTGATGTCGCCCAGACCAGCAACAGGGCGCGCCGGGCCTGATCGAACAGGGCGTTGAAGCGGGAAATCAAAGGCATGGCAGAACAAGCTCAATAGGTCGTACAGGGTGTCATGGTACTCCGCAGGTTTTATCCGTGCTGAAGCGCGGCGTTTTCAGAAGAAAAACATCTGGAAAAACTCTGGCCGTTGCGGCGTCCAATGCTTTGCTATGGTTTAACCGCCTTTCGCGGAACCTGGCGAACATCGCCTCTCTCCGCGCCTACTGCCAGGAACGCCATCATGCGAATCAATCCCTACCTGATCTTCAACGGCAACTGCCGTGAAGCCTTCACCTTTTATGAGCAAGCGCTGCAAGGAAAACTCGAAGCAATCATGACCTTCGGCGAAACACCCGCCGCCGAACACGTACCGAAAGAGCACCACAACCTGGTCATCCATACCTGCCTGAAGGTTGGCGACCAGATGATCATGGCCTCGGACACCACGCCTGACCGGCCGACCGGGGGTATGAGTGGTTGCTCGATTTCACTCAACGTCGACAGCATTGCCGAAGCCGAGCGGGTGTTTAATGCACTGGCCAAGGACGGTCGCGTCGATATGCCGCTAGAGGCGACTTTCTGGGCCGCCCGGTTCGGTATGCTGGTCGATCGCTTCGGCGTGTCGTGGATGGTCAATTGCGAGACTGACAAGTAACGCCGACGTTTCGTCAGGCATGAAAAAGCCCAACCTCTTCAGGTTGGGCTTTTCGATTTATCGCTGGGCCAGCTCATGCCGCACGCATTGTTCGTAATAGGTCTGCTTGACCGCTGCAGGTTTGAGCTTCGACGTGCTGTTGTAGGTCTGCTCGGTAATCCCCATTGCCGTCATGCGCATCCACGGTTGCTGGAACTTGCGCACCTGCAACTGCTTGCGCGCGCCGTACAACGAGATCCCCGACAGCTTCGACTGCTGCGCCCCGGCGGCGATGTCCGAGCCCCAGGTACAGGCGAACCGGTGACTCTTGCTCAACTCCCTCGCTTCAATGGCCGAAGCGAAGGCAGCCAGGGAAAGCGTTGCAACGGTTATGACAATCGTCCGCATATAGCCAACCTAACCTTTTGAAAAAAGGCGATTTTGCCGGGGAAGCCCAAGCCTGGGGGCCAGCAAATTGCCGCATTCGCGAGATTGATCCGGGCTTGCGACGCGGTCAGCGACCGTTGCGGACCTCAACCCGCAGACGCTCGGGGCCCGCTTCCGAGCATTCGATAGTGACCGGCAAGAAGCGCTCGATCACCGCGATGTTGCTGTGCAGATGCTCGGTCATTCTTGGGGTAGTGAATGATCCGCCACCGGCCAGCGCCATCGGCAGCAGCAACTGGTCGGCGAGGTGTTCCGCCACCGCAGCGTCACTGCGTAACCAGTCTGTCGCTTGATTGATTGCGCTATCAGCGACCTTCTCCGCCCGTAACAACACCTGGCCAAAGGCACTGAAGACTTCGGTGACCTGCTCGAACACGTACTCCAGTAACAGCACGTTACCGGGGCCACGCGCCGGGTCGAGCGTGATCGGATGCAAAGTTTCCGCTGCCCAGCGCATGCGTTTCGCCACCTGATTCAGTTCACGCTCGGCGACGCTCGGTGCGAGACCGGCCGTCAGCGCCAAGGCTTGCTGCGACAGCAGCGCCCCACGCTCACACAGGTCCAGCGGCGTCAGTTGCGACGGCTGCACCGTGACGTCGATCTCACCGCCACCGGCCGGGACAAAGCCGTGACGCAGCAGATCCAGCTCAATGCCGGCACCCATGCGCCGCATCAACGGCAACCAACTGCGCGTAAGGAAATCGACAGGCGGCGCCAACGGATTATGCGTACCGCCGCTGATCCGTACGCGACTTGTGCCCGGCGCCTGCAACAGCGCCGGCAGCAAGGTCTGCAACACCAACGTGCAACTGCCGGCCGTGCCGATCGCAAACCGGTAATCACCCGAACGAATCGCTCCCGGCTCGAAAAACAGCGCCTGCGAGCCCAGTTCCGCTCCCGCGATCCGTGCGCCGCAGACTTCGGCGGCCGCCATCACCGCCGTCAAATGCTGACGCAGCAGTCCCGGCCGACTGCGGCGGGCGCGAATCTGTTTAATGCGAAACGCCTGGCCCGTCACCATCGACAGGCTCAGCGCGCTGCGCAACACCTGACCGCCGCCAATCGCGCCGTCCAGTTCAATCACTTGCTGTTCCATTTCATTCCTTATGCGTACAACCCGACGGTCTCCCTGAGGTAGTCATCCAGTCGTCGCGAGTCTTCCTGAGTTCTGAGTAATGTGGGCACATCGCGCTCGAGTTCGGCAGTGATGAACCTGTGCAGTGCCGGACGACGCGGGCCGTAGGCGCGCTCGTCGGCATTGCGTTTAAGTGCCAGCAGTTCGTCGACTTCAGCGAGCAGTGCGCGGTCGTCGACCGTGGTCAGCAGGTCGGCGAAGGTCATCGGTGGACGCCCGCGCCCCTGATCGATCCAGCGCACCGCCAGCAACGGCCGCAGCACGTAGAAGTACTTCTTGAACCGTACGCTATCGCCTTGCAGGTACTGGCGAAAGTTGTTTTTCGCCATCGACAGATAGTGGTTGCGGGCTGCCGGCGGGCTGTAGAACGCTTCGGCCAGTTCCCGCAGTTGCGCAACCTGCGCGCTTTCGCTGCGGTACACCAATGGCGAGTCGAGCCACTCCAGCAACGTCGGATTGGACTTGCGCAACAACCCGAGGGTCTTGCGCAGTTCCCAGCCGCTGACGTCCAGCTCATCGTCCAATGGCCGCTCGATCACCGCGCGCGGCGTGTCGACCTGAACGAACCACTGCGGTTTTTCCACGTACACGAACCGTACGTCGTAGTCGCTGTCGGTCGAGGCAAAGCCCCAGGCCCGACTGCCGGACTCACAGGCGTACAACACCGTGACATTGCGCTCACGCTCTATACGCGCCAACTCTTCCAGTACCCGCGCACGCATCGTGGCGCACAGCGGGTGGCGTTCTGCAAATTCCATGACTGCTGATCCTTTTATCCTTTGACGCACACCACTTGCCGCAGGGTGTGCAGCACTTCCACCAACTCGCGCTGGGCGTGCATGACTTTGTCGATGTCCTTGTAGGCCATCGGAATTTCGTCGATCACCGCTTCGTCCTTGCGGCACTCGACATGCGCCGTGGCGCGGATCTGGTCTTCGACGGTGAATGTATTCTTTGCCTTCGTTCGGCTCATGGTGCGGCCGGCGCCGTGGCTGCAGGAGCTGAACGACTCTTCGTTGCCCAGGCCGCGCACAATGAAACTCTTGGCGCCCATCGAACCCGGAATGATCCCGAGTTCACCTTTCTTCGCCGACACCGCGCCTTTGCGGGTGACCAGGATTTCTTCGCCGAAATGCCGCTCTTTCTGCACGTAGTTGTGGTGGCAGTTGACCGCTTCCAGCGCCACCTCGAACGGTTTGCGAATGATCTGGCGCGTGGCCTGAATCACCGCGCGCATCATCAATTCGCGGTTCTGTCTGGCGAAGTCCTGCGCCCAGCTCACCGCTTCCACGTAATCATCGAAGTGCTGGCTGCCTTCTTCGAAGTACGCCAGGTCACGATCCGGCAAGTTGGCGATATGTTGCCGCATATCCGCCTGAGCCATCTGAATGAACAGGTTGCCAATGGCGTTGCCGACACCGCGAGAACCACTGTGCAACATGAACCAGACCCGGTTGGCTTCATCCAGGCACACTTCGATGAAGTGGTTGCCGCTGCCGAGCGTGCCCAGATGCCCACGGTTGTTGGTGTTGGTCAGTTTCGGGTACTTGTCGGTGATCAGTTTGAAACGTGGCTGAAGCCCCGCCCAGGCCTGATCGGCTTGCTGCGGAATCTCGTCCCATGCGCCCTTGTCGCGCCGAGAACGGTTCGAACTGCGGCCATGGGGCACCGCTTGCTCGATGGCGCTGCGCAGACCTTGCAGATTGTCCGGCAAGTCGGCTGCGGTCAGCGACGTGCGTGCGGCGATCATGCCGCAACCGATGTCCACGCCGACGGCCGCAGGGATGATCGCGCCCACCGTCGGAATCACGCTGCCAATAGTCGAGCCCTTGCCCAGATGCACATCCGGCATCACCGCCAGATGCTTGAAGATGAATGGCATCTTTGCCGTGTTCATCAGCTGCTCGCGGGCCTCGTTTTCCACCGGGACGCCTTCGGTCCAGAGTTTGATCGGCTTGCCGTTGGCGACTTCGAGCAGTTGGTAAGTGTGTGCTTTCATTTCTCTATTCTTTATTCGTTGGCCGATGATTCGGCGTTGTTCCGTCATGTGCAGCGACAAAAAAACAGACACTGTGGCTCTGCCAGTCGAGCCCCCGTTGCCGGGGCGGGATTCGAACCCGCGTTCCGATGGAGTACCTGTTGCATTCGCTGCCTTCTTTTTCAATAAGGTGGCACGACAAAAGTTGATGACTGTTGCGCGTCGCCGCGCACCGGGGTTAACCGGCCTCAGATGTACAGCCATCAGGCATTCGTGCCGTCACACACGCTGACAAGGGTTTGATGAGACGTCTTGGATGTAGTCCCACCGGCATTCAGCGCCTGTGACAAATCAATTCATTGCATCTTCTCGATCGCTTCGACCCAGTGCTGGGCACCGTAACGACCGCTGGTGAACTGCTCGACCACATCGAACACCGCATCGCTGAAACCGCCGACATTCAGAATGTCGTCGCGGTCGGCTGCCTGCGTTGCATAACCCGGCTGGATATCGATGCACACCAGCCGCGCCTGCGGGTTGATCTGCTTGATTCGTTCCCATTGGCGAATGGTCTCGCTTGCTCCATGGCGCCGCGTGTCGATCCAGGACTCGTTGTCCGATACCAGAATCAACGTATCGACCCTGGCCTTGCTGTCCGCCAGTTTCTTCAATGGCGCCGAGCAGTTGGTGCCGCCGCCAAAGGCCGCGGCCAGTTTCTCCGCATTGCTGATCACGCTGTCCCGTGGGTTGAGCTTGATATCCACCACCTTCACTTCGAACGGCATCACCCGCGCCGCCGGCTGTTTGCGCAACACCGCTGCCGCGACCAGTGCCGCCACATCAATGCAACGCACTGCGGTGGTCGCACCCTGACGATAACCGGTCGCCGGGCTCCCCATCGAACCCGATACGTCCGGGCAAACCACCACCGCGCCTTCCAGCTTCGGCACGTTGGCCAGCGACAACTCAAGTGCATCCTGCAACGCCTCGCGGATCTGCAGCGGAACGTTATCGCCAACCATCCGGTAGGCCGCCAGCAACTGATACGGATAAACCCGCGCTTTTGCCACTTCTTGCGGATCTGCAAGTCGCGCGGCCACGTAATCGACGCAACCCGGAACCTCGAACGCGCCATGCCGCGCCAGGGTGTTGAGGTTGATGCGCAACCCCTGCCAGCCCATGTTGCAAGCCTGCGCCGCCCATTGCTCTTTGCTCAGAATTTCGTTGCCGAGCAGTTGAAACGGTACCGCGGGGACTTCGCGACTCGCACCGCTGCGAAATGCCAGCAAATCACGGGTCAACTCGGGCAATGCCTGCACATCCACCGGTTTGCCGATCAGCCAGGCGAAGAACGCTTCGCGCCAGGCCTCAGCCGGCTTGGGGTGAACCATCTTCACCACGTCCGCCAGGGATGGCTGGTTGCCAATCGACGCTTGTAGCAGTTGACGTTCGGTCGCGCCGTTCAGCCAGTTCTGCACCAGACGTTTGGGTTGCGAACCAAGGGATTTGCGCCCGGTGGCGCCACTGCGCAGGATCTGCACGTAGTTACGCAACATCTTGCCGCTGTCGATCACTTGTTCAAACACCTCAGGTACCAACGTCGAACGGTTCGCCGTTAACGCCGCGAGCAGCAATGCCGGCATGTCTTTCATGTGGCCCTTTTGGCGAGCGTAGACAGCAGCCTTCGCCACGAAACGGCTGTCGAGTTCAGCCACCAGCTTCAATACTTGATCCAGCTGGCTTTCAGCGCTGGCGTAAAACGTCTGGTTCAGGCAACCGGTGACCGCCAGCTGGGCCAGTTGATGCTTCGGCGTGTAGGCATATGCCGAGGCACCGGAGGCATTCAAAGTGTCGCAGGCTGGCAGCTGTTTCGATTGCGTGTTGAAGAGTTTGAAGTTGGCCATCGTGGCGTCTCGCTCTGTTGTCCTGTTCGTTGCGATAGGTATTGCAGCGGCTGTGCCAGTTTTTGAGAGGCGCAAAATTTATTTTTTATCTTATTGATTTATATAGTTTTTTTATTTTTTATCGATTTCTTTGAGCTGAACCGAAGACAAACCCAGTGTGAGAAACCTATCATTTGATATCGTCATTTATCTTTTGAGATTGCCATGCCCAACAAACGCACCGTCGCCATCGGTTTTATCGGCGCCACCCTGGACCGCGTTGGCAAAGGCGCCAATCGCTGGAGCCACTGGCGACCGAGCGTTGGCCTGTGCCAGCAACCGGACGTGTTGATCCATCGTCTGGAACTGATTCACGGTATCGACGCGCGCGACATCAGCCTCGCTGAACGGGTTCGCGCCGATATCCAGCAGGTCTCGCCGGAAACCGAGGTACACCTGCACCCCATGGCACTGCGCAATCCGTGGGATTTCGAAGAGGTCTACGGCGCACTGCATGACTTCACGACGGCCTACAGCTTCGATACCGAGCACGAGGACTATCTGGTTCACATCACCACCGGCACCCACGTCGCGCAGATTTGCTGGTTCCTGCTGACCGAAGCACGCTATCTGCCGGCGCGCCTGATCCAGACCTCCCCCGCCCGACGCAAAAGCGAAGATGAACAAGCCACCGGCACTCACGCGCTGATCGACCTCGACCTGTCGCGTTATGACCGCATTGCCTCGCGTTTCGCCAACAAACGCCTCGAGGGCCTGGAGTTCTTGAAGTCCGGCATCGCCACCCGTAACGCGGCGTTCAACCGCTCCATCGAACAGATTGAACGGGTGGCCGTGCGCTCCAAGGCGCCCATGCTGCTGATCGGCCCGACCGGCGCCGGCAAATCGTTTCTCGCCCGACGCATCTATGAACTCAAACGCAGCCGCCATCAAATGCAGGGCCGGTTTGTTGAGGTCAACTGCGCCACCCTGCGGGGCGACGGTGCGATGTCGGCTCTGTTCGGTCACGTCAAAGGCGCATTCACCGGAGCGCAGAACGCCCGCGACGGCCTGCTACGGGCAGCGGACGGCGGCATGTTGTTTCTCGATGAAATCGGTGAGCTGGGCGCGGACGAACAGGCGATGCTGCTCAAGGCTATCGAAGAAAAGCGCTTCTTTCCGCTTGGCTCCGACAAGGAGGTCGACAGCGACTTCCTGATCATCGCCGGCACTCACCGCGATCTGCGCAGCCGCGTCGCCGAAGGCCTGTTCCGCGAGGATCTGTACGCACGCATCAACCTCTGGACATTTGATTTGCCCGGCCTGGCCGGCCGCCGCGAAGACATCGAGCCCAACATCGATTTCGAGCTCGAACGTCACGCTCGCGATCACGGCCAACTGGTGCGCTTCAACCTCGAAGCGCGCCGACGCTACCTCGCCTTCGCCAGCTCTCGGGAAGCGGCATGGCTGGGCAACTTTCGCGAATTGTCAGCGTCGATTACCCGGATGGCCACGCTGGCGGACAGCGGACGAATTGATGAGGCGCAAGTGCAGGAAGAAATTGATCGACTGCGTTATGCGTGGCGACTGGCGCAACCGGACGGGATGCCGGATGACCTCCCGGGAGACGCCGCTAGCCTCGACCTGTTTGATCGACTGCAATTGAAAGCGGTAATTGACGTATGTCGGCAAGCGGACAGCCTGTCGGATGCCGGACGCAGACTGTTCGGCGTATCGCGCCAAGCCAAGGTGCAGCCGAATGATGCAGATCGCTTGAGAAAATACCTGAGCCGCTTCGGGATTGAATGGGCCGACTTGCAAGGCCGCAAAATATAGCGCGGTGTTTTCGTGGCGCTTTGTCGCGGTCATGTTTATGGTCGGCTTGGTAGAAATCCTTCTGCTTTCACATTGGGCCGGGTATCTGTGACTTTACCGCTCGTCCAACGGCCAGCACCTTAGGCCTGTTCATGCCTCCAAAGAGTTACCCACATCGCGCGGAAGACTCAGATCATGAACAAGTCGATTGCAACCCTGACGCTTGCAAGCCTGCTGTTGACTGGCTCGCTCTTCACGCAGACCAGTTCGGCAGCAACACCGACAGCCTCCTCCGGCACAAATCAGGCGCAAAGCTCAGAGTCCAACGAGGAAAAAGCCAATAAAAAAGGCGAAGAAGCGTCAGGCTCAAACTCCGGCGCCGAACCGCAAGAAACGCAGAAGGACGCCGCAACCTCCAGTGACTCGGAGGACATTGAGCAAGGTTCGAAACCTTAGTACCTGGGCGGCTGCCGCCGCCCCACTTGACTCACCTGACACGAATCACAATTGTCGACGCAAGCATGTCGCCCAGGCGTTTGCGCGAGCCAAAGAAGATGAAAATCCAGTCGAGGATGTTCAGAAACGGCGTTGTGATGTTGCGTATGAACGATTGATACAGATTGCAGTTCAAGTAACTACGCTCATCAATCACCGACATCCCCAGCAGCTTTTTACCCAGGCTTTGCCCGTTGGGCATTGCATCGGAAAACAGGTAATACGCCACACCCGTACCAAGAGCCAGGACAGCCACCACATTTGGCGGCAAACCAATAAACTCCGCCAGCCGTCCTACGAAGAGGATCAAAAAGTAGGTGATCAACGTATCGATGATCTGCCCACCCCAGCGACGGCCCAGCCCTGCGAGATTTTTCGGCTTTTGATATTCACTACTGGTATTGCTGATGTCCATGCGCCTTCGCTCGATCGGAATTTAGATGACTGAGTATCGGCAACCGATCGCCAATATTTAGTGGCGCATCAGAGGCGAGCGCACTGACAGTACGGTCTATCAAACCCCGCAATACTGCTGCGCATGGCTCGGCTCACTGAAGGTAAAGAAGTAGAAGGAAATCAGCCCTGACAGGCAGAGTATTAACCCGACATCAGAGTAACTGCGCAGAACCTTTGCCGAGCTTGCGTGCCAACTCGACATTCATTTCGAACTGTTCGCTAACATCAATCGCCGTACGGCGACTCTTTTCGACTGAGCCTTCCCGAGTCCAGAGAAATGGGAAAAACGAAAAGCACTGATCCGCTTCCAGCGCCTGCAGGTCGCGAATCCAGCCGTTCCAGCGCAAACCGTCGTAGAAGGTCGCAAGCCGATCGCTCAACGCCCAACCAAGGAAGTCGGTGTAAGCAATGTGCAATGGCTCCCACAAGAGCGTGTCAGGCGCCCAGTAATACATCGCCCCAACCTCTTCACCCAAACCACCGCCATTGAGAGCAAAAAAACCTCCAGCGGCATCGTCGGCGACCAACATATAAGCATCAGCACGGCCGCCATTCCAATCCAGAAGATTTCGCGGTAATTGCAGATGCCCGGAGCCGAGCACACGTAACCAGCCGTGATCAATCAACAGCCCACCCGTTTCGAAGGCGATCGCACCTAAAGTCGATTTAGTCGTGAGCTGAAGACCTGAAAGAACTCTGCCATTTTCGGTGGAGGGAGGGAGTAACTGATAGTTGAGTACGGCTTCCCCCAGCATTTTTTCAATGATGGGCAGCGCCGGATCCCGCTTGTCTATCAAGTGATCCAAACTTTTCATCCAGCGACCTTTTTTTTGCGCAGGCACAAAAAAGCCGATCTAGATGATCGGCTTAAGTGTCTGATTTTACTCAGGAATAATGGTCGGGACGGAGTGATTCGAACACTCGACCCCTAGCACCCCATGCTAGTGCGCTACCGGACTGCGCTACGCCCCGACTGGTTTGAAACCCGCCCCTCGTCTCGAAGAGCGCTCAAGAATATATCGCAAGCTTTTGAAAACTGGAAGTATTCAAACGCAGCTTTTTATTTCTTGAGCACCACCAGTACATCTTCAAGCTCAGCGATCATCTGGCGGATCATTTGCTTGTACTGGGTGGTGTCGTCTTTGGCTTCATCACCGGACAAACGCAGACGTGCACCGCCGATGGTGAATCCCTGATCGTAAAGGAGCGCGCGGATCTGCCGGATCATCAGCACGTCCTGGCGCTGATAATACCGGCGGTTTCCGCGGCGTTTGACGGGGTTGAGTTGAGGAAACTCCTGCTCCCAGTAGCGCAGCACGTGTGGTTTTACCGCACACAGCTCGCTGACTTCACCAATGGTGAAGTAGCGTTTGCCCGGGATGACGGGTAGTTCGTCGTTATGACTTGGTTCCAGCATAAGCCTCAACTCGGGCCTTCAACTTCTGCCCTGGACGAAAGGTGACCACACGGCGAGCCGTGATCGGGATTTCTTCCCCCGTTTTCGGGTTGCGGCCAGGCCGCTGGCGTTTGTCCCGAAGGTCGAAATTGCCGAAACCGGACAATTTGACCTGCTCGTTGTCTTCAAGAGCGTGCCTGATTTCCTCGAAAAACAGTTCAACCAATTCCTTGGCTTCCCGCTTGTTCAGGCCCAGCTCTTCATACAGACGTTCCGCCATCTCAGCTTTCGTCAAAGCCCCCATACGTCACTTCCTTAACGTGGCGTTCAACCTTTGTTCGAGCGAGGTGAGGATATTTTGCGTCGTCGAATTCACCTCATCGTCATTAAGAGTGCGCGATGGATGCTGCCAGGTCAAGCCAACTGCAAGGCTTTTTCTATCAGGATCAATACCTTTACCCTGATACACGTCAAACAGCCTGAGATCCGTGAGCCATTCGCCTGCATTTTCACGAATTACGTCCAATACAGCCGAGGCCGCGACGTCTTTGTGTGCGATCAGTGCAAGGTCACGACGCACTTCAGGAAAACGCGACAACTCGTGGAATTGCGGCATTTTTCCGGAAGCGACTTCAGCCAGAACCAGCTCGAAGACGAAGACCGGACGATCCAGGCCCAGGGCTTTGGACAGCTCAGGGTGGATCGCACCGATAAAGCCGACTTCACGCCCGTCACGTTCGATGCGCGCGGTTTGCCCCGGGTGCAGCGCCGGGTGTTTACCCGGAGTGAAAGTGAAGGTATCCAGTGCACCGGCAAAGCCCAACACCGCTTCAACATCAGCCTTCACGTCGAAGAAATCGACGGTGTCGCGACCCTGCGCCCAACCTTCCGGCAGACGGCTGCCGCAAACAACACCCGACAGCATCGGTTCTTGCTTCAGACCTTCCAGCTGACCGACGAAGCGCAGACCGCTTTCGAACAGACGCACGCGATCCTGCTGGCGGTTCAGGTTGTGCTGCAACGCCTTGACCAGACCCGGCCACAGCGAAGAACGCATGGCCGCCATGTCATTGGAAATCGGGTTGGCCAGCAACAGCGGCTCGACGCCCGGGTTGAACAGTTCGAACTGCTTCGGATCGATGAAGCTGTAAGTGATCGCTTCCTGATAACCACGGGCAACCAACAGACGACGCAGTTCAGGCAATTCGCTGCGCGCTTCAGCCTTGGCTTGCGGCGCCAGACGCGCTTGCGGGTAACGAACCGGCAGACGGTTGTAGCCGTAGAGACGCGCCAGCTCTTCGATCAGATCGACTTCCAGACTGATGTCGAAGCGATGGCTTGGCACTTCTACGCGCCACTGCCCTGCGCCGTCAGCGGAAATCTTCAGACCCAAGGCGCTGAGCAGACGCTCGACCTGCGCCGAATCCATTTCCATCCCCAGCATCTGGGTGATGCGCTGCGCACGCAGGGTGATCGGCGCGATCGACGGCAGGTGCTGTTCGCTGACGGTCTCGATGATCGGGCCGGCTTCACCACCGGTAATTTCCAGCAGCAGGCCAGTGGCGCGCTCCATGGCTTCACGGGCCAGTTGCCAGTCCACGCCACGCTCGTAACGGTGCGAGGCGTCGGTGTGCAGGCCGTAGGAACGAGCCTTGCCCGCCACAGCGATCTGATCGAAGAAGGCACTTTCCAGGAAAACGTCGCGAGTGGTTGCGGACACACCGCTGTGCTCGCCACCCATTACGCCGGCAATCGCCAGAGCGCGGGTGTGGTCGGCAATCACCAGGGTATCGCTACGCAGGCTGACTTCCTGACCGTCGAGCAAAACCAGCTTCTCACCCTCTTCCGCCATACGCACGCGGATGCCGCCATTGATTTCGGCAAGATCGAAAGCGTGCAGTGGCTGACCCAGCTCAAGCATCACGTAGTTGGTGATGTCGACGGCAGCGTCGATGCTGCGCACATCGGCGCGGCGCAGACGTTCAACCATCCACAGCGGGGTTGGTTTGGACAGATCAACGTTACGGATGACACGACCCAGGTAACGCGGGCAGGCGGCAGGCGCCAGCACTTCTACCGGACGCACTTCGTCGTGCACAGCCGGAATGGTCATGACCACCGGGCGAGTGACCGGCGTGTCGTACAGCGCACCCACTTCACGGGCCAGACCGGCCAGCGACAGGCAGTCGCCACGGTTCGGGGTGAGGTCGACCTCGATGCTGGCATCTTCCAGATCCAGGTACACACGGAAATCTTCGCCCACCGGCGCATCGGCCGGCAGTTCCATCAGACCGTCGTTGCCTTCACCGACCTGCAGCTCGGCTTGCGAGCACAGCATGCCGTTGGACTCGACGCCACGCAGCTTGGCCTTCTTGATCTTGAAGTCGCCCGGCAGTTCGGCACCGATCATGGCGAACGGAATCTTCAGGCCCGGACGCACGTTTGGCGCACCGCACACGACCTGGAAGGTTTCCGCACCATTGCTGACCTGGCACACACGCAACTTGTCGGCATCAGGGTGCTGCTCGGTGCTCAGCACCTCGCCCACAACCACGCCGCTGAATATACCGGCGGCCGGGGTCACGCTATCGACCTCCAGACCCGCCATCGACAGACGAGCAACCAGCTCGTCGCGACTTACCTGCGGGCTAACCCAGCCACGCAGCCATTGTTCACTGAATTTCATCCTGCTCTCCTAAGAATTCGTTACGACTAGCGAAATTGCGCGAGGAACCGCAAGTCGTTGTCGAAGAACAGACGCAAGTCGTTCACGCCGTAACGGAGCATTGCCAGACGCTCGACACCCATGCCGAAGGCAAAACCGGAGAACTCTTCCGGATCGATGCCGGACATGCGCAGCACGTTCGGGTGCACCATGCCGCAGCCCATGACTTCCAGCCAGCCGGTCTGCTTGCAGACGCGGCAGCCTTTACCGCTGCACATCACGCATTCCATGTCGACTTCAGCGGATGGCTCGGTGAACGGGAAGTACGAAGGACGGAAACGGACGGCCAGCTCTTTTTCGAAGAACACCCGCAGGAATTCTTCGATGGTGCCTTTGAGGTCGGCGAAATTGATGTCGCGATCGACCAGCAGGCCTTCGACCTGGTGGAACATCGGCGAGTGGGTGATATCGGAGTCGCTGCGATACACACGGCCAGGGCAAACGATGCGGATCGGCGGCTGCTTGGACTCCATGGTGCGGACCTGTACCGGCGAGGTATGGGTGCGCAGCAACATGTTGGCATTGAAATAGAAAGTGTCATGCATCGACCGGGCCGGGTGGTGGCCTGGGATGTT
Organism: Pseudomonas sp. LAMO17WK12:I5; assembly: GCF_900215165.1. Taxonomy (NCBI): domain Bacteria; kingdom Pseudomonadati; phylum Pseudomonadota; class Gammaproteobacteria; order Pseudomonadales; family Pseudomonadaceae; genus Pseudomonas; species Pseudomonas sp. LAMO17WK12:I5. Next base: position 176,464 of record NZ_OBDS01000003.1, on the reverse strand, counting down.
GAGCGCTTCGAAGTTGTGATAGTCGTCTTCGACCTCAGGGCCTTCGGCGATGCCGTAGCCGATGCGGGTGAAGAACTGCTCGACTCGTTCCAGAGTCCGGGTCACAGGATGCAGACCACCGGAGGTCTGGCCACGGCCCGGCAACGTCACGTCAATGGATTCGGCAGACAGTTTGGCAGCCAGTTCGGCTTCTTCAAACAGAGCCATGCGCGCATTGAGAACGCCTGTAACACGCTCCTTGGCAACGTTGATCAGGGCGCCGACTTGCGGACGCTCTTCTGCCGGCAAATTCCCCAGGGTCTTCATCACCTGAGTCAATTCACCCTTTTTGCCAAGGTATTGAACCCGGATTTGCTCCAGGGCATTGATATCTTCAGCGCTTTGCACAGCCTCTAGTGCTTGAGAGACCAGCGCATCCAGGTTTTCCATGTACAGACTCCAGATACAAAATAGGGGAAGAGCTTGAAGGCTCTTCCCCTATTTATGACGTTTAACACCTGGCCCCACAGAGGTGAGGCCGGGTGACTGTCGGGGGTACTTAAGCCAAGGTGGCTTTAGCTTTCTCGACAATCGCAGCAAACGCCGCTTTTTCGTTCACTGCCAGATCAGCCAGAACCTTACGGTCGATCTCGATGGACGCTTTTTTCAGGCCAGCGATGAAACGGCTGTAGGACAGACCGTTAACACGAGCACCAGCGTTGATACGAGCGATCCACAGAGCGCGGAACTGACGTTTTTTCTGACGACGGTCACGGTAGGCGTATTGGCCTGCCTTGATTACCGCTTGCTTGGCAACACGGAATACGCGGGAGCGTGCGCCGTAGTAGCCTTTAGCAAGTTTCAGAATTTTTTTGTGACGCTTACGGGCAATGACGCCACGCTTTACACGAGCCATGAGTTACTTCCTCTATTCTTGACTAAAATTAACGAAGGCGCAGCATGCGCTCGACTTTTGCCACGTCAGACGGATGCAGCAAGCTGCTACCGCGCAGTTGACGCTTACGCTTGGTCGACATTTTGGTCAGGATGTGGCTCTTGAAAGCGTGCTTGTGCTTGATACCGTTAGCAGTTTTCAGAAACCGCTTAGCAGCACCACTTTTGGTTTTCATTTTTGGCATGTTCGGATACTCCGCATTCAGTTGATAAACATAATCAGAAGGCCTGCCGTGCCCTGTTGATTACTTCTTCTTTTTCGGGGCGATGACCATGATCAGCTGGCGTCCTTCCATCTTAGGATGCTGTTCGACCGAACCGTACTCGAGCAGGTCAGCTTCAACCCGCTTGAGGAGTTCCATCCCCAGCTCCTGGTGGGCCATCTCACGGCCGCGGAATCGCAAGGATACCTTGGCCCTGTCCCCGTCACTCAGGAAACGTACCAGGTTGCGCAGTTTTACCTGGTAATCCCCTTCCTCCGTCCCTGGACGAAACTTGATTTCTTTTACCTGAATCTGCTTCTGGTTTTTCTTCGCTGCTGCAATCTGCTTCTTCTTCTCGAAGATCGATTTGCCGTAGTCCATCACCCGGCAAACCGGTGGGACTGCGTCAGCAGAGATTTCTACCAGATCAAGCTTTGCTTCTTCAGCAATACGAAGCGCTTCATCAATCGAGACGATGCCAATCTGCTCGCCATCAGCGCCAATTAACCGAACCTCGCGTGCCGAGATATTCTCGTTGATCGGGGCTTTCGGTGCAGCTCGTTTATCTTGTCTCATTTCACGCTTAATAATAATTACTCCGAATCTGGGCGACCACGCCGGGAAACCGCTTGCGCGAGAAACTCAGCGAACTGGGCGACGGGCATCGAGCCCAGGTCAGCACCTTCACGAGTACGCACAGCGACAGTCTGCATCTCGACTTCCTTATCTCCGATAACCAAAAGATAGGGAACCTTGAGCAAAGTATGCTCGCGGATTTTAAAGCCGATCTTTTCATTTCTCAAGTCGGACTTGGCACGAAATCCGCTTTCGTTGAGAGTTTTTTCTACTTCTGCAACAAAATCTGCCTGTTTATCAGTGATATTCATGATCACTGCCTGGGTTGGCGCCAGCCACGCAGGGAATGCACCTTCGTAATGCTCGATCAGAATCCCGACGAAACGCTCGAAGGAACCGAGGATCGCCCGGTGCAACATCACTGGGTGTTTGCGGCTGTTGTCTTCGGAGACGTATTCAGCACCGAGACGGACAGGCAGGTTGAAATCGAGCTGCAAGGTACCACACTGCCAGACGCGACCGAGGCAATCTTTCAGCGAGAACTCGATTTTCGGACCGTAGAACGCACCCTCGCCCGGCTGCAGATCATACGGCAGACCCGCGGAATCAAGGGCTGCAGCCAGTGCCGCTTCGGCGCGATCCCACAGCTCATCGGAACCTACGCGTTTTTCCGGACGAGTGGACAGTTTCATCTCGACATCGGTGAAGCCGAAATCGCGGTAAACGTCCATGGTCAGCTTGATGAACGCAGCGGATTCGGCCTGCATCTGCTCTTCAGTGCAGAAAATGTGGGCGTCGTCCTGAGTGAACGCACGCACACGCATGATGCCGTGCAACGCACCTGATGGCTCGTTACGGTGGCAGGCACCGAACTCGGCCAGTCGCATCGGCAGCTCGCGGTAGCTCTTCAGGCCCTGGTTGAACACCTGCACGTGACACGGGCAGTTCATCGGCTTGATGGCGTAGTCGCGGCTTTCCGACTCGGTGGTGAACATGTTGTCGGCGTAGTTGGCCCAGTGTCCGGATTTCTCCCAAAGGCTGCGATCGACCACTTGCGGAGTCTTGATCTCCAGGTAGCCGTTGTCGCGCTGCACTTTGCGCATGTACTGCTCGAGCACTTGATACAGGGTCCAGCCGTTCGGGTGCCAGAACACCATGCCCGGCGCCTCTTCCTGGGTGTGGAACAGGCCCAGGCGCTTGCCGATCTTGCGGTGGTCGCGCTTTTCAGCTTCTTCGATGCGCTGGATGTAAGCCGCCAGCTGCTTCTTGTCAGCCCAGGCTGTGCCGTAAACGCGCTGCAATTGCTCGTTCTTGGCATCGCCGCGCCAGTAGGCGCCGGACAACTTGGTCAGCTTGAAGGATTTCAGAAAACGCGTGTTCGGCACGTGCGGGCCGCGGCACATGTCGACGTATTCTTCGTGGTAGTACAGGCCCATGGCCTGTTCGTTCGGCATGTCTTCGACCAGACGCAGCTTGTAGTCTTCGCCGCGGGTTTTGAACACTTCAATCACTTCGGCGCGCGGAGTGACTTTCTTGATGACGTCGTAATCTTTGTCGATCAGCTGATGCATGCGCTGTTCGATGGCGGCCATGTCGTCCGGCGTAAAAGGACGCTCGAAGGCGATGTCGTAATAGAAGCCTTCGTCGATAACCGGGCCGATGACCATTTTCGCAGTCGGGTACAGCTGCTTGACCGCGTGGCCAACCAGGTGCGCACAAGAGTGGCGAATGATCTCCAGCCCCTCTTCATCCTTTGGCGTGATGATTTGCAGCGTCGCGTCGCTGTCGATGATGTCGCAGGCGTCGACCAGCTTGCCGTTGACCTTGCCGGCCACAGTGGCCTTGGCCAGACCGGCACCAATGGATGCGGCGACCTCGGCTACGGAAACCGGGTGATCGAATGAACGTTGACTGCCGTCGGGAAGAGTAATAGTTGGCATGGCGCCTCCTCTCCTAGTGGTGACCCCTACCAAAGGTCACGTGGGTTGGGATGAGCCAGTACAAGATCCGATCCAGGCCATTCAATGACGAACGCCTGCCTTACAGCGGCAGGAGCCTTGCGGCCAACCGGAAAACCGAACCAGAGTGACTGGGATTCAAATCAGAATTTTCGCACGCTGACCGCTGCCGGGGCTGAAGGCCATCCGGAGCCTGAGAACGCTTGAGCCCGGCATGCTAGCACAGATGAGCGGTCATCGACGTCATCGAATTGAGGTGTTGCTGATTTGCGCATTTTTGCGGCGCGAAGTGAACTTGGGATATACGCTTTGCCTCAAATAGGCTGAGAATCGTCGCCGATATCAACCCAAGGAGTTTCCGACATGCGCCTCATCCGACTTTTTGCTTTCGCGGCCCCGCTGGCCCTGCTGCTGCCGCTGAGCGCCAACGCGGCCTGGCCTGCCGGCGTCAAAGCCCAATACATGAACGACTGCACCGCCGCAGCCAGCAAGAGCGTCAATCCGGCCGAAGCCAATAAACATTGCGCTTGCGGTGCCGACGTTCTGGAAAAGAAATTCACCACGCAAGAGATCGCGCAACTGATGGACAAGAACACCCCGCCAAGTGGTGAACTGGGTCAGCGCGCGCTGAAAGAAATCTCGGTTTGCCGCGTGCAGAAATAAGCGCTGACGAATGTTTTTTCGGGCGTCCAGCAGGCTGAAAACCGCCAAAAAGACCCCAAAATCGATAATTTACGCAGGTTTTATAGCTTTTTTTACACCCTCTTCACTCGGCTGAAAGCCACTGAAACCGGGGCTTGCAGACATTTCAGAGGTTGAAATCGATGCAATATGAAAGCAAACAGCACGTCCGGGGGGCTACCAAAGCGAACATTTCGACTATGATACTCCGGTGTGCCCAGTTGGCCTGAGCAGCACAGTACTACTGAAAATATATGTTTCTTGGAGATACACCATGTCTAATCGCCAAACCGGCACCGTTAAATGGTTCAACGATGAAAAAGGCTTCGGCTTCATCACTCCTCAAGGTGGCGGTGACGACCTGTTCGTACACTTCAAAGCTATCGAATCCGACGGTTTCAAAAGCCTGAAAGAAGGCCAGACCGTCTCTTTCGTGGCTGAGAAAGGCCAAAAGGGTATGCAAGCTGCACAAGTTCGCCCAGAGTAATTTCCCGGCGCACTAAAAAAACCCCGCCCATGTGACGGGGTTTTTTATACCTGCAACAAAAGCGGTCTGAGATCAGCCGCAGTTGACGCGAGTGACCACCAGGTTGTTGTCGGTGTTCAGATTCAAGCGATCGGAACGGTACTCCAGAGTGATCATGTCGGTTGGCTTGAGGAAGCGGGCGTTTTGCGCGCCAGCCTTGGCACGAGCCTGATCGAGCAGTTCCGGCGAAGCCTTTTTACCGATGGCAAACTCCGCTGCCTTTGCTTCACAGCGGCTATGACCAGCATCGGTCGCCACAGGATCCTTTGCCGACTCGCTGGAGGTTGTGCTGCAACCGGCCAACATGGCAACGGCCATTAGTGCACCCAGAGACGCGAACTTCAAAGGCATGAAGCCTCCTTTTTTCAAATGGTTAAGCTGAGATCGTGCGACCACCAATCCGGCGTTTGGTTTCACAACCGATGCTGTCACCCTGCCCCACGATCCGGAAAAAACGCTGAGTCTGCCTGAAGTGCGCGCATCGCATCCTCACGCAATCGTCACCGAATATTAACGAAGCTCAATAGACGTCGATGTAATCGTGCGGCGGATTCGGCCAGTTGTCTTTCAGCGCATTGAAAATCTGCATCACCCAGACTTCATCACTGGCCGCGACCTTGCCGACATACCCCGAGCCCTTGGCCCAGGTCTCCAGGCGAAACAGCAGGCCATCAATATCCTGGCCGCCGGTCACACCGGAAGAGATATAGGCAATCCCACCCTTGGTCACACGCAGCTGCGTGTGCACATCATCGCTGGCCGACGCCAGCAACTGGCGCACAGCGTCGAGTGTGAGGCCGTCGGGGGTGTTCAAATCGATCTGCACAGCACATTCCTTGGATCAGCCGGAAAAGACCAAGTGTCGCATAGCGACGCGCTCATGCCTAAGTCGCAGTGCCAAACGCCCGCCAAAGTGGTTAACTCGCTTTCAGACATTTCCGACTTTTCGAGCGCACTCATGAACACCGTAAGCATCTCCGCCGACATCAAGGTTCATTGGCCGAAGGGGCACAGCTCGTACAGCCCGGGCAGTGCGGAGGAGTTGGCATTGATCAGCATCGATCTGCTGGTCAAGACGATGGGAACCCAGGGCGCACAAACGTTTATCGCCCAGGTGTTCGAGCGGTACCAGCATGACGGCGAGAACACGCAGGACACCGAGAGAAAATAAAAACCCGCAGGCTGGCACCTGCGGGTCACAGCCTTACTTCAAGCGCTTCAGACGCTCGGTCAGCAGATCGAAGAAGCCTTGAGCATCCCCATTTTCCACCCAGAAGGCGTTCTTCGGCGCCTTCAGACCGTCATACCAGTCAACGATGGTCTGGCCAAAAGTCGGACCTTCGCGACTATCCACCACAACGTTCACCGAACGACCGGTGAACAGCTCAGGCTTGAGCAGGTAAGCGATAACGGTAGCGTCGTGCACCGGGCCGCCCGGGATGCCGTAGTGCTCCATGTCACCCTTGATGTACTCGTTGAGGATGTCGCCAACAATCTTGCTTGCGTTGTTGTTCAGTGCAGCGATCTGTTTCAGGCGTGCGTCGCTGGTGAGGATCTTGTGGGTCACGTCCAGCGGCAGGTAGGTCAGTTTCACGCCGCTCTTGAGTACCACTTCCGCCGCTTGCGGGTCGGCGAACAGGTTGAATTCGGCCACCGGGGTGATGTTGCCGCCATTGAAGTGCGCACCGCCCATGATCACCACTTCCTTGATGCCATTGACGATCTCCGGCTCCTGGATCAGCGCCAGCGCCAGATTGGTTTGCGGGCCAAGCATGGCGATGGTGATGCTGTGCGGCTTGGCTTTTTTCAGGGTGTCGATGAGGTAGTTGACCGCATTGCCTTCGGCCAGGCCTTTTTTCGGCTCATGCACGGTGACACCCGACAGGCCTTCCTTGCCATGGATGTTCTCGGCGTAGATCGGCGTACGCATCAGCGGTTTCGGCGCACCGGCATACACCGGAACGTCTTCGCGCCCTGCCCATTCGCGAGCCAGGCGCGCGTTGCGCGATGTCTTGTCGAGGCGCACGTTGCCAGCCACGGTGGTCAGTGCACGAATGTTCAGTTCATCCGGCGAAGCCAGGGCGAACAGCAAAGCGACCACGTCGTCGGCGCCAGGGTCGGTGTCGATGATCAGGTCGATCTTTTCAGCAGCCTGAGCGCCGGTGGCGGTAATAAAAGACAAAAGCAGCAGACTCCGAAGCAATTGGTGGAGTTTTTGAGCATAGCGGTGCATGGCGCATTCCTTGTGCTGATGAAAATGAAAGGGTCGGAACCCGATTAGAACGTTACCCCGGCCACCAGCACGATGTTGCAGTACGGCTGACATTCGCCTGTACGAACAATCGCCCGCGCCTGTCGGCTGAGAACCTTGAATTGCTCATGCGTCAGCAGATCGCGCCGACCGAGGGCACCCTCTTCTTGCAACTCGTCCAGCGCGACCAGGGCGGTCGGCTGCTTGTCGAGGATTTCGTTGGCCAGCACATGGCTTTCCACCTGCATCTCGCTGAGCACGACTTTCAGGGTACTGACAAAATCCGGAACGCCGTGGGTCAGAGCCAGATCAATCAATTCAACACCCGGTGGCACCGGCAGTCCGGCGTCACCGATGACCACCATGTCACCATGGCCCAGGGAGGCGATCAGCCGCGACAACGCGACGTTGAGCAGAGGAGTCTTTTTCATGCGGGTTTGAACGCCTGTACGTCGGACATGGTTGGAATGGAAGGTTGTGCGCCGGCACGGGTCACAGACAGCGCTGCCGCGATCTGCCCGTACCGGATCGCCTCGGCCTCGGATTTGCCACTGGCGAGCGCCGCAGCAAAACCGCCGACGAAGGTATCGCCCGCGGCGGTGGTATCGACCGCCTGCGCCTTTGGCGCCGGGAAGTGCTCGAAACCTTTGCCATTGGCAAACAGTGAACCTTGCGCACCGAGGGTAATGATGACCTTGCCCGCGCCCATTGCGATCAACTGGTTGGCAGCGCTTTCTGCGCTTTGCAGCGAATCGACCGACAACCCGCTCAACGCGGATGCTTCACTTTCGTTGGGGATCAGGTAGTCGATGGCGGCAAACCAGTCTGCCGGTAGCGGACGACTGGCTGGCGCCGGATTGAGGATCACCGTCTTGCCCAACGCACGTGCACGCTTGAGCGCATGCCCTACCGTTGCATCCGGGATCTCGAGCTGGCAGATAATCACGTCGGCCGCTTGCAGCACCGCATCAAAACGGTCGATCACTGCCGGGGTCATTGCACCGTTGGCGCCAGCAACGATCACGATGGCGTTCTGACTGTTGTCATCGACCACGATCAGCGCCACGCCACTGGAATCTTCGACCGTGCTCACCGCCTGACAATCGATCTGCTCGGCCAGCAATGCATCACGCAATTGCACGCCGTAGTCATCGTTGCCAACACAGCCGACCATTGCCACCCGCGCACCCAGGCGCGCAGCAGCGACTGCCTGATTGGCGCCCTTGCCGCCGGACACGGTGGCAAAGGAATGACCGATCAGCGTTTCACCGCCCTTGGGCAGCCGTGGTGCCCGGGTGACCAGATCCATGTTCAGGCTGCCTATTACCACTACATTTGCTGGCATACATCACTACTCGTCAATTCGGTTTCAGCGGTACTCGGTGAATACGCCGGACAGCGGCGCAGTCGATTCGCGCAAGACAATACTCGGGGTCACGATCCGTTGATCGGTGACCAGACTCGGGGTAGCAATCCTTCGCAGCAACACTTCGGCAGCCATCTCGCCCAACTGCAGGATTGACTGGCCGACCGTGGTCAGCGCCGGGTACACGTAGCGACTCATCTGGATATCGTCGAAGCCGATCACCGACAGCTCGCTCGGTACGCGGACATTGCGCTCGGCCGCCGCGCGGAGCACACCGATACCGATCATGTCGTTACCGGCGAAGATCGCACTCGGCGGATTGCTTTCAAGCAGGATCGCCGCCGCGTTGTAACCGCCAGTGCTGGTGAAATCGCTTTCCAGCATGCGCTCGGCCCGCACCTTGATGCCCGCCTCCTGCAGCGCCCGACAAAAACCGGCCTGACGCATTTGCGCCACGCTGGTGCTCGACGGACCACCGATGGTGGCGATGTCGCGATGGCCCAGCTCCAGCAGATGCCGCGTCGCCAGATAAGCGCCATACTCATGGTCGATGCGCACCAGATCGGCGTCGACGCCATCCAGCCCGCGGTCGACGATGACCATTGGCGTCTTCACCCCGGCCAGCCCTTGCGCGAGCCCGATGTCGCCACCGGCGGAGGCGACGATCAGGCCGTCAATGCGCTTCTCCAGCAGCACGCGCAAATAGCTGCGCTGTTTTTCCGGGTTGTCGTCAGAATTGCAGAGGATCACGCAGTAGCCGTTGCGCTCGCAGTAATCCTCGATACCTCGTGCCAACTCGGCAAAATACGGGTTGAGGCTGTTGGGCACCAATAAGCCAATGGTCGCAGTGGTCTTGGCTTTCAGCGAACGGGCCACCGCACTCGGCACATAGTCGAGGCTTTTGATGGCTGCCTCGACCTTCAACCGCACTTCCTGGCTGACCGGGCGCGTCTTGTTCACCACGTGAGAAACCGTGGTGTAGGAAATCCCCGCGAGCGCCGCCACATCCTTGATCGTTGCCATCTGTTAGCCCCGTCGACTGGCGCGTTGGCTGCGATAGGTGTCGAGCACCACCGCGATGACAATCACCGCGCCGGTGATGATGCGCTTGGTTGGCTCAGTCGCGCCGATCTGCGCCAGACCGGCGGCCAGTACCGAAATGATCAACACACCGAAAAAGGTGCTGATCACCGAACCACGGCCACCCATCAGACTGGTGCCACCGATCACCACGGCGGCGATCACTTGCAATTCGAGACCGGAGCCGGCATTCGGGTCTGCAGCTTCCAGACGGGAAATCTGGAACAGTGCGGCAATCCCGGCCAGCAGCCCCATCAGGCTGAACACCAGAATCTTGTACGGTTTTGGATTGATCCCGGCCAGCCGCACCGCTTCCTCGTTGGTGCCGATACCGATCAGGTAACGACCAAACACGGTGCGGGTCAGCACAGCTTGCGCAATAAATATCACCAGCAAGGCAATGATGAACGACGGCGAAATGCCGAACGCGATCGGGTTCGACAGCCAGGCAAACGAATCACCGATGTAGGCGGTGCGCGAACCGGTCATCTGGTACGCCAGGCCACGGGCCATTTCCAGCACACCGAGCGAAACGATGAACGACGGAATGCGCCACGCCACGGTGATCGAACCGGTCACCGTTCCCGCCAGTGCCGCCACCGCCATACCGAGCAACGCGGCCGGCAACACGCTCCAGCCCCAGCCGAGAATCGCCACGCTGACTGTCGAAGCGGCAAGTGCCAGCACCGAACCGACCGACAGGTCGATGCCGCCGATGATCAGTACAAAGGTCATGCCCACCGCCAGCACCATCAGATCGGGAATCTGGTTGGCCAGCGTGCTGAAAGTGTCATAGGACAGAAAGTGGCTGCTCATCATCGAGAACAGCGCCACCATCGCCAACAAGGCCCCGGCCAGGCCCAGATAGGTGCCCAGACCGTAGAAATTGCCACTACGTTTGCCGGCGGAAGATGCAGTTTTCATGGGAGATCCCTAGGCGCCGCTTCATTGAGCAACGCATCACGTTTTTGGTAGCCGGCGAACGCGGCGGCAAGCAAATCATCCTGGGTCCAGCTGTCGCGCTCGAAGGTATCGATCAAACGCCCTGCCGACAGCACACCGATCCGGTCGCAGATCAGCATCAGCTCGCGCAGGTCACTGGACACCACCACCAGCGCCTTGCCCTGACGCGTCAACTCGCCCAGCAAGGCGTAGATATCGAACTTGGCACCGACATCGATGCCGCGGGTCGGCTCGTCGAACAACAGCACCGAGCAATCGCGCTCCAGCCAGCGGCCGATCACCACTTTCTGCTGGTTGCCGCCAGACAATTCCGACACCAACTGAGTTGGGCTGGAACTGCGGATGCGCATGGCGTTGATCTGACGCTGCGCCAGGGAAATTTCGTCGCTGGCATTGACGATTCCTGCCCTGGAAATCTCCGGCATGTTGCCCAGGGCGATGTTGGCGCTGATCGACTGACTGAGCAGCAAGCCTTCACCCTTTCGGTCTTCGGTGATCAAGGCAATGCCATGGTTCACCGCATCAACCGGCGAACGCACACTGACCACCTGTGCCGGCGAACCCAGCGCAATCGTGCCGCTGTCGGCCAGATCGGCGCCGAAGATCAGTCGCAGCAATTCGGTGCGCCCTGCCCCGATCAGCCCGGAAATCCCGAAGATCTCGCCGGCACGCACTTCGAAGGATACATCGCGCACCTTGTCGGAGCGGGTCAGGCCCTTGACCGTCAGGGCCGGGGCGCCGATCTTGCGCGGGCCCATGTCGATGTGTTCGCCCAGTTCGCGACCGACCATCAAGGTGACCAGTTGCTCACTGTTGTAGTTGGCCATCGGTTCGACGCAGACCAGATTGCCGTCACGCAGCACGGCAATGCGTTGCGCGACGCGCGCCAGCTCTTCGAGGCGGTGCGAGATATAGATGATCGAGACGCCACGCGCCTGCAAGCGAGTGATCTGCTCGAAGAGCATTTCCACCTCGCGGGCGGTGAGCATCGCAGTCGGTTCATCAAGGATCAGCACATGGCAATCGCCGATCAGGTTGCGTGCGATTTCGACCATCTGTTGATGGCCAATGCCCAGTTCGCCGACCAGGGTGTCCGGGTCAATGGCATCGAGGCCAACCTGCGCCATGGCCTCGATCGCGGCTTTGCGCAATTGCTTGCGACTGATCCAGCCGCCGTTGCTCGGCAGGTTGTCGAGAAACAGGTTTTCCGCCACCGACAGGGTCGGCAGCAGATTGAGTTCTTGCATGACCATGCGCACGCCAAGCTCTTCGGCCTGGGTGCGACTGCCCGGACGGTAGTCCTTGCCCTGGAATTGCATCTGACCGGTGGTGGGCGTAACCAGCCCCCCAATGATCTTCGACAGCGTGCTTTTACCGGCGCCATTCTCACCGGTCAGCGCCAGCACTTCACCGCGCATCAGCGTCAAGTCGATGCCCGTGAGCACCGGTTGCGCATAGGTCTTACCGATACCGCTGACCGAGAGGACAGCGTTCGGGGCGGAAACTGACATAAAAAACTCTCCATGCGCTCGTCCGGACGGACGAGCGCCGTTGTGTCGCCGGAAGACTTACTTAGTGACCAGCTCGACTGGCGTTTCGATCACGCCATTGACGCCGCTGTCGACTTTTTCGCCCTTGAGGATTTTCAGCGCAGTCTCGATACCGAACACGGCCTGCTTGGCAGCGAACTGATCGGCCGTCGCCAGCACACGACCATCCTTGAGCATCGGCTTGATCGCATTGATGTTGTCGTAACCGACCACTTGGACCTTGCCCGCCTTACCGGCAGCGCGCACAGCGGAAACAGCGCCAACGGCCATGCTGTCGTTACCCGCCAGCAGCGCCTTCACATCCGGGTATTCGCTGAGAATCGACGCAGCAACCTTGTTGCCCTTGTCGATCTCCCAGTCACCGGATTGCAAGGAGACAACCTTGATCTGCGCCGCCTCCATCGCATCCTTGAAGCCTGCGGTGCGTTGCTGGGCGTTGGTGGTGGTGGACACGCCTTCGATGATGCCGACCTCGTCACCGGCCTTCAGTTGCTTGGCCAGGTATTCGCCGACCAGACGCGCACCTTTGCGGTTGTCCGGGCCTACGAAAGGCACGCTGATGTTTTTGCTTTTGACGATCTGCGGATCAAGCTGGTTGTCAATGTTGATCACAGTGATGCCGGCATCGACGGCTTTCTTGATCACCGGCACCATGGCTTTGGAATCGGACGGTGCGATAACGAGCGCGTTGACCTTGGCCAGAATCATCTGCTCGACGATACGGGTCTGGCCGGCGGTATCGGTCTCGTCCTTGATGCCGTTGGAGATCAGGTCGAAGTCGGCGGAGTGTTCTTTCTGGTAGGCCTTGGCGCCATCTTCCATGGTCAGGAAGAATTCGTTGGCCAGGGATTTCATGACCAGTGCGACTTTGGGTTTTTCCGGGGACTCGGCGAAAGCCGAAGAGACAGGTAGTGCGGCGGCTGCGGCAGCCAGCATAGCGACAGCAAGAAGACGTCCAGCGAATGGCAGCTTCATGGGTTCACTCCGATCTTATGATTATTGTGAGCAACGCTCGCGCTGGCGTAAGCTTCAGCGCTCTCTTCCGGATAATAGTGCACCGGGGAAGCCGCGCAAACGTTTGCGTAGACCGAACTATGCGAATCCCGCCGACATTTGTCAACAATCAGAAATCGTCGTTGTATTGCGGGGCGCAATCGTCTGATTCACCCCTTACCGCTTAAGCCGTGGTGCTGACCAGGTTGCCGCTGGTGGAATCCTTGGACATTTCCTTGACCAGTGCCGCTGCGACTTCCATCAGCGCGCCGCTAGTTTGCGCGATCTGCCCCTGAACGGACATCACCGCCTGTGACTTGGCCTCGGGCGTCGGATAGCTCGCCGCCTGTGCCGCCGCCAGTTGCTGTTGCTGCTCCTGCAGTTGCTTCTGCAATTCCTGCATGCGCTTGAGCAACATTTTTACGGTCACGCTCAGACTGTCGCCGCTGTCAGCGCTATCCGCCTTGCTGGCTTCTTGCGCGGGACCACCGGTGCGAACTTGATTGCTCGGTTCTTTTTCAACGCCAAGCGCCTCGTCGGCCGCATCCGCTTCCGCCTGGTTCATTGCATTGATTGTCGCTGCGGTTTTACCGCCAATGGTGACTGAGCCGGGATTTGAAAAACCGATCGTCAGTGACATGTGAACTCCCTAAATAAACGTTTCCTTCCACAGCCATCGGCTTGCTGACGGGTTTCTTTAGCAGAAAACCTGAACCGGCAAGCCGTTGCGGTCGCCAGGAGGTGTAGTCCCTTTCGGTGAACCGAACACGAAAGCTTCCTTTGTTCGGAAACCCGGATAAGCCATTCACTCAATAATCCGCAAACTTACAAAATATTGATATAAATCATCAGGTTAAACATTTCTCTAAAGCAAAGTAGCACTGGTACAGATCCTGCTCCCTAGCCTGCACCCCGGGCATTCAGATCGGCTCGGGGCGCATCTAGATGAACCTGCATCAGCACCGTCTCACTACTAGAGAGAAAAATAATGAAATCTGCTTTCAACACCTTGGTTCCGGGCGCTTTGGCCCTCCTCCTGCTCCTGCCCACTGCCCTTCAGGCAAAAGAAGTCGAAACCCAGACCAAACTCGCCAACGTCGTGGTGCTTGCCACGGGCGGCACCATTGCCGGTGCCGGCGCCAGCGCAGCCAACAGCGCCACCTATCAAGCGGCCAAAGTCGGGATTGAACAACTGATCGCCGGCATCCCCGAACTGAGCAAACTGGCGAACGTGCGTGGCGAACAAGTCATGCAGATCGCTTCGGAAAGCATCACCAACGACAACCTGCTGCAACTGGGTCGCCGCGTATCGGAACTGGCCGACAGCAAAGACGTCGATGGCATCGTCATCACCCACGGCACCGACACCCTGGAAGAAACCGCGTACTTCCTGAATCTGGTGGAAAAAACCGACAAGCCGATCATCGTGGTCGGCTCGATGCGTCCGGGCACCGCCATGTCGGCGGACGGCATGCTCAACCTGTACAACGCCGTCGCCGTCGCCAGCAGCAAAGAAGCGCACGGCAAAGGCGTGCTGGTAACCATGAACGACGAGATCCAGTCCGGTCGCGACGTCAGCAAAATGATCAACATCAAGACCGAGGCGTTCAAAAGCCCTTGGGGTCCGCTGGGCATGGTGGTTGAAGGCAAATCCTACTGGTTCCGCTTGCCGGCCAAGCGTCACACCATGGATTCGGAATTCGACATCAAAAACATCAAGAGCCTGCCTGACGTAGAAATCGCCTACTCCTACGGCAACGTCGACGACACCGCTTACAAGGCCCTGGCCCAGGCCGGCGCCAAAGCGATCATCCATGCCGGTACCGGTAACGGTTCGGTGTCTTCGCGCGTAGTGCCATCCCTGCAAGCCCTGCGTAAAGACGGCGTGCAGATCATCCGCTCGTCCCACGTCAACGCCGGTGGTTTCGTTCTGCGTAACGCCGAACAACCTGACGACAAGTACGACTGGGTAGTCGCTCACGACTTGAACCCGCAAAAGGCCCGCATTCTGGCCATGGTCGCCCTGACCAAAACCAACGACAGCAAAGAACTGCAACGGATGTTCTGGGAATATTGATTGGCCCTCGCCTGACCCTTTCGGGTCGGGCAACCTGCTCACCACTCGCCCGTGCGGCGGGTGGTGCTGCCACTTACGCTGAGCGCGACTTTTTCATACAAAATAATCGACCCGACCTACACCAAAAGCGGAAAAGCGCTGTCAGAGGATTTTCTTGAATTTTAAGCAGTTGCGAAAATGCTTACAGGCAAATACTGTATGCACGTACAGCTTAATAAGGATAACCTCGTGGCCACCTCTCCTGATGCTCCTGACGCTTACGAACGCATGGGCATGCGCGTTCAGAAAATCATCAATTCCCCTACCGCACAAAAAGCCAAAGCCGCACTGATCTTCCGTCTGCCGGACGAGCCTGTGGATGCATGGGAGCAACTGCTCGAGGAAATCGACGAGAACGACAACGTCACACTCGCCTATCGCGACGATGGCGGCGTGCAGATTTTTTGGGTTGTGCCGAAGGAAGATTGATTCAATGAGTGTCCGCTGTTTTGCTTTGCTGCTGCTGTTCATCGCTTTTGGCGCCCAGGCTGGCGCGCCCCGCACTTTTACCGAGGCCAAAAAGGCCGCCTGGAAACTCTATGCACCGCAGTCCACCGAGTTTTACTGCGGCTGCAAGTACACCGGCAACAAGGTGGACTTGAAGGCATGCGGTTACGTGCCGCGCAAGAATGCCAAGCGTGCTTCACGCATCGAATGGGAACACATCGTCCCGGCGTGGGAGTTCGGTCACCAGCGTCAATGCTGGCAGTCGGGCGGGCGCAAGAACTGCACCCGCTATGACCCGAGTTACCAGAAAGCCGAAGCCGACCTGCACAACCTGGTGCCGAGCATTGGTGAGGTCAACGGTGACCGCAGCAACTTCAGTTATGGCTGGCTGCCGGTGCAATCCGGGCAGTACGGCTCGTGCCTGACCCAGGTCGACTTCAAGGCCAAGAAGGTCATGCCGCGCCCGTCGATTCGCGGCATGATCGCGCGCACCTATTTCTACATGAGCAAGCAGTACGGCTTGCGCCTGTCGAAACAGGATCGGCAACTGTACGAAGCGTGGGACAAAACTTATCCAGTGCAGGACTGGGAACGTCAACGCAATCAGAGCGTGGCTTGCGTGATGGGACGCGGCAATGAATTTGTCGGGCCGGTAAACCTGAAAGCCTGCGGCTGATTCTTCAGCGCAAAAGAAAAGGCCTCGAACGTGATGTTCGAGGCCTTTTTTGTTTTTAGCTGCCAGCCTTGTTGTAGCGCCAGTAGCCCATCAGATTGAGTGACTCGCGGGGGATACCGCACTCCCTGATCAGGTATTTGCGCAGACGCATGACCGCCGCGCTTTCTCCGGCAATCCAGCCATAAAACCCTTCAGGGGCCGTGTTGGCGATCTCCCAGAGTATGTCTTTGTCGATATCGACTTCGGCGAGTTCGGCAGCTTGCCCGACCGATGAATCCTCTGCCGGCAGGAACGCCTGCTGCACTGCCTTTACCATCAGCGCCCCAGCCACTACTTCTGGCGCCTGATCGCGAATCAGCCACTGCACCGACAGCCCAGGCCAATCCGGCACCGGGAGCATGTCTGGTGCGCTGTCCACTTCAAAGTAAGCCTGAGTCTGAGGCGGTTCAGCCATGGCAGCCAACTCGTCAAGAATGCCCATGGCGGCCGGCAATGCCGTGGCATCGGCCACCAGCAAAACCTCCTTGAGCACCTGCGGCGGTTTCCATTCGAACCCTCCGGCGTCCTGCGCGGAAAAACCGCTGTCAGGAGCGAGAATCTGCATCGACGCTCCTGGCTGCGCACGCAGCGCCCAGCGCGACGCGGGACCGGTTTCGCCATGCAGAACAAAGTCGATGTCGACCTCGCCTTGCTCGGCGCGCAAATGACGAATGGTGTAGGTACGCATTGCTGGCCGCCGGCTCGCCAGCATCGAACGAAAACGCGCGTACCAGCCCTCCTCCTGCGCAAGACTTGCAGGCGATCCATCTTCAGCAGGGAAGAACAATTTGACCCGCTGATCCGGCGCCCAAGTGGCCATGCCACCTATCGAAGGGTCGGCGAGCGTGATCCGCATCATGTGCGGACTCACCAGCGTCTTGCGGTGCAAAACCGCATTGAAGAGTTTGTAGGGAGCGGCGGAGGCCATGCGGAGCTCCTTCGGGAAATCGTGATTGACTCGTATAAGACGAATCGCCCGCGATGTCCTTTAGGCCGCTCCGCTGAAAGTGCTGCTTACGGCGCGAGCGGATGCTCGACGAGCACCGACTCGACGTTCTGCTTCTTGGCCTTCACCAATGCCGCATCCACCTCTACCTTGCGCGCTTGCGCGTCGGCCTGGGAGTTGAACGGGCCAATCAGGATCCGCGTCTTGCCGCTGCTGTCCTTGATCACGGTCGGCACGAACGCATGCTCGATCAACCAGCCACTCAGGTCACTGACAGCCTGAGGCGTTTCGCCGCGTACTTCGAGGTCCCATTGCGGGGCGGACGCTGCCGCAGGTGCGGCCGCGA
This sequence comes from Pseudomonas sp. LAMO17WK12:I5, assembly GCF_900215165.1. Taxonomy (NCBI): domain Bacteria; kingdom Pseudomonadati; phylum Pseudomonadota; class Gammaproteobacteria; order Pseudomonadales; family Pseudomonadaceae; genus Pseudomonas; species Pseudomonas sp. LAMO17WK12:I5. The sequence continues at coordinate 158,814 of NZ_OBDS01000003.1, read as the reverse complement.
CGGCCGTTTTCGGCTTCTGCACGTCTACACTCTTGCCTTCACCACATCCCGCCAATGCCAGTGCCGCGACCATCCAGACCAATTTGCGCACAACGCTTTCCTCGAAAATCACAAAGCGGCGATCTTAACATTCATAAATACTTCGCGAGGCCCGCAAAATGGGCACAAAACAACGAGATTGATGATTGCAGCCTCTGTATAGTTACGCCCTGGGAATTAATGCCGCATCTGCGCGTCAGAAAGAGGCACCCAAACCGTGAGACTTCGCACTAATCTATACGTACCACCGACCTCTGCACTGTCTGAATCAGGTGCCCTACAAAGCAATCAAGGAGAAGACCATGCTGATACTCACCCGCAAAGTCGGTGAAAGCATAAATATTGGTGATGACATTACGATCACCATCCTCGGCGTAAGCGGTCAGCAAGTCCGTATCGGCATCAACGCCCCGAAAAACGTTGCCGTGCACCGTGAAGAGATCTATCAGCGCATTCAGGCTGGCCTGACCGCCCCGGACAAGCCACAAACTCCCTGAGCCGCATTGCAGTCAGTAGCCAGTCCGTTTGCCTCTGCGTAATGACTGGCTAAAGATTCACGCGCCGTACTGCCATCCGCTCCCCAGTCCACTTGGCACGGCGCCTGACACATCCCTTCTCCGCTTCATTCGCTTCCCTTCCTTTCTCCAGCAGCGCGATACTACCTGCGACTGCCAAGCCTGGCTGTCAGACATTTCCGAGAGGACACAGGGAATTGCTCCCTGCTAGCCGAACGTCACGCCGCGCGCCATGCCGGTAGCTGCAATCATCATCAGTACCAACAGCAGCGCCTCGACATGGCTGATCCGTGCGAACAGCTTTGCACGTCCGGTATCGAGCGCCTTGCCCCGCGCCAATGCGATCCGCCATTTGACCAGCGTGATCATCGGCGCCAGCTCTGTCAGCAGAATCAGCACGAACAACGTCATCTTCAAATGAAACAGCGGCTGGTGCAGATAATAGTCAGTGCCCTTTTCAAAGCCACCGAAGGCGCGCATGCCACCGGTCACCAGTAGCACCAGCGCAGCAATCCCCCACAGATTATCAGCGAGCAAAACCCGCCTGGCCTCACCGACGCCAGCGGCCAGACGACTGAACGCCGTGCCACGGGTCAACACGGCCCAGAAGCCCAGTGCAAAAGCCAAGAGATGAATCGCGGCGAGAAACCAGTGAACCAGCATCGACGAACTCCTTTGAGAAAGCCCTGGAAAACGCCAGTCAGTAGTAGTCGAAAAAAACCGGTTTCGCCCGCACACGATCGTGGGGTTGGAAAGCTTCGCACTGGAAGCCGGGAGACAAAAAGCGCAATTCACCAAATCGCAGGCAAAAAAAATCCCAAGCAGCTGATGGAAGCTTGGGATTTAAAAATGCATAAACCGTGGTGGTGAACGCGGGGCAGATGTTACTGAACTTCACGATCAGCAACAACATTTTTTTGATAACCGGTCGGTTAAAAATACCGGTAACCCCTTCAATATCCACACTTTTTCGACGGATCCAAAAAAAGAACAGAACGCAATATCAACAGATCGTGTTATTTCGAAACACGCTAAGCGCTTGGGTAACGGAACAGATGCAGTGTCGAGAGGTGCGCTGAGGTGGGGGTTTTGAAAAAACTTTGCAAAAGTTTTGCAAATCGCAGACAACAAAAAAGGGCCCACCTTTCGGTGAGCCCTTCTAGACCGCCCAGCAGAGCGGATTTTGTTTGGTAGGCGCGATTGGACTCGAACCAACGACCCCCACCATGTCAAGGTGGTGCTCTAACCAACTGAGCTACGTGCCTGCTGTGAGGCGGCATTCTACGGAATTCCGGAGGGGTGTCAACACCTTTTTTTCACCTAACCCTATGAATATGCAAAATATTTAATTTCGGGCCGGCAGATAAGATTTTTCCGGTGGCTGGCGGAGGTTTTTCAACTCGGGTAGGATCGACGCACTCGTAAAATATATTAAACAGAGGCTGCAGGATGGCGAACACCCCTTACCCAGAGTCTTATTACGCTGCGTCGGCCAATTCCGTACCGCCACGTCCGGCCTTGCAGGATGATGTGGAGACGGATGTCTGTGTGATCGGCGCCGGGTATACCGGGCTGTCGTCGGCGTTGTTTCTGTTGGAGAACGGTTTTCGCGTGACAGTCCTGGAAGCTGCCAAGGTCGGCTTCGGTGCGTCGGGGCGTAATGGCGGGCAGATCGTCAACAGCTATAGCCGTGACATCGACGTCATCGAGCGCACGGTTGGCCCAAAGCAGGCGCAACTGCTCGGGCAGATGGCCTTCGAAGGCGGCCGGATCATTCGGGAGCGCGTGGCCAAGTACGACATCCAGTGCGACCTGAAGGACGGCGGCGTGTTCGCCGCGCTCTCCGCCAAGCAGATGGGACACCTGGAATCGCAGAAGCGCCTGTGGGAGCGCTTTGGCCACACGCAACTGGAACTGCTCGATCAGCGCCGCATTCGCGAAGTGGTGGCGTGCGATCAATACGTCGGCGGCATGCTCGACATGAGCGGCGGCCACATTCATCCGCTGAACCTGGCGCTCGGTGAAGCCGCTGCGGTCGAGTCCCTCGGCGGCACCATCTATGAGCAATCGCCAGCCGTGCGTATCGAGCGTGGTGCCAACCCCGTGGTGCACACGCCGCAAGGCAAGGTCAGGGCCAAGTTCATCATCGTTGCCGGCAACGCCTATCTCGGCAATCTGGTACCGGAACTGGCGGCGAAATCGATGCCGTGCGGCACCCAGGTAATCACCACCGAACCGCTGGGCGATGAGCTGGCGAAATCTCTTCTGCCACAGGATTACTGCGTCGAAGACTGCAACTATCTGCTCGACTACTACCGACTGACCGGCGACAAGCGTCTGATCTTCGGCGGCGGCGTGGTTTACGGTGCGCGGGATCCGGCGAACATCGAAGCGATCATCCGCCCGAAAATGCTCAAGGCGTTCCCGCAACTGAAGGACGTGAAGATCGACTACGCGTGGACGGGCAACTTCCTGCTGACCCTGTCGCGCCTGCCGCAGGTTGGGCGTCTGGGCGATAACATCTACTATTCGCAAGGCTGCAGCGGCCACGGCGTGACTTACACGCATCTGGCCGGCAAGGTACTGGCCGAGGCGTTGCGCGGTCAGGCCGAGCGTTTTGATGCGTTTGCCGATCTGCCGCACTATCCCTTCCCGGGCGGGCAGTTGCTGCGCACGCCCTTTGCGGCATTGGGTGCGTGGTATTACGGGTTGCGTGACAAGCTGGGGTTCTGATCAGTTTTCTTGACTGACAAGAAACTGTGGCGAGGGAGCTTGCTCCCGCCGGGTCGCGCAGCGGACTCTCTTTTATCTAAAAAGAAGGCCTGCTGCGCAGTCCAGCGGGAGCAAGCTCCCTCGCCACAAATTTGCAGAATCCAGATCAGAGCTGGTCTCGGGCAATTCCGCTACGAATCCGCAAGATATCCGCCAGCACCGCCAAAGCGATCTCCGCCGGTGTCTTGCTGCCGAGGTTAAGCCCGATCGGCGCATGAATCCGCGCCAACTCGACCTCCCCCAGCCCACCAATCCTGCGCAGGCGCTCGAAGCGTTTCTGCGAAGTCTGCTGCGAACCCATGACGCCGATGTAAAACGCCTCGGTGCGCACCGCTTCCATCATCGCCAGATCGTCGATGCGCGGATCATGGGTCAGCGCCACCACCGCGGTATCGCGATGACAACCACCATCGGCGATGAACACCGAAGGCAGTTGCCGACGAATCTCCACGCCATTCAGCACCACGCCTTCGAGCACTTCATCGCGCGGATCGCAGAGAATCACTTCGAAACCCAGACCCACCGCGAACTCGGCACAGGCCTGCGCCACGCTGGAGTATCCCGCCAGCAACAGACGCTGAGCAGCACCGACGCGAATCCGCACCCGATCAATCTCGCGCTCAATGCGCGCACCCTGCTCGCGATCAGCAAACAGACTGCGCGCACCGCTGGCCAGATCAACTTCGCGAATCAAACGGCGCTGACCAAGCAACGCCGATTCGAGTTCACGCAGATGCGCCTGCACCTCGCAGTCGGCGTCAAATTTCTCTACCAGCACGTCGAGAATGCCGCCACAGGGCAGGCTGACCCGCGAGCGCGGATCATCACCTTCGCCGTAACGCACCACGTTGACCGCATCGAGAAACGCACCTTCAGCGACGCGCTCGAGAAAGTCTTCCTCAACACAGCCACCGGACAGCGAGCCGATCCACTGGCCTCTATCGTTCACCGCCAGCAGCGAACCCGGCGCACGCGGCGCCGAGCCGTAAGTGGTCAGCACCGTGCAGAGCCAGATGCGCTGCCCCGCCACCGACCACTCCAGTGCCCGCCGCACAACCTGTAGATCGAGATGCTGCATGTCAGTGCGCCTTGTGCTCGACAGCTGGAGCGTCAGCTTGCAGTTTCTGCACGTCGCTCACTGCCAACTCTGCCGATTGACCGCCCCAGCCTTGACGCAGGTAGTTCAGCAGATCAGTCAGTTGCTCAGGTTTGAGCTTGTCGGCGAAACCCGGCATCGGTTGCATGTGTTCGAATCCAGCGAATTTCTGCTCACCGATACCGTCCTCGATCACCCGCACCAGGTTGCGCGGATCTTCCAGGCGCAGCGTGGTATTGCCGCGCATGGCCACGGCGATGTGCGGTTTGCCTTCACCACCGGCGGCATGACAACCGGCGCAGACGTTCAAATATTCCTGACGGCCGCGTTGCGCACTCGGGCTGAGTTTGTCCAGCGACACTTCAGTCAGCTCTTTCGCCGCTGGCGGCTTGTCGCCAAGCAGGAACGTCGCCATCGCCGCCAGATCCTGATCGTTCAGACCCTGAGTGCTGTTGTGGAACACCGGGAACATCTCGTTGAACATCGTGCCCTGGGCGCTCATGCCGTGCTTGAGGAACGTGCTCAGATCCTGCTGATTCCAGCCGCGCGCCGCCAGATCGGTGGCGAGCAGGCTCGGTGCCAGATAACCGTTGAGGATGCCGCCGGTCAGGCGCTTGTCCAATTGCATCGCGCCCGGCAGGCCGCGTGGCGTGTGGCATTCGCCGCAGTGACCGAGCACTTCGACCATGTACTGGCCGCGCTTCCAGGCTTCGCTTTTGCCTTCGCCAGATTCCAGCTTCAAGGCCTTGCCGTACAGCATGTTCCAGCCGATCAGGCCCGGACGCACATTGAACGGAAAGCTCAGGCTGGTGACCGGCGCAGCGCGCTCGATCGGCTCGATGGTTTTCAGGTACGCATGAATCGCATCCGAGTCTTCCCGCGGCACCAGGTGATACGAGGTGTACGGCATCGCCGGATACAGATTGGCGCCGTCGCGAAGCTTGCCTTCGGTCAGTGCAGCGAAGAATTCGTCATCGCTGTACAGACCGATGCCGTGCTCTTTGCTCGGGGTGATGTTGGTGCCGTAGATCGTGCCGAACGGCGAAACGATCGGCAGCCCGCCGGCAAACGGCGCGCCGCCCGGCGCGGTGTGGCACGCCATGCAGTCGGCGGCGCGAGCAAGATATTCGCCGCGCTTGACCTGATCATCAGCGTGAGCAAACAACACCGGCGCAGCCAGCCCGACCGCCAGGGTCAGGCGGGTCAATAGATGCTTCATGCTCAACCCTCCTTGACCAGGCCGAGATCGGTCAGCACGTTGCGCGTAGCGTTGTAGTAACGCACGTACCCGGTGCAACGGCAGATGTGGTGGCCGAGGCTGTCCTCGATGACTTTTTCCAGTTGGCTTTTGACGATCGGCTGGCGCTGCAGCTTCTCTACCAGCACCGTCGCGGCGTTGACGAAGCCCGGTGCGCAGTAGCTGCACTGGAAGGCGAATTCGTCGACGAAACGCTGCTGGATCGGGTTCAGCTCGGTGACCTGACCGCTCTCATCACGCTTGGCATGACTTTCGATGGTGCGGACTTTCTTGCCTTCGAAGTAATGTGCGCCGGTGATGCAGGTGCGCACTTCTTCGCTGGTGCCGTCCGGATTGTCGACGATCACCACGCAGGCGTGGCAGATACCCTGGCCGCAGCCCAGACGCGAACCGGTGAGGTTCTTGTATTCGTGCAGATAGTCGATCATCGGCAGGTCATCAGGGATGTCCACCGGGCCGACGGATTGACCATTGAGGGTCAGTTGAAGCGGACGGTTAGCCATTGAGGGCCTCCTTGATGCGCGCAGCAGTGATTGGCAGATCGCGAACACGTTTACCGATGGCGTGCGCCACGGCGTTACCGATGGCACCAACCACCGGGATCATCACCACTTCGGCGATGCCTTTGGACGGATCGCTTGGCGACAGCGGCGGCAGAATCTCCGCGGTCTGCTTCCACACCGCAACGTGACGGGCCATCGGCAGGCGATAACGGTTGAAGTTCCAGTCACCCTCCCCCGGTCCGCCTTCGTACAGCGGCATCTCTTCCATCAGCGCGTGACCGATGCCCATGGCAATCCCGCCTTCGAGCTGGCCTTTGACCAGTTCTTCGACCAGCACCCGACCGCACTCGACCCAAGAATGGTGGTTGAGCACCTCGACTTCCGCCGAGCCTTTGTTGACCTTCAGCTCGACCAGAGTTGCGACCGGGCTGTAGTAAGTCACCGCCGCGTTGTTCAACTGGACCACCGGATAGTTGATGTTCTGGCGATCCAGCAGGTGGAAACCCGCCGTGCTCATCAACGCTTTCTTCGCCTTCGGCGCGCCATCACCGTACTTCACTGCGAGACCGTCGAGCGGCAGACGCTCGCGCACGCCGTCGATGCTGTATTCGGCCTCGGCCCAGCTCCAGCGGTTGAACGCGTGCACGGTGGCGCCGGTGACCAGACCACGTTCGTGAGCGCGTTTGGCCAGCTCTTCGAAGCTCAATGGCTGCATGCCATTGGCAGTGAGCTTGCCATCGACCCAATGCGCATCTTCACGACGCACCACGTAAGGGTTGGCTTGACCGCCGTAAGGGCCCTGACGCCAGATTTCCATGGCCGCCGGCCACAAACCGTTGTTGAACAGCACGCGCGCCGCTTCACGGGTGGCGTGACTGAAGTAGTAGGCCGAGTTGGTCGCGGACGACGCCGAGGCCAGCTTGCCAACCCAGCGCGGGTTGCGCAGCAGGTTGTCCTGTTCTGCCTGGCTCATGATGTAAGGGTTGCCGCTGGTGATCAGCTGCATTTCCTTCCATTCGGTTTCGCCGGTCTTCACGTCGTGCGCCGGGCTGCCAAGGAAATCAGCAACGATCAGCGCCTGCGAAGTGGACATGCCAGTGCCGATTTCAATACCGATGTGACGCAGGGTGATGCGACCTTCAGCAGTGAATTCGATGCTGGCCATCGGCGCTTCGGAACCGGTGCCGAAGTCTTTCTGGCAAATGGCAAAACCCACGCCGTACCAGTTGTCCGGGTCGGCAGCTTCGCGCTGTTTCTTGATCGCGTCGCGGTTTTTCCAGACTTCGTGCACCGAGGCCTTGTCGAGAATCTCGTGCAGGCGCAGGGCACCGGCCGGAATCGCGCCCTGGGTGTTTTTCATGCCCGAACGCAAGGCGTTCTTGCGACGCAGATCAATCGCGTCAACGCCGAGGCGGTTGGCGATTTCGTCGACCATCATTTCGGTCGCCGCCATGCTTTGCAGGGTGCCGTAACCGCGCATCGAACCCGCTTCAACACCACGCGAGTGATAAGCGGTGACCTGCAGATCGTTCTGCGGCATGTAATAGATCGACTGCGCTGCCGTGGCACCGACTGCCGCTACCGACGGGCTGTAGTTGATACGGCCACCACCGTCGACGCTCATCTCGGCACGGAAAATCTTGAAGCTGTAGTCGTTCTTGTCCACTGCGAGCTGATAGCGGATATCGAACGCGTGACGCTTGATTCCGCTCTGGAACTGCTCATAGCGGTCGTTGGCCAGACGGATGGGGACACCGGCGCCGTACAGCGCAGCGAGGGCCGCGTAGTAAACGAAGATGTTGTGGTCTTTGGAACCGTAACCCACGGTGTAACCCGGGTGCATGTTCAGGTTGGCCAGGCCGAAGCGCGACGGCGCGATCATTTTCGCGGTCTCGGTCGCCGCTTCCAGCGGGCACTGAGTGGCGACCACGAAGTGCAGGGTCTTGGTTTTCGGGTCGTACCAGCCGTTGCCGTTGTCCGGCTCCATGGCGGCCGGTTCGATCGACGGAGTCTTGTAGCGCTCGTCGAACACCAGCCAGTTGTCCGGCGGCGTATCGATCTCTTTTTTCATGCGGTCGGCGTAGAACAGGCCGCGCTCGGTCAGGTTGCCGTGCAGGTTCGGCTGGGAATTCCACACCGGACGCCGGTTTTTCAGCATCGGGAACAGAATCGAGTCTTTCAGGCTGGCGAATTCGTCTTCGTCGGCCGAAGTCGGGCCACCTACGCGCACGTAGCGGAAGCTGCCATAAGGGTCGCCTTCGTAGTACGGCACTTGTGCACCGTAACGAATCGCCTTGTCATTGAATTTGAGTTTGTTCTTGGCCTGACGGAAACGCTCGAAATCGTTCCAGATCAGGATCGCCACCGGGTGGCCGATGAACATCGGCACTTTGCCTTCCGGCAGCAAAGGGTCTGGCGCGTGTTCTTCGGGGAAGACGATGCCGTCCTTGTCCAGATCGGCAGCGGTGACGATACGGTCAGGTTGCAAGTCGGCGCCCAGCCACGACAGGTCGTAGCCTTCGTAGATTCGGTCGGCCTTGATGGTTTTCAGCAGCATGGCGTGGCCTTGCTGTTCAGGCCAGCCCGGCATGTCCTTGGAACGAATGTCGCGGGCAAATACTTTGCTGCCGCAGACCTTGGACAGGGCGTCGTTACGTTGGCGTGCCTTGCCGTTGTTGCCGAGCCACTTCTCGGACGGCACGGTGACGCTGTTTTCCATCAAGGCAGCCAGCGCCTGACTGCTGAGCGGCGTGAGCGTAACGCTCACACCCGCCACCAGCCCGCCCTGGAGGAACGAGCGCCGGGATATATCACGGTTGGACATGGATCATCCTCTGGGCGGTTATGTGTCCGCCCTTCTGGTTATCTACTGGGAATCTCGAGTCTTGCAGAAGCCCTTCTTGGCGAAACAAAGGGCGTGTTGACAGTGCAAAGCTGACCGAAAGGTTAACTTTAAAGGTTTCTGAGCGTCCGGCAAACAACCAGTTACAAAAATTTGACTAAAGAATCAAAAAATCAATGCGACGTGGCACCGCAGCAGATCGCCGGGCAATTCGACAACCCCCTGTGGGAGCGGGCTTGCTCGCGAAGGCGTACTGTCAGCCAGCACATTATTAGCTGGCACACCGCTTTCGCGAGCAGGCTCGCTCCCACAGGGATTTGCGCTGGATTGAGGAGGGAGGAAGAGAGGAAAGCCAAATTTCAGACACAAAAAACCCCGGCCTTTCGACCAGGGTCTTTGCTATCGATTCCGAAACAACCAACGGTTGCTTTCGGTGTTTCAAGGCGTTCAGTGGTCCTTGAAACAGATATGGCGCAGCGGACGGGACTCGAACCCGCGACCCCCGGCGTGACAGGCCGGTATTCTAACCGACTGAACTACCGCTGCGTATCGCTTTGAGCTTGCGCTCAAGTAACTCGTTTTGACTGAAAGCTTCGGTGCTTTGCAATCGCGAACCAGACAATGTCTGACTCGTAAAATATGGCGCAGCGGACGGGACTCGAACCCGCGACCCCCGGCGTGACAGGCCGGTATTCTAACCGACTGAACTACCGCTGCGCGTCGGTGGAGGCACTTTCAGCCTACCTCTTGCTTTCGCAAGTTTCTCGGGGAGTGGTGGGTGATGACGGGATCGAACCGCCGACATTCTGCTTGTAAGGCAGACGCTCTCCCAGCTGAGCTAATCACCCGTTTGCATCTCCGAGGCCGCGAAATTTACGCAGGTAGCGAACCTAAGTCAATAGCAGGATTGAAGTTTTTCTGAAAAAGACGAAATTGCTTCATTCCCTGAAGAAAGCAACAACCCTGAAACCGCTATCGCGAGCAGGCTCACTCCCACAGGTTTGCGGCTTCGCTTCTTAGTCCGTGTAAATCATCTTCTTGGTCATGCCGCCATCCACGACGAATTCCTGCCCAGTGACAAACCCGGCATTGCGCGACAACAGCCACGCGACCATCGCCGCCACATCCTCGACCGTCCCTACCCTGCCCGCCGGATGCTGAGCATGATCGGCATCGGCCAAAGGCTCGGCTCGCCGCGCAGAAGGATCCCGGGCATCAATCCAGCCAGGACTGACCGCATTGACGCGAATTTCCGGCCCGAGGCTGATCGCCAGCGCGTGGGTCAGCGCCAACAACCCGCCCTTGCTCGCCGCATACGCCTCGGAATCAGCCTCCGACTGCCGCGCACGGGTCGAGGCCAGATTGACGATCGAGCCGTTGTGCGCGCGCAGATACGGCGCACAGTGCTTGGCCAGCAGCATCGGCCCGCTGAGATTCACCGCCAGCACCCGATTCCAGTACGCCAGATCGAGACTTTCCAGGGTGATGTTGTGCGGGTCGGCGACTGCCGCGTTGCATACCAATGCATCGAGACGACCGAATTGGCCCAGCACTTCGGCAACGCCGAGCGCGACCTGACTTTCATCCGCCACGTCCATGGCGATGAACCAGGCATTCTCGCCCAGCACCTTCGCCACTTTCGAACCGCGCACACGATCGAGATCAGTCAACACCACTTGCCAGCCTTCGCTGATCAACCAGGCCGCGATACCCAAACCGATGCCGCGCGCAGCACCGGTAACCAGCGCCACGCGGCCATGGGTGCCCGCCTTCGGAGTAGACAACTCGATCACAACGCCGCCAGACCGCGCGACAGATCAGCCTGCAGGTCCGCCACGTCTTCCAGACCGACCGCGATGCGGATCAGGCTGTCACGAATCCCTGCTGCTTCACGCTCCTGTGGCGCCAGACGGCCATGGGAGGTGGTGCTCGGATGAGTGATGGTGGTTTTGCTGTCACCAAGGTTGGCGGTGATCGAGATCAACCGGGTGGCATCGATAAAGCGCCACGCGCCCTCTTTGCCGCCCTTGACCTCGAAACTCACCACCGCGCCGAAGCCCTTCTGCTGACGCTGGGCCAGTTCATGCTGCGGATGGCTCTTGAGACCGGCGTAATGAACCTTCTCGATACCGTCCTGCTGCTCCAGCCATTCGGCCAGTTGCTGGGCGTTGGCGCAGTGCGCCTTCATCCGCAGATTCAGGGTTTCCAGGCCCTTGAGGAAGATCCACGCGTTGAACGGACTCAGTGTCGGCCCGGCGGTGCGCAGGAAACCGACAACTTCTTTCATCTGCTCGCTGCGACCAGCCACCACACCGCCCATGCAACGGCCCTGACCGTCGATGAACTTGGTCGCCGAGTGCACGACGATGTCCGCGCCGAGTTTCAGCGGCTGCTGCAAGGCTGGCGTGCAGAAGCAGTTGTCGACCACCAGCATCGCGCCTTTGGCGTGAGCGATTTCCGCCAGTGCGGTGATATCCACCAGCTCGGCCAACGGATTGGACGGCGACTCGACGAACAGCAGCTTGGTGTTCGGCTTGATCGCCGCATCCCAAGCCGAGAGATCGGCCAGCGGCACGTAGTCAACTTGCACACCGAAACGCTTGAAGTATTTCTCGAACAGGCTGATGGTCGAACCGAACACGCTGCGCGACACCAGGACGTGATCGCCGGCACTGCACAGGCTCATCACCACCGCCATGATCGCGGCCATGCCCGTGGCGGTGGCGACCGCTTGCTCAGCGCCTTCCAGCGCAGCGATACGCTCTTCGAACGCGCGCACGGTCGGGTTGGTGTAGCGCGAGTAAACGTTGCCCGGCACTTCCCCGGCAAACCGCGCGGCCGCGTCGGCAGCGGTGCGGAACACGTAGCTGGAAGTGAAGAACATCGGATCACCGTGTTCGCCTTCCGGCGTACGGTGCTGACCGGCACGTACGGCCAGGGTATCGAACGCTACGCCTTCGAGGTCGCTGTCCAGCCGACCGGCATCCCATTCCTGACTCATGCTGTCACTCCTTGCCCTGTTCTTGAAAATTAAAAGTCAGATACAAAACCGGCCCCTCAGGGCCGGTAGAAACTCAGTTGTTGTACAGATCGATGATCGCACTGACCGCCTGGGTCTTGACCTTGGAGGCATCGTTGCGTGCCTGCTCGATCTTGTCCAGGTAAGCCTCGTCGACGTCGCCGGTGACGTACTTGCCGTCGAACACCGCGCAATCGAAGTTTTCGATCTTGATCTTGCCGCCACCGACTGCTTCGATCAAGTCAGGCAGATCCTGATAGATCAGCCAGTCTGCACCGATCAGATCCGCCACATCCTGAGTCGAACGATTGTGTGCGATCAGTTCGTGAGCGCTCGGCATGTCGATGCCGTAAACGTTCGGGAAGCGTACGGCCGGGGCCGCCGAGCAGAAGTAGACGTTTTTCGCGCCGGCTTCGCGGGCCATCTGGATGATCTGCTTGCAGGTGGTGCCGCGTACGATCGAGTCGTCGACCAGCATCACGTTCTTGCCGCGGAATTCCAGCTCGATCGCGTTGAGCTTCTGGCGAACCGACTTCTTGCGGGCAGCCTGGCCCGGCATGATGAAGGTCCGGCCGATGTAACGGTTCTTGACAAAGCCTTCGCGGAATTTCACGCCCAGGTGGTTCGCCAGCTCCAGCGCGGCGGTGCGGCTGGTGTCCGGAATCGGGATGACCACGTCGATGTCGTGCTCCGGACGCTCGCGCAGGATCTTCTCGGCGAGTTTCTCGCCCATGCGCAGACGCGCCTTGTACACCGACACGCCGTCGATGATCGAATCCGGACGCGCCAGGTAAACGTGTTCGAAGATGCAGGGGGTCAGGGACGGGTTGGTCGCGCACTGACGGGTGTGCAGCTTGCCATCTTCAGTGATATAGACCGCTTCGCCCGGGGCCAGATCGCGGATCAGGGTGAAACCGAGCACGTCCAGAGAAACGCTTTCGGAAGCGATCATGTACTCGACGCCTTCGTCGGTGTGACGCTGGCCGAACACGATCGGACGGATGCCGTGCGGGTCACGGAAACCGACGATGCCGTAACCGGTGATCATCGCCACCACCGCGTAACCGCCGACGCAACGGTTGTGCACGTCGGTCACGGCGGCAAACACGTCTTCTTCAGTCGGTTGCAGCTTGCCGCGCTGGGCCAGCTCGTGGGCGAACACGTTAAGCAGCACTTCCGAGTCGGAACTGGTGTTGACGTGACGCAGGTCGGATTCGTAGATTTCCTTGGCCAACTGTTCAACGTTGGTCAGGTTGCCGTTGTGCGCCAGGGTGATGCCGTAAGGCGAGTTGACGTAAAACGGTTGCGCTTCGGCCGAGGTCGAGCTGCCGGCAGTCGGGTAACGGACGTGGCCGATACCCATGTGGCCGACCAGGCGCTGCATGTGACGCTGCTGAAACACGTCACGCACCAGACCATTGTCCTTGCGCAAGAACAACCGGCCATCATGGCTGGTCACGATACCGGCAGCGTCCTGGCCGCGGTGCTGGAGCACGGTTAGCGCGTCATACAGCGCCTGATTGACGTTCGACTTACCGACGATACCGACGATGCCACACATGCGACGCAACCCCTACTTAATGGATCTGAACTGAACAACACTCACTGAGGCGTTTTGGCCGACGGCAAGAGTTGCTCCTTGAACGGAATATCAGCGGGTACGCTGATTCCGCTGGCAAGCCACTGACTGCTCCACCCGAGAATCAGGTTTTTGGACCAGTCGGCGACCAATAGAAACTTTGGCACGAGCTGTGATTCTTTCCACCACCCGTCCTGCTGTACCGGCCCCAGGCTCAAAAGCCCGACTGCCACGACCACCAGCAACACGCCACGCGCCGCGCCGAAGGCCATGCCCAGGAATCGATCGGTGCCGGACAACCCGGTCACGCGCACCAACTCGCCGATAAGATAATTGATCATTGCGCCCACGATCAGCGTGGCGACAAACATGATGGCACAGCCCGCGATCACGCGAGCCGATGGGGTTTCGATGTATCCGGCGAGGTACTCGGACAGTGAGCCACCGAACATCCAGGCAACCGCTCCTGCGATGATCCAGGTCACCAGCGATAATGCTTCCTTGACGAAGCCGCGGCTCAAACTGATCAAAGCGGAGATGGCGATGATTGCAACGATCGCCCAGTCAACCAGGGTAAATGGCACAGTGCAGCCTACAGACGGATAAGGCGGCGCATTTTAGCAGAGCGCACCGCTGTCGGTAAGCTGCGATTTTCAGTGCATTTCAATCGAATCGATAGATCCTAGCCGCGCTCGGGCTGGAAGCGCACGACAAAACCCTTGAGGTTCTGCTGGCGGCTCAATAGATCACGCAGACGATCGGCCTCGGCACGCTCGATCAGCGGCCCGACGAACACCCGATTCTTGCCATCGGCGGAACGGATATAGGCGTTATAGCCTTGGCTGCGCAGAGTTTTCTGCAGGCTTTCGGCGCTGGCGCGACTCGACAGGCTGGCCAGTTGCACCGACCAGCTGACCGACAGGCCATTGGCATCGACGCGACTTTGCGTGGTGTCAGGCTTCGACGCAGCAGCAATTGGCTGAGCAGGCGCCGGAATCGGCTTGGCCACCGCAGGCGGCGCAGTCGGTTTGGCGATTGCTATGGGCGCCGTTGGGGCCGGGGTTGGGGCCGAGGCCGCCGCGACTGGAGCAGCAGGCGCAGTGTCTTCTGCGACTTCTTCATCCGCTGGCACCGGTTCTTGCGGCAAAGCCTGCGGCTCAGGCACGGCCACCGATTCCATTTGCACCTGCGGCATCGAAGGGGCTTGCGGCGCGGCAGGCGCCTCGACCGTCACTTGACGTTGCTCGTCCTGGCGGGAAAACAGCATCGGCAGGAAAATCACCGCCAGTGCCACCAGCACCAGGGCGCCAACCATGCGCTGCTTGTACGCTTTATCCAGCAAAGCCATTTGCCGCTTCCTCCGTGGAGCGCCGGGCCAGCCATTCAAGGGCCTCGGCGACACAATAAAATGATCCGAACAACAGAATCTCGTCGTCGCTGGCTGCGATCGCACACTGCCCTTCCAGCGCCGCTGCGACACTGTCATAGGACGTGACGGACGCGCCAAGGTTCTGCAACCCGGCGTGCAATTCACTGACCGGACGCGAACGCGGCGAATCCAGCGGCGCGACTGCCCAATGCTGGACACTAGCATTCAATTCGCCGACAACACCATCCAGATCCTTGTCGGCCAGCAAGCCGAACACCGCCAGGCGCTTGCCTACCGGCGGCCGACTGGCCAGGCGCCGTGCCAGATACTCCGCCGCGTGCGGGTTATGCCCCACGTCCAGCAGCAGGTTCAGGCGCTTGCCATCGAATTCGAACGAGCGGCGATCCAGCCGGCCGACCACGCGAGCGGCCTGCAAGGCAGCAACAATTTGCGACGGATTCCACGGCAAGCCGAGCAGCAGATACGCCTGCAACGCCAGCGCGGCGTTTTCCATCGGCAGATCGAGCAGCGGCAAATCATGCAATTCGACCACCTGACCCTGCGCGTCAGTGCCGCGCCATTGCCAGTTGTGATCGGTGATCCCCAGATCGAAGTCGCGTCCGCGCAGCGAGAACGGGCACGCGAGTTCACGGACCTTGTCGAGCAGCGGTTGCGGAGGATTCAGGTCGCCGCACAAGGCTGGTTTGCCCTGACGGAAAATCCCGGCCTTCTCGAAGGCCACGGATTCGCGGGTATTGCCCAGGTATTCGGCATGATCGACGCCAATGCTGGTGACCAGCGCGATATCGGCGTCCACCACATTGACCGTGTCCAGACGCCCGCCCAGCCCGACTTCCAGCACCACAGCGTCAAGTTTTGCCTGTTGAAACAGCCAGAACGCCGCCAGGGTGCCCATTTCGAAGTAAGTCAGGGAAGTGTCGCCACGCCCGGCCTCCACCGCAGCGAAGGCTTCGCACAGCTGAGCATCAGTGGCTTCGACGCCATTGAGCTGCACCCGCTCGTTGTAACGCAGCAGGTGCGGAGAATTGTAGACACCCACGCTCAGGCCCTGCGCCCGCAGCAATGAAGCCACGAAAGCGCAGGTCGAACCCTTGCCGTTGGTGCCGGTGACCGTAATCACCCGAGGCGCCGGCTGGCCCAGTCCCATGCGGGACGCTACCTGTTGCGAACGCTCCAGCCCCATGTCGATGGCCGATGGATGCAACTGCTCAAGGTAGGCGAGCCACTCGCCAAGGGTACGCTCGGTCATACGTTGGCAGGCACCGGTGGAACGACGATTGGCTCGACAGGAGCGGCGACGTAGGTCGGAGTCGGCTGGCCGGTCAGTTGCGCCAGCAGATTGCCCAGGCGTGGACGCAGTTCACGACGATCGATGATCAGATCGATCGCGCCATGCTCCAGCAGGAACTCGCTGCGCTGGAAGCCTTCCGGCAGTTTTTCACGCACGGTCTGCTCGATCACGCGCGGACCGGCGAAGCCGATCAGGGCTTTCGGCTCACCGACGATCACGTCGCCGAGCATTGCCAGGCTGGCGGAAACGCCGCCGTAGACCGGATCGGTCAGCACCGAGATGAACGGAATGCCTTCTTCACGCAAACGCGCCAGTACCGCCGACGTCTTGGCCATCTGCATCAGCGAGATCAGCGCTTCCTGCATGCGCGCACCACCGGAGGCGGCGAAGCAGATCATCGGGCAACGGTTTTCCAGGGCGTAGTTGGCGGCGCGCACGAAGCGCTCACCGACGATGGCGCCCATGGAACCGCCCATGAAGCTGAATTCGAACGCCGACACCACCACCGGCATACCCAGCAGGGTGCCGCTGACGGAGATCAGCGCGTCTTTTTCGCCGGTCTGCTTCTGTGCAGCGACCAGACGGTCCTTGTACTTCTTGCCGTCGCGGAATTTCAGACGGTCAACCGGCTCCAGATCTGCACCCAGCTCGTTGCGGCCTTCGGCATCCAGGAAGATGTCGATGCGCGCCCGTGCGCCGATGCGCATGTGGTGGTTGCACTTGGGGCAAACGTCCAGGGTCTTTTCCAGCTCAGGGCGATACAGCACAGCCTCGCAGGACGGGCATTTGTGCCACAGACCTTCAGGCACCGAGCTCTTCTTGACCTCCGAACGCATGATCGAAGGGATCAGTTTGTCTACCAACCAGTTGCTCATGCTTTCTTTCTCCAGTACCGGCGGCCCGAACGCTCTGGTTCGCAGCCCCGCGTATGCCCTTCAGCTAAATTCATGTGTGTGGCGATGATTGATGGAACGCCGCGGTCAGCGCGGAACATGACCTGCGTGCAACTCCAGAAACCCTCAGCCTCGCCTGCTTTGTGCAAGTGCATTGATGGACGGCGGCAGTTCGCCAGCCGTCACATCGAAGTAGACGCTCCCTGCGAGCTTCTACGTACGGCATTGATGAACGCGCGGATCTTCGCATGATCCTTGATGCCCTTGCTCGCTTCTACCCCGCCGCTGACATCGACCGCGTACGGTTTGACCCGGGCCACAGCGTCGGCGACGTTTTCCGGGGTGAGGCCACCGGCCAGGATCAGCGGCTTGCTCAACGCTTGCGGAATCAATGACCAGTCGAACGCCTCGCCGGTTCCGCCCGGCACGCCTTCGACGTAAGTGTCGAGCAGCACGCCACTGGCACTCGGATAGGCATCGACGGCAGCCGCGATGTCGTCGCCGGCCTTGACCCGCAATGCCTTGATGTACGGACGATGCCAGCCTTCGCACTGTTCAGCGGTTTCGTCGCCATGGAACTGCAACAGATCCAGCGGCACGGCATCGAGGATTTCCCCCAACTCGCAGCGGCTGGCATTGACGAACAGGCCCACCGTCGTCACGAACGGTGGCAAGGCCTGGATGATCGCCCTTGCCTGCTGCACGCTCACTGCACGCGGGCTCTTGGCGTAGAACACGAACCCGATCGCGTCCGCCCCGGCCTCGACCGCTGCCAACGCATCTTCTATGCGGGCAATCCCGCAGATCTTGCTGCGAACGGCTGACATATCGAGAAAAACTCCGCGTCAAATTCGGGAAAGTCCCGGATGGTAACAAAAGCGCTCGAGGGCGTCAGCCGTCAAGTTCCGAGAAACCCGTAAGGAAATGTGGCCCGATAAAACGCTCGGGCAACGGAAATTCATCGTGATACTCGACCTGCACCAGATACAACCCGTACGGATGCGCTGTCACGCCACCGGAACGGCGCTCGCGGCTTTCCAGAACTTCCTTCATCCACTCGACCGGGCGCTCGCCGGCACCGATGGTCATCAGCACACCGGCAATGTTGCGCACCATGTGGTGCAAGAAAGCGTTGGCGCGGATGTCGAGAACAATCATCTTGCCGTGACGTGTCACACGCAGGTGATGCATCTTCTTGATCGGCGACTTGGCTTGGCACTGGCCAGCGCGGAACGCACTGAAATCGTGGGTGCCAATCAGATATTGCGCAGCTTGCGCCATGCGCTCAACGTCGAGTGGGCGGTGGTTCCAGGTGATCTCTTCGTTGAGATGCGCCGGACGAATCTGATCGTTGTAGATCACATAGCGATAACGCCGGGCGATGGCTTTGAACCGCGCATGGAAATGCGCCGGCATCACCCGCGCCCAGCTGACACTGATGTCGTGGGGCAGATTGATATTGGCGCCCATCACCCAGGCTTTCAGCGAACGATCGACTGGCGTGTCGAAATGCACCACTTGTCCGCAAGCATGCACCCCGGCATCGGTACGCCCGGCGCACTGCAGCGAAATCGGCGAATTAGCGACTTTCGACAAGGCTTTTTCGAGCTCTTCCTGCACCGTGGCCACGCCGGTCAACTGACGCTGCCAGCCGCTGTAGCGCGAGCCTTTGTACTCGACGCCCAGTGCCACACGGTAAAAGCCTTCGGGTGCCATTTCGGCGACCGGGTTATCTATGTTTGCCAAGGTGGGACAGCCTGCTGAGGTACAAAGGCGGGCATTATAAGGCTGTGAGTCGGGGATGCCAGAATTCTCTATGGGTAGTTCCGGCCCAATCGCGAGCAGGCTCACTCCTACAGGAGAACGCATTCCAACTGTAGGAGTGAGCCTGCTCGCGATGGCGATAGCACTGCCGCTACAAAACCCAGCCCAAACAAAAACGGCAGCCTCAATGGGCTGCCGTTTTTATTTACCGCTGGCTCATGCCAGGTGCGAAAGCATTTCCTTGGCTTCGCCACGCTGCTTTTCGTCACCCTCGGTCAACACTTCGTTGAGGATGTCGCGTGCGCCGTCGCTGTCGCCCATGTCGATGTAGGCCTGGGCCAGATCGAGTTTGGTCGCGGCTTCGTCGGTGCCGGCGAGGAAGTCGAAATCGTCCTCGCCCAGATCATCGCCCATGGCCGCATCGGCTTCGGTGAAGGTCGGCTCGGCGATGCTCTGCGACAGGCGATCCAGCTCGGCGTTGACGTCATTCAGTTCCGCTGCGAATGCGTCAGGCTCGGCCGCCGGGTTGCTGTCCATTTCATCAGCCAGCGACAGATCGAAATCCGCCGGCAGCTCCAGATCGTCCTGCGGCACTTCGTTGGCGACCACAGGCTCGGCCGGCGACAGATCTTTCACGCCTTCGTCCAGATCCAGCAGGAAATCATCATCCGCCAGATCCGCCGCCGGAGCTGGCGCAGGCTCGGCACCCAGATCCAGATCGAGGTCGAAGTCCGACAGGTCGTCGAGGTTCTCTTTGATCTCGGTCTGCTGTTGCAGCACCGATTCAAAGCTCAGATCGTCGTCGGCCGGGAACTCGTCCAGCTCCACCGGCGCGTCAGGCTCAACAACAGGTGCAGGCTCAACCGGAGTAATGTTGTCGAGATCGTCCAGGCTCAGGTCGAACGCGCTATCGAGATCGTCTGCCGCAGGCTCAGGTGCAGGCGCCTCCGGCTCGTCGAGCAGCAGCTCCTTGACGTATTGCGCATCGAGTTCGGCGGCGGCTGCCGCTGCAGCCAGACCAGCGACAGCGACGACCGCCATGGCCGGGAAGCGTTTTTTCAGCTCTTCGACCTTGGCGAAGTTATCACCGTTGGCCACCAACTGACGCTCCTGACCCACGAACGCATCGCGGTCACCCTGCTGACCGTAAACCTCCATCAGTTTCAGACGCAGATCACTGCGTTGCGGCTCGAGGCTGACGCCCTCTTCCAGCAACGCTGCGGCCTGATTCAGGCGACCGGCGTTGATGTGCGACTGAGCCTTGTCCAGCACGTCATCGGAACGCTCGGCGGACGGTGCGACCAATGGCGCGGCAATCGGCTCGGCCATCACCACCGGAGCCACTACCGCAGCAGGCGCTGGCGCAGGTGCCGGGGTGTTGAGCTTGACGCTGGCAGCAGGTGTTTCCAGGCCTTCGAAGCTGCTTTCCGGCAGATCCTGCTCGGCGGAGAACTCTTGCTCTTCCGCCAGAGCGCGGGCCATGCGCAGGTGTTTCTCGGCTTCCTGCTGGGCTTTGCGGCGACGAGCCAGCAGCAACAGCAGAAGCAGCAACACCACCGCACCGCCACCGATCAGACCCAGCAGGATCGGATTGGTCAGCAGTTCATTGAAGGTTTTGTCTTCATCAACTACCGGTTTTGGCGCAACCACTGGCGTCTCGGCTGGCGTGTCGACCGGTGGCGCAATCGCCGATTCTGGTGTTGGCGCCGCTTCTGCCGGGGTGGCTGGAGGGGTTGCAGCCAGTTCGGCGGTGATCGCCGGTACGGCAGCAGTGGCGGCTGGCGCAGCGCCCGGGCCTTCGGCCTGCATCTTCGCCAGTTGATTGTTCTTCAGCTCGATCAGGCGTTGCAGCTTGTCCAGCTGACTTTGCAGATCGGCCATGCGGCTTTTCAGTTCCTCGTTGTCACGACGGGTCGTGTCGAGGCTTTCCTGAGTCACCGCCAGCTTGTTGCTCAAGGCCTTGGCATCGCCGGCCGGGCCTTTGCCGCGGCCCTTGGCGTTTTCGGCGGAGACCAGGCTCAGGTTGTCCTTGGCATTCTGGCCGGCGCCGACATTGCTGCGACCACGCTTGGTGGCATCGAGCTGCTGCTGGCCAGTGCCAGGCTTGGCCACATAGCGACGACCCTGACGCCACGCTTCGTTCTGCGCGGCGACTTCGGCAATCGCTTTCGATTGCGGCAGCGCGGTGCTTTCCACCGAGTCCGGCAGGCGCAGCACCTGACCGGTTTTCAGCCGGTTGATGTTGCCGTCGATGAACGCATCCGGGTTGAGCGCCTGAATCGCCAGCATGGTCTGCTGCACCGAACCGCCGGTGCGCGCCTTCGCGGCAATTTCCCACAGGGTGTCGCGCGGCGTGGTGGTGTATTGCGACGGGTGCGTGGCGCCGGTGGTCGGTGCGGTGATGGTCTGCGACGGTGCCGGTTGCGCAGCGGCGTCAGCGGTCTGTGGCGAGAATTTCGACGGATCCAGCAGCACACTGTAATCGCGCAGCAGACGGCCGTTGGGCCACATCACCTGCACGAGGAATTTCACCATCGGTTCCGACAGCGGCTTGCTCGAAGTCACGCGCAGCACGCTTTTGCCGCTGGCGTTGAGCACCGGGGTGAACGTCAGGTCGTTGAGGAAGGCCTGGCGATCGACGCCGGCCTTGGCGAAATCTTCGGGTGAAGCCAGGCTCGGCACCACTTCGGCAGCGGTGAGATCCTTGACGTCGAGCAGCTCGATCTCGGCCACCAGCGGCTGGTTCAGGGTCGACTTCAGGGTCAGCTCCCCGAGCCCGAGGGCATGCGCCATACCGGAGGACAGCGCCGAGGCGGCCGCTATTGCTAACACCAGTTTGCGAACTTGAACCATAGCCTCATCCTTTGTTTGAACGTTCCTCGGCCAGCGAGAAGATGTTGATTGCCGCTGCCGTAAGGCATTGCGCGCGACGACGACAGACTGCCGCGCGCGATCATTTCTTTGATGCCCCGGAAAGTCCCGGAGGGTGACACGTTATCAAGTGCTCCGGGCAAGCATAGCGCTCACCTAGAATCAGTCGACAAATTGTTGCCAAGTATCTTTTACAGCAGGTCTTTTATCAACAATTCAGCGACCTGCACAGCATTCAGGGCCGCGCCTTTGCGTACGTTATCTGACGTCAGCCACAGATTAAGTTCCGCCGGGTCGTCAACACCGCTGCGCACACGGCCAACATAGACAACGTCCTGCCCCACCGCGTCACCCACCGCCGTCGGATAATCGCCGGCCTCAACCAGCTCGATGCCGGGCGCATCCTCAAGCGCAGCGTTGACCTTTGCCAGGTCGACCGCGCTCGCTGACTGCAAGGTCACGCTATAGCTATCGCCAAAAAACACCGGGGCTTGAACGCAAGTGGCGGAAATCTTTAATAAAGGCTGCTTCAGCACCTGACGCAACTCGCGCACCAGCCGCTTTTCCAGCAGCGTGTGGCCTTGAGCGTCGGGCGTGCCGACCTGGGCCAACAGGTTGAAGGCCATCTGCCGATCAAAGAAAGTCGGCTCCAGCGGACGCATGTTCAGCAACTCAGCGGTCTGTCGCGCCAGCTCGGTCACAGCTTCGCGACCTTGGGCGGACACGGCCAGATTGGCGGTGACGTTGACGTATTGCAGTTCGAGCAAATCGAGCAGCGGCGCCAGCACCACGGCCAGCGTCGTCGCCGAAGGGCTTGGGCTGCTGACCTGGAACGGTGCCTTCAGACCGGCAATGACCTCGGCGTTGGCCTCCGGCACCACTTGCGGCGCCTGCTCGGCCGGCAATGCGCCGGACAGATCGATCAGCGAGCAACCGGCCGCGTGGGCACGCGCCGCGTAACTCAGGGAAACGGCAGCGCCAGCGGCAAAGAACACCAGTTTGACCTTGCTGAAATCGAACTCGTCGACTTCACGCACGCGCACGTTCTTGTTGCGAAACAGCACCGAACTGCCGGCGGATTCGCTGCTGGCCAGCAAGTGCAGGTTGCCGACCGGAAAGTCGCGCTCTTCGAGAATCTGTACGAGGGTTTCGCCGACAATACCGGTGGCGCCGACGACGGCAATATCAAGGGTCTGGGTCATGGTTCTACCTCTGGCGAAACGGGGGGAGCGGCACTTTACCGGGTGAGTGAGATGCAGGCAATTTCTGTCGGGGATTTGTGGCGCCTGTACCGGCCTCATCGCTGGCAAGCCAGCTCCCACAGTGGTCGGTGTGGGACACAGATGTTTGTACACACCTGAAACTTGTGGGAGCTGGCTTGCCAGCGATGAGGCCAGACCTGATACCCGAAAATCCAAGGCATAAAAAAACCCGCACCTCTCACAAGGCACGGGTTCTTTCATTGCATCAAGCGATCAACGCTCCAGCAAAATCCGCAGCATGCGACGCAGCGGTTCGGCCGCGCCCCACAGCAGTTGGTCGCCGACGGTGAAGGCACCGACGAATTGCGAGCCCATGTTCAACTTGCGCAGACGACCCACCGGTACGTTCAGGGTGCCGGTGACCTTGGTCGGGCTCAGCTCCTGCATGCTGATGTCGCGGTTGTTCGGCACCAGTTTGACCCAAGGGTTGTGCTGGCTGATCAGCCCTTCGATATCAGCGATCGGCACGTCTTTGTTCAGCTTGATGGTCAGCGCCTGGCTGTGGCAACGCATGGCGCCGATGCGCACGCAGATGCCGTCGACCGGGATCGGGCTCTTGAAGCGGCCGAGGATCTTGTTGGTCTCGGCCTGGGCCTTCCACTCTTCACGGCTCTGGCCGTTCGGCAGTTCCTTGTCGATCCACGGAATCAGGCTGCCGGCCAGCGGTACACCGAAGTTTTCGGTCGGGTACGCGTCGCTGCGCATGGCTTCGGCCACGCGACGGTCGATGTCGAGGATCGCGCTGGCCGGGTCGGCCAGTTGATCGGCGACAGCGGCGTGAGTCGCACCCATCTGCTTGATCAGTTCACGCATGTTCTGCGCGCCGGCACCGGAGGCCGCCTGATAAGTCATGGCGCTCATCCACTCGACCAGACCGGCCTCGAACAGACCGCCCAGGCCCATCAGCATCAGGCTGACGGTGCAGTTGCCGCCGATGTAGTTCTTGGTGCCCGCGTCCAGTTGCTGGTCGATGACCTTGCGGTTGACCGGGTCGAGAATGATGACGGCGTCATCGTTCATCCGCAGGCTGGAAGCCGCGTCGATCCAGTAACCCTGCCAGCCGGCTTCGCGCAGCTTCGGGAACACTTCGCTGGTGTAGTCGCCGCCCTGGCAGGTCAGAATCACGTCGAGGGTTTTCAGCTCTTCAATGCTGTAAGCGTCCTTGAGCGGAGCAATGTCCTTGCCCACGGACGGGCCTTGGCCACCGACATTGGAAGTGGTGAAAAACACCGGCTCGATAAGATCGAAATCCTGCTCTTCCAGCATCCGCTGCATGAGCACGGAACCGACCATGCCGCGCCAACCGATCAGACCTACACGTTTCATCGCAACTACACCTTCTTGAAAAGTGGGCCGCTGCTTTGTATTGAATTTCGCAGCGGGCCCGAGAGATTACAGATTCCGCAGCGCGGCGACTACTGCGTCACCCATTTCCTGCGTTCCGACTTTAGTGCAACCGGCCGAATAAATGTCACCGGTGCGCAAGCCTTGATCCAGCACCACGCTGACGGCTTTCTCGATGGCATCGGCCGCATCGTGCAGATTGAAGCTGTAACGCAGCATCATCGACACCGACAGAATGGTCGCCAACGGGTTGGCAATGCCTTTGCCCGCGATGTCCGGGGCCGAACCGTGGCAAGGCTCGTACATGCCCTTGTTGTTCGAATCCAGCGAAGCCGACGGCAGCATGCCGATGGAACCGGTGAGCATCGAGGCTTCGTCGGACAGGATGTCGCCGAACATGTTGTCGGTGACGATCACGTCGAACTGCTTCGGCGCGCGCACCAGTTGCATGGCGGCGTTGTCGACGTACATGTGGCTCAGTTCGACTTCAGGGTAATCCTTGGCGACCTGCTCGACCACTTCACGCCACAGTTGGCTGGACGCCAGCACGTTGGCCTTGTCCACCGAGCACAGCTTTTTGCCGCGAACCATGGCCATGTCGAAACCGACGCGGGCGATACGGCGGATTTCGCTTTCGCTGTACGGCAGGGTGTCGTAAGACTGACGCTCGCCGTTTTCCAGGGTGCGGGTGCCGCGTGGCGCGCCGAAGTAGATGCCGCCGGTCAGCTCACGGACGATCAGGATGTCCAGCCCGGCAACGATTTCCGGCTTCAGGCTCGATGCATCAGCCAGTTGCGGGTAGAGGATCGCCGGACGCAGGTTGCCGAACAGGCCCAGTTGCGCACGAATCTTCAGCAGACCGCGCTCAGGGCGGATATCACGCTCGATGGTGTCCCATTTCGGGCCGCCCACTGCGCCCAGCAGCACGGCGTCGGCAGCACGGGCACGCTCGAGGGTTTCGTCGGCCAACGGCACGCCATGCTTGTCGATGGCCGCGCCACCGATCACGTCATGGCTCAGCTCGAAGCCCAGGCTGTACTTGTCGTTGGCCAGCTCCAGCACCTTGACCGCTTCGGCCATGATTTCCGGACCAATACCGTCACCTGGGAGAATCAGAATCTGCTTGCTCATGCTTTCCTCGTGTCTTCAATCGGTGCGCCACTCAGGGCGCGCCCGGAAAAATTCTTAGCGCTCAGCCATCAGTACGATTACATCTGTACTGAACGAGCCGTCGGCATCAATCTCAAAATATTCTCGTACTTCGTTGCCCATCGACTGCTGCAACTGGCGGATCGCCGCGCGCATCACCTCGGGCGTGCGCATGCGCTCGACCCAACTGCTGTATTCCAGACGCAGGCGCTGACGCGTGGTGCTGCGAGTGTGCAGCCCGGCCTCGCTGACCTGCCGCAGCCACTCGCCGGCAGAATAATCGCGCACGTGGCTGGTGTCGCGCAGCACTTCGACGCTTTGCAGGTAAGTGTCGAACAACGGACTGCCCGGTGACAACACGTCGATGAACGCTGCCACACCGCCCGGTTTCAGCACCCGACGCACTTCACGCAGGGCCACCCCGAGGTCGCTCCAATGGTGCGCCGAATAACGACTGAACACGTAATCGAATTCGCCATCGGCAAACGGCAGGCGCTCGGCGGCGCCGTTGACCGTGGCAATGTTCTTCATGCCGCGATCAACCGCCGCAGCGGCGACCACATCGAGCATCTGCTGCGACAGGTCGTAGGCCACCACCTCCTTGACCAGTGGCGCCACATGAAAACTCACATGACCGGCGCCACAACCCAGGTCCAGCAGCCGGGCGTCGCCCTGCCCGGCCAGTTCAGCCTGTAGCAGCGCGAATTCGGTGCCTTGAGCGTGAACGGCGCTTCTCAGGTAGGCGGCGGCCTGTTCACCGAATTGCTTTTGTACAACCTGACTGTGTTGGGCGGTGCTGGTCATGGTCACATCCTGCATTTGTGTTGTTTGAGCGGCCGTCTTCGCGAGCAGGCTCGCTCCCACAGGGGAATGCATTTCAAGTGTGGGAGCGAGCCTGCTCGCGAAGAGGCCGGCCCTGACTACATCAATCTCGAATCAATCACGCGTCGCGGAACAACCACGGCTGGCTCACACGATGCTTGGCCTCGAACGCGGCAATCGCATCGCCGTCCTGCAAAGTCAGGCCGATATCGTCCAGCCCATTCAACAAGCAATGCTTGCGGAACGCGTCGATCTCGAAGCGGTACACCTTGCCGCTCGGACTGGTCACGGTCTGCTCGTGCAGATCGATCTGCAATTGATAGCCCGGCTCGGCCTCGACCTGCTTGAACAACTCGTCGACTTCAGCGTCGCTCAGGATGATCGGCAGCAAGCCGTTCTTGAAGCTGTTGTTGAAGAAGATGTCGGCGTAGCTCGGCGCGATGATGCTGCGGAAACCGTATTCTTCCAGTGCCCATGGCGCGTGTTCACGGCTGGAGCCGCAACCGAAGTTCTCGCGGGCCAGCAACACACTGGCGCCTTGATAACGCTCGGCGTTGAGCACGAACTCCTTGTTCAACGGGCGCTTGGAGTTGTCCTGATACGGCTGGCCGACATCCAGGTAACGCCACTCGTCGAACAGGTTCGGGCCGAAACCGGTGCGCTTGATCGACTTCAAAAACTGCTTGGGAATGATCTGGTCGGTGTCGACGTTGGCACGATCCAGAGGCGCGACAAGACCAGTGTGCTGGGTAAAAGCTTTCATGCTGCGCTCTCCTTCAGATCAATTCACGAACGTCGATGAAACGACCGTTCACCGCCGCCGCAGCGGCCATGGCCGGGCTCACGAGGTGGGTACGACCACCGGCGCCCTGACGGCCTTCGAAGTTACGGTTGGAGGTCGAGGCACAATGCTCGCCGGACTCCAAACGGTCCGGGTTCATCGCCAGGCACATCGAGCAACCCGGCTCACGCCATTCGAAACCGGCTTCGAGGAAGATCTTGTCGAGACCTTCGGCTTCCGCCTGCGCCTTCACCAGACCCGAGCCCGGTACGACGATTGCCTGCTTGATCGTCGAAGCGACTTTGCGACCCTTGGCGATCACGGCCGCAGCGCGCAAGTCTTCGATGCGCGAGTTGGTGCAGGAGCCGATGAACACGCGATCCAGCTGAATGTCGGTGATCGCCTGATTGGCGGTCAAACCCATGTATTTCAGGGCGCGGACGATCGAATCGCGCTTGACCAGATCCATTTCCTTCGCCGGATCCGGCACGTTCTGATCAACGGCCAGCACCATTTCAGGCGAAGTGCCCCAGCTGACTTGCGGCTTGATCTGTGCAGCGTCCAACTCAACTACGGTGTCGAACTTGGCGTCGGCGTCGGAGACCAGGTCTTTCCAGGCTTCAACCGCCTGATCCCACTGCGCGCCTGTCGGTGCGAACGGACGGCCCTTGACGTATTCGACAGTCTTTTCGTCCGCAGCCACCAGGCCCACACGGGCGCCGGCTTCGATGGACATGTTGCAGATGGTCATGCGGCCTTCGACGGACAGGTCGCGGATCGCGCTGCCGGCGAATTCGATGGCATGGCCGTTACCGCCGGCGGTGCCGATCTTGCCGATCACCGCGAGGACGATGTCCTTGGCGGTCACGCCGAATGGCAACTGACCTTCGACGCGCACCAGCATGTTCTTCATTTTCTTCGCGACCAGGCACTGGGTGGCGAGCACGTGCTCGACCTCGGAAGTGCCGATCCCGTGCGCCAAGGCACCGAACGCGCCGTGGGTCGAGGTGTGCGAGTCGCCGCAGACTACGGTCATGCCCGGCAAGGTTGCGCCTTGCTCCGGGCTGATCACGTGGACGATGCCTTGGCGGATGTCGTTCATCTTGAACTCGACAATGCCGTACTCATCACAGTTGTCATCGAGGGTCTGAACCTGCAAACGCGAGACCTGGTCGGCAATCGCGGCGATGCCGCCCTTGCGCTCCGGTGTGGTCGGTACGTTGTGGTCCGGGGTCGCGATGTTGGCATCGATTCGCCAAGGCTTGCGCCCGGCCAGACGCAGGCCTTCGAAGGCTTGCGGCGAGGTCACTTCGTGGATGATGTGACGATCGATATAGATCAGCGCCGAGCCATCGTCGCGCTGTTTGACCAAATGCGAATCCCAGAGCTTGTCGTAGAGCGTTTTGCCGGCCATCAGACGGTTCCTCATCAGCTTGTTTCTATGCCCTGGGCTTATCAATAACCCTTTGGCTTGTGAGGCCGATCCTATGGGGTTAGATTAAATAACTCAAATTCATATTTTTTATGCTTTGGATAACCAACTGGAATACGATTCATGGATCTGGCCAACCTCAACGCTTTTATCGCGATTGCCGAGACCGGCAGCTTCTCCGGCGCCGGTGAACGCCTGCACCTGACGCAACCGGCGATCAGCAAACGCATCGCCGGACTGGAGCAACAATTGAAGGTGCGGCTGTTCGACCGACTCGGTCGTGAAGTCGGCCTGACCGAGGCCGGCCGCGCCCTGTTGCCCCGGGCTTATCAGATTCTCAACGTGCTGGACGACACCCGCCGTGCCCTGACCAACCTGACCGGCGAAGTCAGCGGTCGGCTGACCCTGGCCACCAGTCACCACATCGGCCTGCACCGCTTGCCGCCCGTGTTAAGGGAATTCACCCGCCGCTACCCACAGGTGGCGCTGGATATTCAGTTCCTTGATTCGGAAGTGGCCTACGAAGAGATTCTCCATGGCCGTGCGGAACTGGCGGTGATCACCTTGGCGCCAGAGCCGCACACACTGGTCAAAGCCGCGCCGGTGTGGGACGACCCGCTGGATTTCGTGGTGGCGCCGGAACATTCGCTGATCAGCAATGGCGCGGTGAGCCTGGCGGACATTGCCGGTCATCCGGCGGTTTTTCCCGGAGGCAACACCTTTACTCATCACATTGTCCAACGCTTGTTCGAAGCCCAAGGGCTGACGCCGAACATCGCCATGAGCACCAACTACCTGGAAACCATCAAGATGATGGTCTCCATTGGTCTGGCCTGGAGTGTTCTGCCCCGCACCATGCTTGATGAACAGGTGGCGCGCATACCTTTGCCGGGCATACAGCTCAGTCGCCAGCTAGGCTATATCGTGCACACCGAACGGACGCTGTCGAATGCGGCAAGGGCTTTCATGGCCTTGCTGGATGCGCAAATCGATCTGCCAGGGACTCCAGGCTAACTTGTGCTACTCCTATAGAGCCGCTGTCCCTGTGCCTAACGCCACCATCAGCTCAAGGCCCGTTAACAATGCCGAAATCTGTTGACCGAATTCCGCCGATGCCGCGTATTCAGGCCATTGATCCGCGACGTTCCGAGCAGAGCTGGGAGAGTGCGCCGCAATTGCTCGCCGCACTCAACGGCGCCCGGCTCGGCGCCTGGTATTGGGACATCGAGCGCGGGCAGATCAGCTGGTCACGGGGCACTCAGGCGCTGTTCGGCTTCGATCCACGTCAACCGTTGCCCCAGGACCTGGAATATCTCGACCTGCTGCCGCCCGAAGACCGGGCGAAAACCGTGCGCGCCTTCCACGCGGTGATTGCCGGCGCCCCGCTGGAACAGGCGATGCACCACCGCATCCGCTGGCCCGACGGCAGCCTGCATTGGCTGGAAATCAGCGGCAGCCTGCTGCCGGACAAAAACGGCCGGCCCCGAATGATCGGGGTGATTCGCGAAATCACCCACCAGCGCCAGCGCGAACAGGCTCTGAGCAGCTCGGAGAAACGTTTCGCCACACTTTTTCACCTGTGCCCGAACATGGTGCTGCTGACGCGCCAGGAAGACGGCCTGATCACCGAAGCCAACCAGTATTTCGAAAGTCTGTTCGGCTGGCCGGTCCAGGACGCCATCGGTCGCACCACACTGGAACTGGGCCTGTGGGTGCACCCCGAACAACGCGCCGAGCTGGTGAAAAAGACCAAGGCCAAAGGTGAATTGATCAGCATGGAAGTGCAGTTCCGCGCCAGCAACGGGCAGATTCATGACGGCATCCTCAGCGCGCAGAAGGTCGAACTCGAAGGCCAGCCGTATCTGCTCAGCACGTTTCTCGACACCACCGAACGCAAAGCCGCCGAACACGCCTTGAAAGACAGTCAGGAACGCCTTGATCTGGCGCTGGACTCGGCGCAACTCGGCACCTGGGACTGGCACATCCCCAGCGGCATGCTCTACGGCTCGGCGCGGGCCGCGCAATTGCACGGGCTGGAGCCGATCCCGTTTCACGAATCATTCGAGGAGTTCTTCGAAGGCGTGCCCGGCGAGGAGCGCGACAGCATGCGCGACGCCTACCGCAGCCTGCGCGAAGGCCCGGCCGGCAACTATCAACTGACCTATCGCGTGCAACTGGCGGATGGCAGCTCGCGCTACCTGGAAAGCCGCGCCCGCCTCTATCGCGACGAAAACGTCGCGCCGCTGCGCATGGCCGGGACCTTGCTGGACATCACCGATCAGGTCGAGCGCGAGCAACGCCTGGTCGCCTCCGAAGAGAAATTCGCCACGCTGTTCCAGGTCAGCCCCGACCCGATCTGCGTCACCCGCCAGGACAGCGGCGAGTTCATCGAGATCAACAACAGCTTCACCCAGACCTTCGGCTGGAGCGCCGCCGACGTCATCGGGCGCACCGCCGAGGACATCGGCCTGTGGGACGCCTCGGCGAAGAGTCTGCAACGCATCGAGCGGGTGATCCGCGAACAGGGTCTGAGCAATGTCGCGATCATCGTCCAGCACAAGGACGGCCAGTCGCTGACGTGCGTGATTTCCAGCCGGCAGATCAGCGTCGGCAATCAGCCGTGCATCGTCACCACCTTGCGCGACATCACCCAACAACAGCGCTCCGAGGCCGCACTCAAGGCCAGCGAAGAGAAATTCGCCAAAGCATTTCACTCCAGCCCCGATGCGATCACCATCACCGAACGTGACACCGGGCGCTATCTGGAGGTCAACGACGGTTTCTGCCGCCTCACCGGTTATCGTGCTGAAGAAGTGGTGGGCAAGACCGTGTACCAGATCGGCATCTGGGCCGAAGAGAAACAACGCTCGGCGCTGCTTGCCGAACTGCAGATCAAGGGCCGCGTTCATCATCAGGAGATGCTCGGGCGCAACAAGCGCGGTGAGTTGCTGACCGTTGAAGTGTCGATCGAACCGATCACCCTCAACGAAACGGCGTGCCTGCTGCTGACCGCCCGGGACGTCAGCCTGTTGAAAAACGCTGAAGCACAGATCCGACATCTGGCCTATCACGATCCGCTGACCAATCTGCCCAACCGCGCCCTGCTGATGGATCGCCTGAGCCAGCAGATCGCCCTGCTCAAGCGCCACAACCTGCGCGGTGCGCTGCTGTTCCTCGACCTTGACCACTTCAAGCACATCAACGACTCGCTGGGCCACCCGGTCGGCGATACGGTGCTGAAAATCATCACCGCACGGCTCGAAGCCAGCGTGCGCATGGAGGACACGGTGGCGCGTCTCGGCGGCGATGAGTTCGTGGTGCTGCTCAGTGGCCTTGAAGGCACGCGCAACGAGGTCAGCGCACAAGTGCGGGAACTGGCCGACACCATTCGCGAACTGCTCTCGGAGCCGATGTTCCTCGACGGCCAGCGCCTGCAGGTGACACCGAGCATCGGCGTGGCGCTGATTCCCGATCACGGCTCGACCCCGACCGACCTGCTCAAACGCGCCGACATCGCCCTGTACCGGGCCAAGGATTCCGGGCGCAACACCACGCAGATGTACCACAACACCATGCAGAAAGCGGCCAGCGAGCGGCTGCGCATGGAGACCGACCTGCGTCTGGCGTTATCGCGCGGCGAGTTCAACGTGCATTACCAGCCGCAGGTCGATGCGCAGGACAACCGCATCATTGGCGCCGAGGCGCTGGTGCGCTGGAATCACCCGGAACTCGGCGCGCAATCGCCCACTGAATTCATCAAGGTGCTGGAAGACAGCGGGCTGATTCTGGAGGTCGGTACCTGGATCCTCGATGAGGCCTGTGAGGCGTTCAAACAATTGATCGCGCTGAAACTGGTCAACCCGCTCAACTTCAGCCTGTGCGTAAACATCAGCCCACGGCAGTTCCGCCAGAACGACTTCGTCGAACGCATCGAACACAGCATGAGCAGCCACGGCCTGCCCTGCTCGCTGCTGAAACTGGAGATCACCGAGGGCATCGTCATCCAGAACCTGGAAGACACCATCAGCAAAATGCGCCGTCTGAAAAAACTTGGCGTGAGCTTCGCCATGGACGATTTCGGCACCGGCTATTCATCGCTGACCTACCTCAAGCGCCTGCCGGTGGACACCCTGAAAATCGACCAGTCGTTCATCCGCGACGCAACCACCGACCCCAACGACGCCGAGATCATCCGCGCCATCGTCGCCATGGCCCGCAGCCTGGAACTGGAGGTGATTGCCGAAGGCGTGGAGACGCCGGAGCAACTGGCGTTCCTGCAAGGGCTGGGCTGCCATTTGTATCAGGGCTATCTGCACAGTCGGCCGGTGGCGTTGGAGGCGTTGAAAAAGATGCTCGAATGACGAGCACAAAAAAAGGGCGCCAGTGGCGCCCTTTTTTCTTGCTCGGCCTTATTGCAGAACCGGCTTTTGCGCTCCGTTGATCGGGATGCGCTTGGCTTTCGCTTCTTCCGGGATCACCCGCAACAGGTCGATGCTCAACAGACCGTTGCTCAGATCGGCGGCCTTGATCTCGATGTGATCGGCCAGGCGGAAGGACAGCTTGAAAGCACGCTGGGCAATGCCTTGATGCAGGAAGGTCACGCCTTCGTTGGCATCACGCTTGCCACCACTGATGGTCAGCACACCCTTCTCGACTTGCAGCTCCAGGTCTTCTTCCTGGAAACCGGCTGCCGCTACGACGATGCGGTATTGATCGTCACCGTGTTTTTCCACGTTGTAGGGTGGGTAGGTGCTGCCTGGCTCGTTGCGCAGCGCGGTTTCGAACAGGTCGTTGAAACGGTCGAAACCCACCGAGGAACGGAACAGTGGTGCCAGGGAAAATGCAGTACTCATGGTTCAAATCTCCTGAAAACAATCAGCAAGGTTTTGTGTCTCCGCGACCCGAATTCGGCATCGCGTAACCCTTAGATAGGGACCGCCAAAATGATTTCAAGAGAGTATTTGCAGATTTTTTTCAGGCTGCGGCGGCGACCGGCAAACCCAGCAAACGCGAGACTTGATCCGGTTCTGTCTCGCGACGCAGCACGGTAAACAGCTCGGTGGCCTCGGGATAATTGCGCGTCAGCATCGCCAGCCATTGCTTCAAGCGACCCGGCGATTGCCGTGCGGTCATCTGCGCCTTGGCTTGCAGCCAGAAGTCCTGAATCAGCGGCAGCAGCTCGGCCCAGCTCATCTCGACCACTTCTTCACCGGCGCGCGCGGCAGCGATCTGCCGGGCCAGATCCGGGCGCGATACCAGACCGCGTCCGAGCATGATGTCTTCGACGCCGCTGATCTCGCGGCAACGACGCCAGTCCTCGACGCTCCAGATATCACCATTGGCGAACACCGGCACCTTGACCACGTCCTGCACCCGCGGAATCCACTCCCAATGCGCTGGCGGCTTGTAGCCATCAACCTTGGTCCGGGCATGCACCACGATGTGCTCGGCGCCGCCCTCGGCCAGCGCCGTGGCGCAGACCAGCGAACCGTCCGGGCTGTCGAAACCGAGGCGCATTTTCGCGGTGACCGGGATATGTGCCGGCACGGCGCGACGCACGTGTTCGACGATGCTGTTGAGCAGCTCCGGCTCCTTGAGCAGCACCGCCCCGCCCCGGGACTTGTTGACGGTTTTGGCCGGGCAGCCGAAGTTCAGGTCGATCACTTCCGAGCCGAGCTCGCAGGCCAGCGCCGCGTTTTCCGCCAGGCACACCGGATCGGAACCCAACAATTGCACGCGCAACGGCACACCGGAACGGGTGCGGGCGCCGTTGAGCAGCTCCGGGCCGAACTTGTGGAAGTAGGCCGGGGTGAGCAACTGATCGTTGATCCGAATGAATTCGGTCACGCACCAGTCGATGCCGCCAACGCGGGTCAGCACGTCGCGCAGGATGTCGTCGACCAACCCCTCCATGGGCGCCAGGGCAATTTGCATGGGGAAAACACTACTCAGGAAGAAAAAACGTGCGGCAGTTTACTGGATTAAGCCGGTTAAACCCACGACCACCTGTAGGAGCTGCCGCAGGCTGCGATCTTTTGATTGTGATCCTTAAAAATCAAAGTCAAAAGATCGCAGCCTGCGGCAGCTCCTACAGGGATCGGGTCAGGCCAGGGACAGGATCGCCGGGCCGTAGCCCTCGATAAACTCTGCCGGCATGCGCTTGGGCTTGCCGCTGGACAGTTCGATGCAGACGAAAGTGGTCTGGGCGCGCAGCAGGGTGGCGTTGTCGCTGGGGCGGATCAGCTGGAAGTGCCGGGTCATTTTCAGGCGCTGATCCCAATCGACGATCCAGGTCGCCAGTTGCAGTTCGTCGCCTTCGTAGGCCGCCGCCAGATAATCGATTTCGTGACGCACCACGGCCATCGCCCGATCCAGGCGCCGGTATTCGACCAGATCCAGCCCCAGACGCTGCGAGTGGCGCCAGGCGCAGCGTTCGAGCCAGGTCACGTACACCGCGTTGTTCGCGTGACCCAGCCCGTCGATGTCCTCGGCGCCTACTTGCAGATCAATGGTGAACGGCGTTGCCCGATCCCAGCCCATGCCCCACTCCCGGTCAGATGATTCAACCGGGGCAGTGTAACGGATGTCAGGCCGATTGCAGCGCCTGAAGGCTGCGCCCCGCCAACAGTGATAACACTCCATCAACCACCCGAGGGTCGGCCAGCACCCGCTGGTGGCCGCCGCTTTCCAGGCGCAGCAGGCGACTGTCGAACCACGATTCGTGGATCAATTGCGATTCCTTGACCGAGACAAAGGTGTCGTCCTCGGCATGCACGATCAGGCCCGGCATATCCAGTTGATAGTGCGCGACATCGAGGGTCGCGGCGCGCATGCCGACGTCCTGCTCGACCTGGCGGATGAACGCCGAGCGCGCCCGCGGTGGCATGCCGACGTAGCGGGCAAAACCGCGCAGCACGCCGAGAATTCGTGCAGGGGCTGCAATACTGACCAGGGTTTCGGTGCGCAGGCCCAGTTGCACCGCGAGCATGGCACTGGCGCCGCCCATGGAGTGGCCGATGACGGCTTGAAGAGGAGGCAATTCGGCGGCCGCTTCGAGCATGGCGCGGGCGAACAGTACGACGTTGGCTTCACGCCCCGGCGAACGACCATGGGCCGGGCCATCGAGGGCAACGACGGTGTAACCGGCCTCAACCAGCGCCGTGATCAACGCCGCAAACTGGGTGGGCCGCCCTTCCCAACCGTGCATCAACAGCACCGCCGGCCCCTGCCCCCAACGCAGCGCCGACAGGCCGAAGCGCAGCGTGATGCGTTCGGCACTCGCCAGCAGCGGCAGCTCCCAATCACGCAGCGGCAACGTGCGCGGCGTCATGAACGCCTGACGCATTTTGCTTGCTACTCGTTGCGGTGCAATCCAGCCCAAGGTGCCATTAACGCCACGAACCCACTTCAACGTGTTCATCGCTTTCTCCTCAGGCGTGTTGCCTTCAGGTCAACGCACCGCCGACTTGGCAGCGCGCAGCAATCGATCGGATAAATCGCCCGGGCCCAGCGCACGTGCCAGCGCCAGACCACCCACCATCAACGCCACATCAGCCAATGCTTTGTCGGTGTCCTCGGGGCTGGACGCCAACTGCGCAATCATCAGTTCCAAGTGTTCGTTCAGCGCGATGCGGAAGGATTCCGGCAGACGCCCCAGTTCGCCGATGGAAGCCGGAATCGGGCACGCGGCATCGCTGGAATCACGGTGCTTGCGTGACAGATAGAACGCAGCGACCAAGGCGCGACGCTCTTCGCCGGTCAGCTCGGAGTCCATGTCGGCAATCAGGTCGCGTCGACGGCTGAGCAGTTGCTTGAACGCCTCAAGCATCATCGCGTCCTTGCTTTCGAAGTGCGCATAGAAACCACCGACGGTCAGGCCGGCGGCGCCCATCACTTCGCCCACGCTTGGATCCGCCGGGCCACGCTGCATCAGCGCGGCGCTGGCCGCCTTGAGGATGCGTTCGCGGGTTTGAGCTTTTTTATCGTTCATCGTTGCCTCCGAATATTACGACTAGAATATTATTCGCATAATAATATTCCGCAAGTCGAGGATATGACCGCTGGTCTGAAGCACAGTGTAAGGAAAAGGAGAGTTGGCCAAACGCCAGACAAACAAAAGGGCCATTCAATAATTGAATGACCCTTATAAATCCCGCAGAGCGGGTAATCGTGGCGTCCCCTAGGGGACTCGAACCCCTGTTACCGCCGTGAAAGGGCGGTGTCCTAGGCCACTAGACGAAGGGGACACAAACCCTTCTATACAGCTGATCAGTGCTGAGATCTGATCTGATTCAAGGCCGGTGTGGCCAGACCTTGAACTGTAAAATTGGTGGAGCTAAGCGGGATCGAACCGCTGACCTCCTGCATGCCATGCAGGCGCTCTCCCAGCTGAGCTATAGCCCCGGATTTTTCGCCTCGCGGCGGAGCGACATCTTGCAACATCGCTTCTGTAAAACTGGCGTCCCCTAGGGGACTCGAACCCCTGTTACCGCCGTGAAAGGGCGGTGTCCTAGGCCACTAGACGAAGGGGACGCAAACCCTTCTATACAACTGATCAACGCTGAGTGTTGATCGCTTCGGAGCCGGTGTGGCCAGGCTTCGAAGTGTAAATTGGTGGAGCTAGACGGGATCGAACCGTCGACCTCTTGCATGCCATGCAAGCGCTCTCCCAGCTGAGCTATAGCCCCTCATCGTTGATGTCATCGCTGAGTACGGGGCGAATCTTAAGGGCGTATCGAAAGCCTGTCAAACTTATTTTTGAAAAATTTCAAAGTTTTTTGTCGGCATAACAATCACTTACCGCCCTCCCCCCGAAAATCCGGGGGAAAAACGCCGAAGGCCGGAATCAAACGATCCCGGCCTTCGGCGGTAACCGCAGAGTCAGACGTGCTTAAGCAATCGCGCCCAGCAGCTTTTCCCACTCTTTGTTTTCTTTCTTCGACACGCCACCCAGCAGGTCAATCGCCTGGCGCAGACGGAAACGGGTCAGATCCGGGCCGAGGATTTCCATCGCATCGAGCACCGATACCGAACTGGCCTGCCCGGTAATCGCGGCAAACATCAACGGCATCGCGTCACGCAGCTTCAGCTCAAGAGATTCGACCACCGCCTGAATCGTCGCGGTAATGCTGTCCTTCTCCCACTGACGCAGGCTTTCCAGCTTCCACAGGATCAATTGCATCAACTGACGCACCTGATCACCGGAAAGCTTTTTCGATTCGAACAGCTTGGCATCCGGGTTCACGCCACCGGCAAAGAAGAAGCCGCCCAGCGGTGCAACCTGGCTGAAGGTTTCCACGCGCCCCTGCACCAGCGGTGCGATCTTCATCATGTACTCGGAATTGAACGCCCACTTCTGCACGCGTGCGGCGAACTCTTCCACCGGCAGGTCACGCAGCCACTGGCCGTTGAGCCACGACAGTTTCTCGATGTCGAAGATCGGCCCGCCGAGGGACACACGCTTGAGGTCGAAGTTGTCGACCATTTCCTGCAGCGAGAACTTCTCGCGTTCGTCGGGCATCGACCAGCCCATGCGACCGAGGTAGTTGAGCATCGCTTCGGGCATGAAGCCCATGCGCTCGTAGAAGGTCACCGAGGTCGGGTTCTTGCGCTTGGACAGCTTGCTCTTGTCCGGGTTACGCAGCAGCGGCATGTAGCACAGCTCCGGTTGTTCCCAGCCGAAATATTCGTAAAGCAGAATCAGTTTCGGCGCCGATGGCAGCCATTCTTCGCCGCGCAGCACGTGGGTGATGCCCATCAGGTGGTCGTCGACCACGTTGGCGAGGAAGTACGTCGGCAGGCCGTCGGTCTTCATCAGCACTTGCATGTCCATGCGATCCCACGGGATCTCGACATCGCCACGCAGCATGTCCGGCACCACGCAGACGCCTTCGGTCGGCACTTTCATGCGGATCACGTGCGGTTCGCCGGCGGCCAGACGGGCGGCGACTTCTTCCTTCGACAGCAGCAGCGCGCGGCCGTCGTAGCGCGGGGTCTCGCCGCGCGCCATTTGTTCGGCGCGCATCTCATCCAGTTCTTCAGCGGTGCAGAAGCATGGGAACGCATGGCCCATGTCGACCAGTTGCTGGCAATACTTCTGATAGATATCGCCACGCTCGCTCTGCCGGTACGGGCCGTGCGGGCCGCCAACGTCCGGGCCTTCGCTCCAGTCGATCCCCAGCCAGCGCAGGGCGTCGAAGATCTGCTGTTCGGACTCGCGGGTCGAACGCAACTGGTCGGTGTCTTCGATGCGCAGGATGAACTCACCGCCATGCTGCTTGGCAAAGCAGTAGTTGAACAATGCGATGTAAGCGGTACCTACGTGGGGATCCCCGGTAGGCGATGGCGCGATGCGAGTGCGGACGGTGGTCATGGCATGTCTCGAAAAGAATGAAAAGCAAAACAATCAAGCGGCGAATGGTAACAGGCGACACCCGCCCCGCTCCAGCGGGCAGGGCATTTAAGCCAAGTTTGCGTCTGTAACGCCCATAGACCGTGGTGACGGGCCGAATATCAGCCATCGGCATTTACCGTTTATCGGCGGTATGCCAGATTCAGCCGCAGATAACTTTCCTTACAATTCCTCGACTACAGTTTGCCTCATGCCTGCCCAACTCAAGCGTCGCCTGTTTATTTTCCTGCTCCTGGTGCTGTTGATTGCCGGGGGCTTCTTCGCCTATTGGTTTTTCAAGGGGCGCTCTTATGAAAGCACCGATAACGCCTATGTCCAGGGCGAGATCACCCGCGTTTCCAGCCAATTGAGCGCACGCATCGACGAAGTGCTGGTGCAGGACAACCAGCATGTGGAAAAAGGCCAGTTGCTGGTGCGCCTCGAACCCAATGATTTCCGCCTGGCCGTTGACCGCGCCAATGCCGCCCTCGCCACCCGCGAAGCCGAGCGTTTGCAGGCACAAAGCAAATTGACTCAGCAATCGAGCCTGATCGCCGCCAGTGACGCGCAAGTGGCGACCACCCAGGCCACGCTTGGCCGCTCGCAGATGGACTTATCGCGTGCTGAAACCCTGCGCAAACCCGGTTACGTTTCCGAGGAGCGGGTGACCACCCTCTCCGCTGACGCCCATATCGCCCGCTCACAGGTAGCCAAGGCCCAAGCAGATGCACAGAGCCAGCGCCAGCAGGTCAACGCACTGACGGCCGAGATCAAACGCCTCGACGCGCAGATTGCCAACGCCCGTGCAGACATCGCCCAGGCCGAACTCAACCTGACTCGCAGCGAAATCCACGCGCCGATCAGCGGCCTGGTCGGCCAGCGCGCCGCACGCAATGGCCAAGTGGTGCAGGCCGGCGCGTATCTGCTGTCGATCGTCCCGGACGAAGACATCTGGGTGCAGGCCAACTTCAAGGAAACCCAGATCGGCCACATGCAGCCCGGACAGAAAGCCGAGCTGACCTTCGATGCCTACAGCGACACGCCGATCGACGCGCGGGTCGACAGCCTGTTCGCCGCCTCGGGCGCACAGTTCAGCCTGCTGCCGCCGGATAACGCCACCGGCAACTTCACCAAAGTCGTGCAGCGGATTCCGGTAAAACTCACCTTCAAGGCCGACAACCCGCTGCATGGCAAGATCCGCCCGGGCATGTCGGTCACCGCCACCGTGAACATCAAAGACGCTCCAGACAATGGCCGGTGATTCGCTGATCCGCCCCGTTGGCGAACCGACGCGGCGGGACTGGATTGCGGTGATGAGCGTGATGCTTGGCGCGTTCATGGCAGTGCTCGACATTCAGATCACCAACTCCTCGCTCAAAGACATTCAAGGCGCGCTGTCGGCGACGCTGGAAGAAGGCTCGTGGATTTCCACCTCGTATCTGGTCGCGGAAATCATCATGATTCCGCTGACCGCGTGGCTGGTGCAGTTGCTC
Source organism: Pseudomonas sp. LAMO17WK12:I5 (assembly GCF_900215165.1). Classification (NCBI taxonomy): domain Bacteria; kingdom Pseudomonadati; phylum Pseudomonadota; class Gammaproteobacteria; order Pseudomonadales; family Pseudomonadaceae; genus Pseudomonas; species Pseudomonas sp. LAMO17WK12:I5. The sequence goes on along the minus strand of NZ_OBDS01000003.1, from coordinate 118,309 downwards.
TCGGCGCGACGCCTGGCGGTGTGGGTGTCGCTGGGTTTTCTGATTTCGTCCTTGCTGTGTTCGATGGCCTGGAGCCTCGAAAGCATGATCGTCTTTCGCGCCATGCAGGGCTTCACCGGCGGCGCGCTGATCCCGCTGGCGTTCACCCTGACCCTGATCAAACTCCCCGAACACCACCGCGCCAAAGGCATGGCGATGTTCGCCATGACCGCGACCTTCGCCCCCTCCATCGGCCCAACCCTTGGCGGCTGGCTCACGGAAAACTGGGGCTGGGAATACATCTTCTACATCAACATTCCTCCGGGGCTGATCATGATCGCCGGGCTGATGTACGGGCTGGAGAAGAAGGAAGCGCACTGGGAAGTGCTGAAAAGCACCGACTACACCGGAATTCTCACGCTGGGTGTCGGCCTCGGCTGCCTGCAAGTCTTTCTCGAAGAAGGCCACCGCAAGGACTGGCTGGAATCGAACCTGATCGTGACCCTGGGCAGCATTGCCCTGCTGAGCCTGATCACCTTCGTCATCGTGCAGATCTCCAAACCCAATCCGCTGATCAACCTCGGCATCCTGCGCAATCGCAACTTCGGTTTGTCGAGCATTTCCAGCCTGGGCATGGGCGTCGGTTTATACGGCTCGATCTATCTGCTGCCGCTGTACCTGGCGCAGATCCAGAATTACAACGCCCTGCAAATCGGCGAAGTGATCATGTGGATGGGCGTGCCGCAGCTGTTCCTGATTCCGCTGGTGCCGAAGCTGATGAAGTTCGTTTCGCCGAAATGGCTGTGCACCCTGGGCTTCGGGCTGTTCGGGCTGGCGAGTTTTTCGTCGGGGGTGCTCAACCCGGATTTCGCCGGGCCGCAGTTCAATCAGATCCAGATCATCCGCGCGCTGGGTCAGCCGCTGATCATGGTCACCATTTCGCTGATCGCTACGGCGTACATCCTGCCGCAGGACGCGGGGTCGGCATCGAGCCTGTTCAACATCCTGCGCAACCTCGGCGGCGCGATCGGCATCGCCCTGCTCGCCACGCTATTGGATGCACGCACCAAAACCTACTTCGATTATTTGCGTGAAGCCGTTGTGCCGACCAATCCGCAAGTGGCCGAGCGGCTGGCGTCGATGACAGACCGGTTTGGCAGTGACACGGCGGCGCTCGGCAAGTTGAGTGAGATCGTGCATCAGCAGGCGCTGATCATGGCCTACAACGACGCGTTTCATTTTGTCGGGATTGCGTTGGGGATCAGCATGCTGGCGATTTTGCTGACCAGAAAATTGCCGCAAGGGCTGAAGGCTGGGGAGTCTCATTAAGACCGCGTTGCCGCCATTCGCGAGCAGGCTCGCTCCCACAGGGGATTTGTGAACGACACAGATCCAATGTGGGAGCGAGCCTGCTCGCGAAGAGGCCCGGTCAGGCGATGAAGCTCAGACAGCCAAAAGCCGCTCGCGCAGTTTGGCAATCTCATCGCGCATCTGCGCCGCCGCTTCGAACTCAAGATCCCGCGCCAACTGGTACATCTTCTCTTCCAGCGCGCGAATGCGTTTGGTGATTTCGCTCGGCGAGCGCAGTTCGGCTTCGTACTTGGCATTTTCTTCGGCAGCCTTGGCCATGCCCTTGCGCTTCTTGCTGCGCGAGCCGGGCACGGTGGCGCCTTCCATGATGTCGGCGACGTCCTTGAACACCCCCTTCGGGGTGATGCCGTTTTCCAGATTGAAGGCGATCTGCTTGTCGCGACGACGCTCGGTTTCGCCAATCGCCCGTTCCATCGAGCCGGTGATGCGGTCGGCGTAGAGAATCGCCCGGCCGTTGAGGTTCCGCGCCGCCCGGCCGATGGTCTGGATCAGCGAGCGCTCGGAACGCAAGAAGCCCTCCTTGTCCGCATCGAGAATCGCCACCAGCGACACCTCCGGCATGTCCAGACCTTCACGCAGCAGGTTGATCCCCACCAGCACATCGAAGGTGCCCAGACGCAGGTCGCGGATGATCTCGACCCGTTCGACGGTGTCGATGTCCGAGTGCAAGTAACGCACGCGCACGCCGTGGTCGGCGAGGTAATCGGTGAGGTCTTCGGCCATGCGTTTGGTCAGCGTGGTGACCAGCACCCGCTCCTCGACCGCCACGCGCTTGGTGATTTCCGAGAGCAAATCGTCGACCTGAGTCAGCGCCGGACGCACTTCAACCTGCGGGTCGACCAGACCGGTCGGACGCACCACTTGTTCGACCACGCGCCCGGCATGCTCGGCCTCGTAGTTGCCCGGAGTTGCCGAGACAAAAATCGTCTGCGGGCTGACCCCTTCCCACTCGTCAAAGCGCATCGGCCGGTTGTCCAGTGCCGACGGCAAGCGGAAGCCGTATTCGACCAGGGTTTCTTTACGCGAACGGTCACCCTTATACATCGCGCCGACTTGCGGCACGCTGACGTGAGACTCGTCGATCACCAGCAAGGCGTCGGCCGGCAGATAGTCATACAGCGTCGGCGGCGCGGCACCGGCCGGACGTCCGGACAGGTAGCGCGAGTAGTTTTCGATGCCGTTGCAGTAACCCAGTTCGAGGATCATTTCCAAGTCGAAACGGGTGCGCTGTTCGAGGCGCTGGGCCTCGACCAGTTTGTTGTTGCTGCGCAGGTATTCGAGACGTTCCTGCAATTCGACTTTGATGTGTTCGATGGCGTCGAGCAGAGTCTCGCGCGGCGTCACGTAGTGACTCTTCGGATAGAAGGTGAAGCGCGGCATCTTGCGGATGACTTCGCCGGTGAGCGGGTCGAACGCGGAGATGCTCTCGACCTCGTCATCGAACAGTTCGATGCGGATCGCTTCCAGATCGGATTCCGCCGGATAGATATCGATCACGTCGCCGCGCACGCGGAAAGTCGCGCGGGCAAAATCCATGTCGTTGCGGGTGTACTGCAGGTCGGCCAGACGCCGCAGCAAAGCACGCTGATCGAGTTTGTCGCCGCGATCGACGTGCAGCACCATCTTCAAATAGGTTTCCGGGCTACCGAGACCGTAGATGCACGAGACCGTGGTAACGATGATCGCGTCCTTGCGTTCGAGCAACGCCTTGGTCGCGGACAGACGCATCTGCTCAATGTGGTCATTGATCGACGCATCCTTCTCGATGAAGGTGTCGGACGACGGCACATAGGCTTCGGGCTGGTAGTAGTCGTAGTAGGAAACGAAATACTCGACCGCGTTGTTCGGGAAGAACGCCTTGAACTCACCATACAGCTGCGCGGCGAGGGTCTTGTTCGGCGCCAGCACCAGCGTCGGGCGCTGTACCTGCGAGATGACATTGGCGATGCTGAAGGTCTTGCCCGAGCCGGTCACACCGAGCAGCGTCTGGTGCGCCAGCCCGGCTTCGATACCCTCGACCAATTGGCGGATCGCTTCTGGTTGATCGCCGGCGGGCTCGAAGCGGGTGACTAGCTGGAATTCGGACATACACACCTCTGGGATCGCGGCTCGCGCAGAAAACAGCCGAGCCGCGGGGATGACCGCAAACGACCGTTGTCGCCCAAGGAAAAACGAAGATTGTGCTCAATGTGGAGCCGATTGCCTCGCCTTTCAAGGCAAACGTCCTACATCCGGTAAAGTCTCTGACAGAGTCAATCGACTAACGGTCAAGAAATAATCGGAAAAACTTGCTGGAAAAGCTGAATCGCCTGTCGCCATTGCTCAGTGATGGCCTCTATACTAGCTCCCCGTTTGTGCACCGCTCTAGTGCATTCGGCTGGAGCGCGACACGTCCCTCCACTCTCCATTCAGAGCCGCCGTAATAATGAGCCTGTTCTCCGCTGTCGAAATGGCACCCCGCGATCCAATCCTGGGCCTCAACGAAGCATTCAACGCCGATACCCGGACCACCAAGGTCAACCTGGGTGTAGGTGTTTACTGCAACGAAGAGGGGCGAATTCCCCTGCTGCGCGCGGTGATCGAAGCCGAAACCATTCGCGCTGCTCAGCACGCCTCCCGTGGCTACCTGCCGATCGACGGCATCGCGGCCTACGACCAGGCGGTGCAAAAGCTGCTGTTCGGTAACGACTCGCCGCTGATCGCTGCCGGTCGCATCGTCACCACTCAGGCTGTCGGCGGTACGGGCGCGCTGAAAATCGGTGCCGACTTCCTCAAGCAACTGCTGCCGAACGCCGTTGTGGCGATCAGCGACCCGAGCTGGGAAAACCACCGCGCGCTGTTCGAAACCGCTGGCTTCCCGGTGCAGAACTACCGTTACTACGACGCCGCCACCCACGACGTGAACCGTGCCGGCATGCTCGACGACCTCAACGCCCTGCCGAACGGCTCGATCGTTGTGCTGCACGCCTGCTGCCACAACCCGACCGGCGTCGATCTGACCCCGGCCGACTGGAAAAACGTGCTGGACGTGGTCAAGGCCAAAGGTCACGTACCGTTCCTCGACATGGCTTACCAGGGTTTCGGCGACGGCATCGACGAAGACGCCGCGGCTGTTCGACTGTTCGCTGAATCGGGCCTGACTTTCTTCGTATCGAGCTCGTTCTCCAAGTCGTTCTCGCTGTACGGCGAGCGCGTTGGCGCCCTGTCGATCGTCAGCGAATCGAAAGAGGAAAGCGCGCGCGTGCTGTCGCAGGTCAAGCGTGTGATCCGTACCAACTACTCCAACCCGCCGACCCACGGTGCCAGCATCGTCGCCGCCGTGTTGAACAGCCCGGAACTGCGCGCCCAGTGGGAAGCGGAACTGGCAGAAATGCGCCTGCGCATTCGCGGCATGCGCGAGCAGATGGTCGCCCTGCTGGCCGAAAAAGCCCCGCAGCGTGACTTCAGCTTCGTCGGCCGTCAGCGCGGCATGTTCTCCTACTCCGGCCTGACCACCGAACAGGTGCATCGCCTGCGCAACGAGTTCGGCATCTACGCCCTGGACACCGGCCGCATCTGCGTCGCGGCACTGAACCAGAGCAACATCAAAGCGGTCACGGATGCGATCGTTCAGGTCATCTGATTTCGCCTGGCAATGAAAAACGGGAAGCCTTGGGGCTTCCCGTTTTTTATTTGTCCGAAGGAATCCAACATTCCCTCTAAACTGCACACAAATCTGAATTGTGGGAGCGAGCCCGCTCGCGAATGCGGTGGGTCAGGCGCCATTGTTGGTGGCTGACAGCATTCGCGAGCAGGCTCGCTCCCACAGGTTTCGTACATCCAGGAATTTTGTGAGAACCCAAATGAAAAACGACAACCTGCGCGCTGACCGAGACGACCTGGATGACTTCATCCCCCGCACCCCGGCCAAACGCGACAAAAGCCTGGTGCTGCAAGTCGCAGCGGGCGTCTTCCTCGGCGGCCTGGCCCTGTGGCTGGTGCAACTGGCCGCCACCGCCGCTTACGCCAAACTGATGCTCGGTACGATCACCTTCGGCGGTTAGGCGAGCTCCGTCGCCCGTTGACTGGCCGCATCGTCATACGCGACGTAGAGCGATTCGGCGATCTGGCTCTTGATCGCCTTGGTGCTTTCCAGACCGAGCACGAACCCTTCGGCCTTGCCGCCAGCACGGTTCAGCTCTTCAGCGGTGCTGGCCTGGGTGATCGCGTCGAAGAGTTTCTCGGCGTGCGGGCCAACGCCCTTGGGCAGACTGATTTGCGTGACGCTCATACGAGCACCTCGCGTGAAAGGGAAACAACAACGGTTCGAGTCATGGCGCGTACCTTTTCGGCGAATGGCCGGCAGCGCGTGTCACCACTTCCGGGCAACCATGGTAGACCTGTGAGGCGGTTCTGGTAACCGCCAATCGCTGACAAAACACCGTCCGTCCTGCCTAACGCAGAAAATTTACACCCGACGCTTGACTTCTCTTTTTGAATCAGTAACATACGCACCAATTCCGCAATAGCTCAGTTGGTAGAGCAAATGACTGTTAATCATTGGGTCCCTGGTTCGAGTCCAGGTTGTGGAGCCAAATAGCAAAGCCCCTGAATCGCAAGATTCAGGGGCTTTTTTGTGGGCGCTCGAAAAGTCAAAAGATCGCAACCTGCTGCAGCTCCGATCCCCTGTAGGAGCTGCCGCAGGCTGCGATCTTTTGCTCTTCAAACCAAAAAGGCCGATCTGTCTCACAACAGATCGGCCTCTTTCATCCATTCAGCGCTCAAACATGCTCGCTGCTCTTCATCTGGGTCTTCGGCGCACCATGCCCATGATCGTGTTCATCAGGCTCGATCACCGGCACTTCCTTGCCATCGCAATCGTGCAGCTTGCCGTCGCTGAAGTAATCGCCTTCACGCAGCGCCGCCAGGTCGCGATAACGCAGGGTGCGCTCTTCTGCGGCGGCAAACACCGACTGTTGGTCAGAGTTGCCGGCGGTAAAGTGGTTGAAGGTCAGATTCAGCACAATCGCCATGATCGCCGACGAGCTGATGCCCGAGTGGAAAATGGTCGCGAACCAGCTCGGGAAATGATCGTAGAAGTTCGGCGCGGCAATCGGGATCATGCCGAAGCCGATCGAGGTGGCGACGATGATCAGGTTGACGTTGTTGCGGTAATCAACCTTCGACAGTGTGCGAATCCCGCTCGCCGCCACCGTACCGAACAGCACGATACCGGCGCCGCCCAGCACCGAAGTCGGCACTGCAGCGATCACCCGGCCCATGAACGGTAGCAGCCCGAGAATCACCAGGAAGATGCCCCCGGTAGCCACCACATAACGGCTCTTGATCCCGGTCACCGCCACCAGCCCGACGTTCTGCGCGAAGGCGCTCTGGGTGAACGAACCGAAGATCGGCGCAAACATGCTCGACAGCATGTCCGCGCGCAGACCGTTGCCCAGGCGTTTGGAGTCGACCTTGGTGCCGATGATCTCACCGACCGCCAGAATGTCCGCCGAGGTTTCCACCAGGGTCACCATGACCACGATGCACATCGACAGGATCGCGGCGAAGTGGAAGGTCGGCATGCCGAAGTGGAACGGCGTCGGGAAGCCGAACATCGGCCCTTGGGTTACACCGGAGAAATCCGCCATGCCGAGGAACACCGCCAGAATCGTGCCGATCACCATGGCCAACAGGATCGACAGACGTGAGATGGTCGAGCTGCCGACCTTGCTCAGCAGCAACACCAGCACCAGCGTCACCGCCGCCAGACCGATGTTCTGCATGCTGCCGAAGTCCGGCGCGTGGCTATTGCCACCCATGGCCCAGCGCGCGGCCACCGGCATCAGCGTCAGGCCGATGGTGGTGATCACGATACCGGTGACCAGTGGAGGGAAAAACTTGGTGATTCGCGAGAACACCGGGGTGATCAGCAAGCCGATCAACGACGCGGCAATCACCGCGCCCAGCACCGACTGGAAGCCGCCCTCCCCGCCACTGCTGACGATGGCGACCATGGTCGCCACACCGGAGAACGACACGCCCTGCACCAGCGGCAACTGACAGCCAAAAAACGGTAGACCCAGGGTTTGCAGCAGTGTCGCCAGCCCCCCCGCAAACAATGAAGCAGCAATCAACAAACCAATGTCCGCCGGCGACAGCCCGGCCGCCTGGCCGATGATCAGTGGCACCGCAACGATACCGCCGTACATGGTCAGAACATGTTGCAGGCCGTAAGCCATATTCGCGCCGACCCCGAGATTTTCGTCCTCGGGCCGTTGGTGTGAAACATGGGGCGTTTTCATGTGGGGGGTTCCCTGGTTTTTGTTATGCGCACACTGTATTCAATACTCGGGACAAATGTCCATAGAGTTGTATACAACTTATCAGTCACATAATGGATAGGTAGCCACCCAAGCTTCTATCTCGCCACCTCCATCTCCCACAAATCCGGCAACACATCCCCTCCTGCCCCCGGTTCTTATCGCACTAGGCTGAATTATTCATGGCGACCAGCGGTGCACCGGCGCTCTTTTTTATACATATAAAGTATGCATAATGAAGTCATTCGAAATTCAGTACGACAAAAGCAAGAACGCAGCCAACAAACTCAAGCACAGGGGCGTCAGCCTTGCCGAGACCGAGCCGGTCTTTCATGACGAACGCGCGCTGACGATCGAGAACAACGATCATGACGAACAGCGCTGGATCACCCTCGGTCTCGATGGCAAAGGACGTTTGCTGGTGGTTGCGTACAGTTATCGCGAAGCCAACGTCGTACGAATCATTTCTGCACGTGTCGCCACACCGAGCGAACGTTGCGCTTATTTTCAGGAGGCTTGAACGATGAAAGACGAATACGACTTCTCGCAGGGCAAACGCGGTGCCTTGGCGTCCACCAAGGGCAAGACCCGCATCACCATCATGCTCGATGACGCCGTCATCGAAGCCGCCCGTAGCGTGGCGGAAAACGAAGGGTTCGGTTATCAGACGGTGATCAACAACACTCTGCGCCATACCCTGCTGGAGGCTGGCAGCAAAACGCAGGACGTCGAGCCGCACCACTCCGGGCAATTCAAGAAAGGCATCACCGCCGCCGACCTCAAGAGTCTGGAAAAAAAGCTGTCGGCGGCGGTCGGGGAAATCCGCCGGGTACTGGAACCGGAGGCCAAGCCCTGAGATCAGGCCGGTACGAGCATCCGCGCCAGCGACTGGCGCACATGCGGCTGGTCAGGCACGCGCAGGCCGAATTCCTGCTCCAGCACTTCAAGCAGTTCATCGACATCCGCCACCTCGCGTCGCTCGCTGGCGGCGCCCATATGATGAATCGCGAAACTGCCGTTGTTCAGGGTCCGGCGCCAGCCATCGCCGGTGCGCGCAACCATCAACCGCTGAGCAAACGGTGATTCGGGATGGGTCGAGACGTACCAGTTGCCGAGGGTGTAATCGATGTCTTCCTGGCGTTGCAGATCAAACAGGTACATCGCGCGCCATTCGCCGGCGACATTGGCGCGCAGCATGTAACCATCGGCCTGTTTCTCGATGCGATAGGACTCGTGCGGCGTCGCCTGTTCAGCCTCGGTATCGAGCAGCAGCGGCGCGGTCGGCACCATACCACCGAAGCCGACATCGGTGATGTAACGCTCGCCGTCGATGATCACCAGGCTCAAGCGATGCGTACGGGCCGTCCAGGCGCCCTCGGGTTGCGCCAGCACCACGCGCCCGGAGATGCCACGGGCCTCGAAGCCCAACTCCTGCAGCAACGCCAGAAACAGATTGTTCAGTTCGTAGCAGTAACCACCCCGGCCACCGTGGAGAACTTTTTGTTCGACCGACGCCAGATCAATCAGCACCGGCGCGCCAGTGATCGTCGACAGGTTCTCGAAGGGAAAGACGCCGGTATGCCGCAACTGCAACTGCCGCAGGGTTTCCAGGGTCGGTGCCGGTGGAGCGTCGAACCCCAGGTGTTGCAGGTACAACGTCGGATTCGCCAGACGTGGCTCGCTCATTGCTCAGTCCTTTTGCATGTGGCCGCGCATTGCTGCGCCGATGGCCGACATGTATACGGGATCGCCCCCGGACTCCGACAATTGATTTCGCCAATCAGCGCTACCGACGCTTGCGCGAACCGATGCGAATCCAGGTCGGCGCATGGTCGCTGGCGTGCGGTTCGTTGCGCACCCAGGCGTCGACGCCGGCCTCGTGCAGATACGGGCTGAGTGCCGGGTTGAGCAGCAGATGATCGATGCGCAGACCGGAGTTGGTTTGCCAATGCTGGCGGAAGTAATCCCAGAAGGTGTAGAGGCGATCGTCGGGATACAGATGGCGCAGCGAATCAGTCCAGCCTTGATCAAGCAGCCGCTGATAACACTCGCGGCTTTCGGGTTGCAGCAGCGCATCCTTGAGCCAGGAGCGGGTGTTGTAGATGTCCATGTCAGTGGGTACCACGTTGTAATCGCCGGCAAGCACCACCGGATGATCGCTGCTTTGCAAATCCTTGGCGTAGCGGATCAAGCGTTCGAACCAGGCCAGTTTGTAGTCGAACTTCGGCCCCGGCTGCGGATTGCCATTGGGCAGGTACAGGCAGCCGACCAACACACCGTGCACCGCCGCCTCCAGATAACGGCTGTGCTTGTCCTCGGGATCGCCCGGCAGACCGCGGCGACTCTCCAGCGGCTGCGCATCGCGAGCGAGAATCGCCACGCCGTTCCACGACGCCTGCCCGTGCCAGATCGCGCCGTACCCCGCTGCCTCCAGTTCGGCGGCGGGGAATGCACTGTCGACCAACTTGAGTTCCTGCAGACAAGCGATGTCCGGTTGCTCGCGCTTGAGCCACGCCAGCAGGTTCGGCAAGCGTGCGCGCAGGCCGTTGACGTTGAACGTGGCGATCCGCAGGTTTTTCATCGTCCAGGCTCCGGCGAACAAGGTGTGAAATTTGTGACCCTTTGCTAAAGGCGGTGGTTGCATCGGATCAACCGGCTGCGGCGTAATAGGCGCTCGTCACTGCCCCAAACTGCCGAGACTCGCCTCCATGCTCACCACGCTGCAAGGCCCGCGCATCCTCCTGCGTCCACTTCAGTACAGCGACGCCGACGCCCTGCTCCGCGCTGCCGCCGACGGCGAACTGTGGAACCTCACCGTCACTGTGGTGCCGTCGGCGAGCACCATCGACAGCTATCTGAAAAAAGCCCTCGACGGCCGTGATGCCGGCACGGTCATGCCGTTTGTGATCGTGTTGAAGGATAGCGGCGAAGTGATCGGCTCGACCCGGTTCTGGAAGATCGACCCGCTCAATCGCAAACTGGAAATCGGCAGCAGCTGGATCTCGGCACGCTGGCAGAAATCCTTCGTCAACACGGAAGCTAAATACCTGATGTTGCGTCACGCTTTCGAGGTGCTCGACTGCGTGCGAGTGCAGTTCACCACCGACGAGAACAACCAGAAGTCGCGCAACGCGATTCTGCGCCTCGGTGCGCAACAGGAAGGCATCGTGCGCCACGAGCGGATCATGCCCGACGGCCGCAAGCGTAACTCGGTGCGTTTCAGCATCATCGATGACGAGTGGCCGCAGGTGCGGCAGGTGCTGGAGCAGAAACTGGCTGAGGATCGAGGCTGAGGCTCGACAACCGCTCGTCAGCCAATCGGCACCAACAGTTGCGGCCGTCAGACCAAAGTCAGGTAACCGAACCTTTTTGGGAGACGTACCATGACAACGCGCAAACTGACTTCCCTGTTGCTCGCCGGGCTGCTGGCCACCGCCTCGGTCGGCGCCTTTGCCGCCAATGACGGGGCGGATGCCTCCGGCACCAAATCCGGTGCTACAAGCGGCACCAACATGCCACCCAACAGCACCCCCGGCGCTCCGAAAAACGGTGACAGTACCGATGGCGCCAGCAAGGGTACCGGCACCAACAGTGGCACCATGGGTTCTGGATCGGGAGCGGGGGGCGGCACCGGTTCGGCCGGCGGCGGAACTGGCGGTGCCGGCGGTGGCACAGGCAGCTGAACGAATAAGCGTGACCGCTGGTGATCCGGCATGAAGGCATGAATCTGTGGCGCTGGAATCCGATTCCTCGCCACAGATCAAGCGCGGAGGCTTTAGCGATCCGACCGCATCAACTCGGCAACACCCTCCTCCAGCGACAACACCGCCGCGCGATTGCGCCCGGCATTTTTTGCCTGATACAGCGCCGCATCAGCACGCTGGATGAACACTTCGAGGCTGTCATTGCCGCTCGGAATAAATGAGTAGCAGCCCAAGCTGACCGTCAGGTAACCGGTGGGCGAGCCGCTGTGAGTAATGCGTTTATCCATCACGCTGCGGCGAATCTGCCCGGCAATCGCCAGCACACCGTTGATGTCGGTATCCGGCAGCAACACCGCGAACTCTTCGCCACCGTAACGCACCGCCAGGTCAGACTTGCGTTGAGAGCAATGCTTCAACACCTGGGCCACCTGAGTCAGGCAGTGATCCCCTGCCACGTGCCCGTAGGCATCGTTGTAGCGCTTGAAGAAATCGATATCGAGCATGATCAAGCCGACTGGACTCGACTGCCGTGCACCGCGAGCAAATTCGATCTCCAGCGATTGCTCGAACAGGCGCCGATTCGCCAGCCCCGTCAGGCTGTCGTGGGTCGCGATCTGCTCCAGTGTGCGCTGTGCCTTGCGCAGGTTTTTCTCGATTCGCTCGCCGTCGCGCACCTGATGAATGAACACCCAGCCGAACAGGCCGACGCCAAGAATCACCAGCGCCACAATCACGCTGGACTGAAAGGCCCGCTCATACCAACCCTTGAGAATCGTGTCGCGCGAAGAGGCGGACGCTACCACCAGCGGATAAGCCGCCAACTGGCGGTAGCCGTACAAGCGCACCACGCCGTCGACCACCGACTTGATCATCGCAGTGCCGGCCGGGGCTTCGGGCAGCAGCTTCTGGTAGATCCTGCCTTGCGCCAGCGACGAGCCGATCAGGCCTTCGTCGAACGGTCGCCGCGCCAGCAACGTGCCGTCCTTGAGTCCGAGAAACATGATGCCGTTGTCATCGAGGCTGAAGCTTTTGAAGAACCGGTCGAAGTACGCCATCTTGATCCCGGCCATCAGCACGCCCTGGAAGTTGCCGGCGCGGTCGTTGATGCGTTTCGAGATCGGGATGATCCACTGGCCATTCTCGCGGCTGCGAATCGCCGGGCCGATGTGCGCCACGGTAGAAGCGTTTTGCTGGTGAAACCTGAAGTACTCGCGGTCAGCGATGCCATTGCCACGGGGCAGGTCCGGGAACGAGGTGATCACCCACTGGCCCTCGCGATCGAAGAGGAACATGCCGTGCAACTGCTCCAGTTGTTGCACCCGACGCGCGAAGGTTTTTTGCAGACGTGGTCGCTGCGCGGCGCCATAACCATCGTCCTCGACCCAATCAGCGAGACTGGTGAGCACCAAATCGGCGGCCAGAAACGTGTCTTCGGCCTGCTGCGCCATGGCTCGGGTCAGGTTGGTCGACGCGATCTGCGCGTTCGCCAGGTCCTGACGCCGTGTCTGCTCGAGTTGCAGATAAAGCAAGCCGGACAGGCACAGGCATACCGCAACGATGAACAGCGCTGCCGCCTTGCGCAGTGGCAGGCGTTTAAGCGTGCCGGGAGTCTGATGGGGGTCGTGAATGGGGATTGGCAAAAACGTGTCCTGGGCAGGTACGACAGGGGCCGCAGCCCGAAACCCTTACTTTTCATGAGCGTAGCCCAGCGGGGTGCGCACAGCAAACCCGCCCCGCCAACACACGCCTGCCCCGTTGTATCGGCGCGCAAGGGATTTGGATGATCTCCGCACGTCGATTTATTTTCAGTGGTGGTTTTGCGGGTGATCGCCCTCGCGTATCTGCGTAGGGCAATCGCGCAGTGCACCGATGACGGCTATCGGGGTTTGTTGATTTCCCGCAGCAAATCCGCGACCGGCAGGTTCATGGTGTTTGAGTAGTAGGGTTTGTAGCCGTACGCGGTGACGACGACTTTGCAGGGGATTTGTTGTTTGTTCGCGAGGAGTTGATTCAGTTCTGTTACTGAAAGATTTCTCTCAGAACTTCGGTTGCTGGAAGTTTCACTGAGGAATGCGCGAGTAAGGTAGGAAAACTTTCCCTTGTTGTTTTCATTTTTTTCCGATCGTATCAAACCGGATGCGGAGAACTGTATGGCTTTGCCTACTGAGAAATCATGATCATCCGCCAATGCGCAATGAAGCATGCCCGAAATCATCCCAACTCGCTCCCCGCGATCAAAAAGATCCAACACATCAACGTCCGACTGATACCGGATGATGTATAGCAGCGACTTTTCTCTTTCCACAGATTCGAAGTTCAGGTTTGCGGGAGGCTTTGTATGGTCTTTCGCACAACCTGAGCAAATAGCGAGCAAGCAACAAATGAGCACCCTGTACATCATGGAAAATCCTTCATGATTGAGTCAAAAAGCATATCGGCTGCCGATTTGCTCCCCGCGATACGGGCAGTAAACAACCCCAAAGCATTTGCATGATTTGTGTCTACATTGACGTTTAATGAAGGGCCAAAGGAGATAAGCCACTTTTCACCAATCCGTCGAAATTCACATTCGGCGAGCCACTGGCAATCGGATTGGTGCCATGTCCCGGGAGTGGGCAGGCGGTCGGATCGGTGACGCGGGCGGCGGGTTTTCCGCTCATGAACAGCTCCTTGCAGTGTGGCGGGTCATCCTTTTGGGGCGCGCAAGCATGCGTGAATTTTCCGGGTGCTTCAAACCTTCAGGCAAAAAAAAGGCGCCCGCTCGGGCGCCCTTTCCTGTTCGTGGAACCGCTCACATCACCGCGACGGCGGCACCCGAATATCCCCCGCCCGGCACTGGGTCTTCACGCCCTTGCCGCACGCGCCAAACTGCAGATCTTTGCCCATGCACACCCGCACTTCCGAGAGTTCCGGGCCGCTGCAGATCACCGCGATGCCATTGGCCGGGATCCCCGGGTTGGCCTTGCGGAACAGGTCGGCGATTTCCTGGGCTTCGAAGTAATACGAGGAGCTGAACGGTTGCAGCTCCTGCGGAATTTTCACCGCGCCAACCGCTTTGTCCGCTTCATCCAGATAGCCCATCGCGCCCAGACCGCTGCAGGTGCCGTGTTTGGACCATTCGTGATCGAGCAGTTTCCTGGTCGGGAACAGTGTCAGGCCTTTGGTGGTTTCCGCCGCCGACAGCGTGGTGAGTGGTGGGCAGGATTCCGGCCAGCCGCCATTGGCGTATTGCGGCCACAGACCATGCAGCACGAAACCGTAGCCCTTGCCGGAGCATTGCACGTCATCTTTGTGGGTGAGGCAGAACGTTGGCGACCAGGACAGCGTCAGCAGGTAGTAATCGAACTGCCCCGCTACCGCTTCCGTTTGTACCTTGCTGGCGTTCGACTGACGCGCCGAACTCAGGCCGATGCTACCGGCCGTCAGCGCGATCAGCGCCAGAATTGTAAACAGCTTTTTCATGTACCCGCTCCTTGGGACGCCTGCGTCCGTGGTTTTTGATGCTGACCAGACTTGGCCAGCGCTGATTTCGCCATGCTTGTGTTGCAAGCGCATGACGCAAGGCAAGGCCGTACGCCGTTGAACGGTCTACGATTAACAGGCAGACATCAAACCAAGGGATCCGAAATGAGTAAAGCCGACGAACTGGCCGCCAAACTCAAGCAAACCCGGCACACCCATGCGGATGCCGCGCTGGAGATCGATTGCTGGCCGGCGCAGGTCTACGATCTGTACCACCGCATCGAAGCGTGGCTGCAACCGGTCACCGAAGTCGGCCTGAAGATTCGCCGCAATCCGACCCACGTTTGCGAAACTTCACCCGACGGTGAATCCCACGATTACGCCATCGACCAACTGGTGATAGAGGCCAATCATCAAACCCTGACATTCGATCCCATTGCACGGTTTACCGAGGATGGCGCCGGGCGGGTGCAGATCATCCCGTCAGCCACGGACACTTATCTGCTGCGTACCGTGGATGAGCACGGTGAAAGCCATTGGTGGATGCAGTCGATTGAAACGGGCCAGCAGTTGGATGCCATCGCGCTGACCGAAAACAATCTGTTGCTGGCAGTGCAGGAAGGTCTCGGTCTGTAGGGCAAACGATCAAACTGTCAAAACTGTAATTCCCGCCTCAGCCAACTGAAAGCTGACGCTGGTTAGCCTCCCGTCATGTATCAAACGGGGACTTCCAGCGCATGCCTTCCAACACCTCAAGACGCACCTTCGTCAAAGGCCTGGCCGCCAGCGGCCTGCTCGGCGGCCTCGGTCTGTGGCGCGCGCCTGTCTGGGCGCTGACCCCGCCTGGGCAGATCAACGAACTGAGCGGCAGCGAATTCGAGCTGTTCATCGGCGAAACCCCGGTCAACTTCACCGGCAGCCCGCGCACTGCGCTGACCATCAATGGCAGTCTGCCCGGCCCGCTCTTGCGCTGGCGCGAGGGTGATACGGTGACGTTGCGGGTGCGCAACCGACTCAGCGCCAGCACCTCGATCCATTGGCACGGCATTCTGCTGCCGGCGAACATGGACGGTGTGCCGGGCCTGAGTTTTCACGGCATCGAACCCGGCGGCGTATACGTCTACCAGTTCAAGGTGCGGCAGCACGGCACTTACTGGTATCACAGCCATTCCGGCTTGCAGGAGCAGGCCGGGGTTTACGGGCCGCTGGTGATCGACGCGAAAGAGCCGGAGCCGTTCCAGTACCACCGCGACTACGTGGTGATGCTCAGCGACTGGACCGACGAAGACCCGGCCAGCCTGATGAAGACCCTGAAAAAGCAGTCCGACTACTACAACGACCACAAGCGCACCGTTGGCGATTTCATCGACGACGTCAGCGACAAAGGCTGGGGGGCCACCGTCGCCGACCGCACGATGTGGGCGCAAATGAAGATGAACCCCACCGACATCGCCGACGTCAGTGGCGCCACCTACACCTTCCTGATCAACGGCCATACGCCCGACAGCAACTGGACCGGGCTGTTTCGCCCCGGCGAGAAACTGCGTCTGCGGCTGATCAACGGCTCGGCCATGACTTACTTCGACGTGCGCATTCCGGGGCTGAAAATGACCGTGGTCGCTGCAGACGGTTTGCACGTCAAACCGGTCAGCGTCGACGAGCTGCGCATCGCCGTGGCGGAGACCTACGACGTGATCGTCGAGCCTGACAGCGAGGCCTGCACCCTGTTTGCCCAGGCCATGGATCGCAGTGGTTACGCCCGCGCCACCCTCGCCACCCGCGCCGGTCTGGCAGCACCGGTGCCTGCGCTGGACCCGCGCCCGCTGGTGACCATGGACGACATGGGCATGGCCGGGATGGATCACGGCTCGATGGACATGAGCGCCATGGCGGGCATGGATCACTCGGCGATGGGCCCGATGCAATCGCACCCCGCCAGCGAACAGGACAATCCGCTGGTGGACATGCAAGCCATGAGCACCGCGCCGAAACTCGACGACCCTGGCCTCGGCCTGCGCAACAACGGCCGTCGCGTGCTGACCTACGCCGACCTGCGCAGCACTTTCGAAGACCCGGACGGCCGCGATCCCGGGCGCACGATCGAGCTGCACCTGACCGGGCACATGGAGAAATTCGCCTGGTCGTTCAACGGCATCAAATTCTCCGACGCCGAGCCGCTGCGCCTCAAGTACGGCGAGCGCATTCGTCTGGTGCTGGTCAACGACACGATGATGACCCACCCCATCCACCTGCACGGCATGTGGAGCGATCTGGAAGACGAGAACGGCAACTTTCAGGTGCGCAAACACACCATCGACATGCCCCCCGGTACCCGTCGCAGCTACCGGGTGACGGCCGATGCATTGGGCCGCTGGGCCTATCACTGCCATCTGCTTTATCACATGGAAACCGGCATGTTCCGCGAAGTGCGGGTGGAAGAATGAAGGGGCCGAACATGACTCGATTCGCAGCGTTCTCCTTGTTAATCCTCGGCAGCTCCGTCATGGCCGCCGACGACATGCAAGGCATGGATCACAGTCAGATGCCCGGCATGGATCACTCGATGCAGAGCATGGACGACGGCATGATGCAGCCCGCCGCGCCGACTGAAAGTCGCACGCCGATCCCGGTGCTGACCGACGCCGACCGCGCCGCCGTGTTTGTCAGCCCCGGCGGCCATCAGGTGCACGACAGCGCGATCAACAGCTACTTCCTCGCCGACAAACTCGAATGGCAAAACGCCGATGACGGCAGCGCTTTGGCCTGGGATCTGTCCGGCTGGATTGGCGGCGACATTGATCGCCTGTGGCTGCGCTCCGAAGGCGAACGCAGCAACGGCAAGGCCGAGGACGCCGAGCTCCAGGCATTGTGGGGCCACGCGATTTCGCCGTGGTGGGACGTGGTCAGCGGCGTGCGTCAGGACTTCAAACCCGGCGCGCCGCAAACCTGGGCCGCGTTCGGCGTACAGGGCATGGCGCTGTACAACTTCGAAGCCGAGGCCACGGCGTTTCTCGGTGAAGGCGGACAAAGCGCGCTGCGGCTGGAGGGCGATTACGACATTCTGCTGACCAATCGGCTGATCCTGCAGCCCACCGCCGAGCTCAACGTCTACGGCAAAAACGACCCGCAACGGGGCCTCGGCTCCGGCCTGTCGAACACCGAAGCCGGCCTGCGCCTGCGCTACGAAATCCGCCGCGAATTTGCGCCGTACCTCGGCGTGACGTGGCACCGCACCTACGGCAACACCGCCGATTACGTCCGCGAAGAAGGCGAAAGTCGCAGCGAAGCACGGCTCGTGCTTGGTGTGCGGCTGTGGTTCTGAATCCCATTGAAAAACACCCCCAGAGGTCTTGCATGCGCACGTTGAATATCACCCTTGTACTCGCCAGCGGATTGCTCCTGAGCAGCCTCGCTCAGGCTCACCCGAAACTGCTGTCATCAACCCCGGCCGAAGGTGCCGACGGCGCGGCTCCCGACAAGATCGAACTGCACTTTTCCGAGAGCCTGCTGACTCAGTTCTCCGGCGCCAAACTGGTGATGACCGAGATGCCCGGCATGGCCCATTCGCCGATGCCGATGAAGGCCAGAGTCAGCGCCGGCAGCGACCCGAAATCCATGCTTGTCACCCCGCTCACGCCGTTGTCCGCCGGCACCTACAAAGTCGAGTGGCGCGCGGTGTCGTCCGACACGCACCCGATCACCGGCAACGTCACGTTCAAAGTGCAGTGAGCGATGGCTGAACTGATCAACATCATTCTGCGCCTGGCGTTGTATGTGGATTTGTTGCTGTTGTTCGGGGTGGCGCTGTTTGCGCTGTACAGCGTGAACGCGCCGCTGCGGTTCAGGCCGCTGTTGCGTGGATTGGCGTTGCTCGGTGCCCTGCTGTCAGTCGCTGGACTGCTGCTGATGACGAGCGCCATGAGTGGCGAAACCCAACTCGCCGCACTCTGGCCGCACCTGCAGATGATGCTGCTGGAAACGGACGTCGGGTTGGCGTGGGCGCTGCGCATGATTGCACTGATCGTGGTGCTGGCTCAGCCGGGGAAGTGGCTCGCGTCGATGGCCGGCGCGGTCGCCCTCACCTCCCTTGCGTGGAGTGGGCACGGAGCAATGGACGAGGGCTCGCTGCGACTCTGGCATTTCCTCAGCGACGTGCTTCATTTACTGGCGGCGGGGGCATGGCTGGGCGGCATGCTGGCGCTGGTGCTGCTGACGCGGGATGGTGTGGATGAAGCGCGGACTCGCCTGCTGGCTGCGGCGGTGAAACGCTTCGAGTGGATCGGCGCGGCGATTGTGCTGACGCTGTCGGTGAGCGGCGTGGTGAATTACCTGTTCATCGTCGGCCCGAGGCTTGACGACGTGCTGCTCGGCACCTATGGGATGTTGCTGGCGATCAAGGTTTTGCTGTTTGCCGCGATGCTGGTGCTGGCCGCGCTGAACCGCTTTCACCTTGGGCCTGCGCTGGAGCGATCGCTACGCGATGGACAGCACGTCATCGCGGCGCATGCACTCAGGCGCAGCGTGCTGCTGGAACTGGGCATGGCCCTGCTGATCGTGGCGTTGGTGGCGTGGCTCGGCACGTTGAGTCCGGACGCGGGATGACACCCGAGAAGGCCTTTCACTACACTGGCTCACCGTCCTCTGCAGAAGCCCGATGTCCATGACCATTCTAAAAAGCACGATGATCCTTTGCGGCGCGCTGACCCTGGCCGCCGGCGTTCAGGCGCAGGAAAGCCCTTCGCACCTCGACAGCATCCAGCAACAAGGCCAACTGCGCGTCTGCACCACCGGCGACTACAAGCCCTACACCTTCAAGCGCACCGACGGCGACTTCGAGGGCATCGACATCGCCATGGCGCGCTCGCTGGCCGACAGCCTCGGAGTGAAAGTCGAGTGGGTGCAAACCACCTGGAAAACCCTGATGCCGGACATGCAGGCCGGCAAGTGCGACATCGGCATGGGCGGGATTTCGGTGACGCTGGACCGGCAGAAAAAAGCCTACTTCAGCGACACCCTCGACAGCGACGGCAAGATCCCGCTGGTGCGCTGTGCCGAGCAGGCCAAGTACCAGACCATCGAGCAGATCAACCAGCCCAACGTGCGTCTGGTCGAACCCGCCGGCGGCACCAACGAAGCCTTCGTCCACGCCTTCCTGCCCAAGGCGCAACTGGCGCTGCACGACAACGTGACGATCTTCCAGCAACTGCTCGACAACAAGGCCGACGTGATGATCACCGACGCCTCGGAAGCGCTGTATCAGCAGAAACTCAAACCGGGGTTGTGCGCGGTGAATCCGCACCAATACATGCAGTACGGCGAGAAGGCGTACCTGCTGCCGCGCGATGACATCAGCTGGAAACTGTACGTTGATCAGTGGCTGCATCTGAGTAAAGTCACTGGCAGTTATCAGAAGGTCATTGGTGAGTGGCTGGCAGTGCCGCAGTAATCTTCCAGGCACAAACATTTGTGGCGAGGGAGCTTGCTCCCGCTGGGCTGCGCAGCAGGCCTTCTTTTGAGGGGCCGCTTCGCGCCCCGGCGGGAGCAAGTTCCCTCGCCACATTGATTCTCAGCCAGGAAATCTATCAATCGTCATGCAACATCCCGGAGCTGTACTGGTTCAAGCTGCTGCCAATGCTGTTGCCGCCAAACTTCAGGGTCGTCGCATGACTGCGCCCCTCCGGCGATTGGCAATCCGAGGAGAAACAACTGGTGGTGGTCAAACCTCCGGAGCCCGAACAGGCACTCAATACCGAGACAGCTGCAGCGATCAACAGCACTTTGACGACATTGGTGCGCATGGTACGGCTCCCCTTGGGATGATCTTGTGCAAGCATCCTAGGCCTTCGCCGCACCCGGCAAGATGAAACTTTGCTGATCGACAGCGCGGGTTCAGGTTCGCCTCAAATCGGCTGCCACGCCTCCAGCGGAATCTGCGCCATCGCCTCAAACGCCGGTTTGGCGAACCAGAAACCCTGCATCAGATAAATCCCGCAATCGGCGAGAAAGTCCCGTTCCTCCGGGTGCTCGATGCCCTCGGCAATCACCTCGATCCCCAGTTCAGTACACATGCCCACCACGCCCCGCACGATCGCCTGACGCACACGGTCTCGGTGGATATCGCGGATCAGCGCCATGTCCAGTTTGATCAGATCCGGCTGAAAGTCCGCCAGCAGATTCAGCCCGGAATACCCCGCACCGAAGTCATCAATGGCCGTCTTGAAACCAAACTCGCGATACTCGCGCAGGATGTTCATCAAGTGCTTATTGCTTTCAACGTGCTCGCCCTCGACCGCTTCGAAGATCAGTCGATCAAGCGGAAACGCGTGTGCGCGGGCCGCCTCCAGCGTGCTGCGAATGCACAGGTCCGGACGATAAACGGCGTTCGGCAGGAAGTTGATCGAAAGAAACCCGGTGAGCCCCAACTGCGCTGCCGTGGAGATCGCCCGCACGCGGCATAGTTGATCGAAGCGATAGCGGTTCTGGTCATCGACTTGCTGCAGAACCGACAGTGCGCCTTCGCCCTGCACGCCCCGGACCAGTGCCTCGTGGGCGAAGGTCGATTGATCACGCACATCGACAATCGGCTGGAACGCGAAGGAGAACGCCATATCGGCCTCGCCTTTTTGCCGGCATCCTTGGCACCCCCCGCTGGGCTGGGGGAAAATTGGTGTATTGGTCATGACGCCCCCTGAGAGCGGGTTGCAACCATCCATGGCCCAGAAAAAAATCACTGCACGGACCGGGTGGCGCCGCTTGGCGGCCCCCGCTTATACAGGCTGACCGGTCAATTCCGGCCAGGTTCATTGCGAAATGCCATCAGGTGCGGAAATGCGCCGTCATGCGTTGCAGGTCCTGCCCCAGCGACGCCAGTTCAATGGTTGCGGCAGCACTTTCTTCGCTGGCGACGGCCGACTGATCGGCCACATCGCGCACACTGACGATGCTGCGATTGATCTCGTCGGCCACCGCACTTTGCTGCTCGGCGGCGGCGGAAATCTGCAGGCTCATTTGCTGGATCGTGCCGATCGAATGGTTGATCTCGGTGATCGCCTGCTCGGCTTTCTGCGCCAGCACCACGGTGTCCAGCGTGCGCTCGCGGCTGGATGTCATCAGCGTAGATGCCGCTTGCGTACCCTGCTGCAAGGTGACGATCAGCGCTTCGATTTCCTTGGTCGAGTCCTGAGTACGTTGCGCCAGCGAGCGCACTTCATCGGCAACCACGGCAAAACCACGCCCCTGCTCCCCCGCCCGCGCCGCTTCAATCGCCGCGTTCAGCGCCAGCAAATTGGTCTGCTCAGCGACTGCCTTGATCACATCGATGACCTTGCCAATCTGCTCACTGTCCTGGGACAGCACGTTCATCGCCGCGCCCAACTCTTCGATCGCCACCGACAGTTCGCTGATCTGCACAGTCGCCTGCTTGACCACCGCACTGCCGTGTCGTGCTTGCTGATCGGCCAGTGTCGCGGCGGCGGATGCGTCGGTGGTGTTGCGCGCCACCTCCTGCACGGTCGAGGCCATTTCGTGCATCGCCGTGGCGACCTGATCCACCTCGACTTTCTGCTGGCGCACACCGGCGCTGGTCTGCTCGCTCATCGCCGAGAGTTTCTCCGCCGATGTCGAAATATGTGTCACGCCGTTACCGATCCCCTGCACCAGCGTGTTCAGACTTTGCGCCATGTCCTGCATCGCGTTTTGCAGATCGCCCAATTCATCCTTGCGGCTGGATTTGGCTTGCACCGTCAGGTCGCCCTTGGCAATCCGTCGCGCCAGCTCCACCGTCAGCGCCAGCGGCCCGGTGATCTGCCGCGAGATCAGCACCGCAGCCAACAGACCGACCACCAGCGCCAGCACCGTCAGCACGGCAATCTGGATAAACGCACGCTGTTGATCGTCCCGCGCCAGACGCTGCTGCGTGTCCATCAGGCCGGTCATGATGCTGTCCATCGCCTGGCTCTGCTGATCGACCTGCTGGCGCAGGCTCTGCTTCTGCTCGAACAGCGCGGCGACCTGCACCAGCACCTCGCGATAACGGCGCATCCCGGCCTGCGCCTCCTCAAGTTGACTCGACAGGGCCGCCGGCAACCCGCTGCGCGCCTTGCTCATGTCGGCCAGGAAGGCATCGGTGGTGTCCAGCAGCACCTGCTTGTTGGCCTCGCTCGGCACGGCGATATAACGCCGCAGCATCAGACGAAACATCGTCATGCCATTGCGCAGATCCGCCACCGTGCGCAAGTCCGCCACCCGCGCGCTGTCGGCAGATGCCAATGCGCTGGCCGTGGTGCTCTCGAACATGCTGTTGAAGGTCTCGGCGTACTTGTCCGACATCGCCCCCAACGGTTTCAGCGCATCGCTGGTCGCCTTGTCCGCCTCGACCAAACGCTTGACCTGCTGATCGTAAGCCAGCGTGGTGTCCTGCAAACGCTTCAAGGCTTGCTGGTTTTCCGCCCGCGTCAGGGTCTGCAAGGCCTTCGCGATCAGCCCTTGCAACACCGTCAGCCGCGACTGATAAGCCTCGGCAAACGCCGCATCCGCTGCCGCTTCGTACTGCTTCTCCGACAACCGCATGTCCTGCGACGCATCGTTGAGCGTGCCGATCAGACGCGTGGTGTCCAGGCGATCCACCAGCACATTGCTGCTGCTATAGCCAATGAAAGCCACCGCCCCCACCGCCAGCAAAAGAACGCCAAACCCGGCCCCCAACTTTCGGGAAACCTTGATGTTGCCCAGGAAATTCGATGCTTCTGCCATGTTCAGCCTCTAACGCCCTGACGCGATTCAGCGTCAGGCACAAAAAATAGATCTCTGATAACCGGAGTTACCGCTCATATTCGGGGTCGTCGTCCTGGGCGAAATACGGGCAGCTTCCACTGACCCGGCTGCAACAAACTGACGCGAAAAGCCGTACCGACGGGCCACGCACCAGCGGACAAATCCAGGACTGACGCTGGATTTATCGTTTCAGCAAAGGTGTTGGAACGGATGCTATAAATTTTGGGAAAAGTTGTACAACTTTATATTTTTGTATAATCGTTGAACTTTTTTGAGCGCGTGATGACGCATTGCCATCATTTTTTGTGGCACATCGCTATTGCTGCAGAAACAGGCTGAAAACCGCCATTTTGGACGGTTGTTTTGCGCATCGACAGAATGCCCTCCGCGACCACAAGCTCGCCGCTCGCCACGGAGGGCAGCGATCTACGCCTTGAGCTCGACGTTATCCAACGCCTGATTCACCGCCAACTCCCCCAACATCACCACCTGCGCAATGCCCAGCAGCGTCTTGCGGTGCGAGACATCCAGCAACGCGGCGAAATCGTTGAGCATGGTCGTGGCGGAACCCAGGGATTCGCTGGCATTGGCGAGCAGGGATTCGGTGTCGTAGGCCGGGTTGGCGAGGAACATCGGTCTGGATTGATCACCACTGGCCATGATCTGGCTGGCCGGGGTGAGGTAGTGATCGAGGGCGCGCTCGGCGGCTTCGTGGAGTTTGCGGGAGTCGAGGGATTCGTAGGGGGATGCGGGGTTGGATTCGGGTGGGTTGGGTGTTGGTTTGAACATGGTGTAACTCCTGACGGATAAACGAAAAGGAGCCATCACTCTCGCTACCAAACGAAGGGTGGAGGCCATACGCAGGTTGGTAGACCGGTCGTCAGGAACCCCGGCGCATCCGAAGACGCCCCGCGCATGACCACCATAAAACGAAGACGAGAAACGCCCTCGCAAGACAGTAGTCTTGTGCTTCTGACGGAGACGGGCTACCAAACCCGATCACTGGTTTTCAGTGACGTAGGGACGATAGAACCCGCGAGCTAGACGCACAAGCCGGCGGATTCTGTCTTAGGTGTAGGGGGAGGCGCAAGGTGGTGTAGGAGCGGGACTGCAACAATAGGCTTCATTTAAACAGACGCGATTTTTCAGTTCGCTAAGGCTCTAAGAGCACGCTAATCGATCTCGATACAGTCACCAGTGCAAAGAGCAA
Organism: Pseudomonas sp. LAMO17WK12:I5; assembly: GCF_900215165.1. NCBI lineage: Bacteria > Pseudomonadati > Pseudomonadota > Gammaproteobacteria > Pseudomonadales > Pseudomonadaceae > Pseudomonas > Pseudomonas sp. LAMO17WK12:I5. The sequence goes on along the minus strand of NZ_OBDS01000003.1, from coordinate 93,509 downwards.
TGCGGTCCTTTTTCAAGCGCTGTACGTCGCTCCAGTATGGGTTGGAGCCACTTACTCAAAACCTCCCGTAAACAAAGGCTTTTATTTCCTTTGTACCAGATTCGTACAACCCCTCCTCCTAAGCGCACATCTTGTGCCTGACCTGAAGCAAATTTTAAGCATCCGAATTCCGCTCCAATCAAAGGCACTGTTGTTCACAGGCATACTGTCCTTGTGACGAAATTCTAGTGCCACCATGTCGATCAAGTTCTATAGTCAAATGCAACCAATTTGCCACTATTAACGCGAGGGACTGCTATTTGAACGACACACTTGTTGTAATCGACTCAATCCAGGATCTGAGAGCTCGTCCCGCCTACGAGGCGTCACTGGCATTTCACCCGCATGCTTCACGCCGGTTTGGATCTGTGATTGCGCCCTACCGCTTCTTAGAAAAGACCATTTGCGGCATCGCCCACTGCCATCAACCACACATGGCCGGCTACCTGATCAGTACGAGCGACGGAAAGGAAACAGGTATCGGTGGAAATTGCGGCAAGACCCATTTTGGTGTTTCGTTCACTAGGGAACGTAAGCGCGTTGACCAAGCAATTGCGAGAAGGCAACGAATAACTGCGATACGCTCGATGCTGGAAACCATGTCGGAAATGCTCGTCGAGATCGAAGCCCTCGACATGGCCTACAAGGATCTCTCGTCACTCAAAACTCGACTGATGGGCACAGTTGGCACCGAAGTCTTTCAGAAACTTCGACTGCGCGCTGACCGAGATGAGAACGTGATTGAGAAAGAAGTCCCAATGACCAAGGCAGAGGCAGAGGCTCATTTCGAAACGTCGAATCGCTACGAAGGTGACGGGCTTGGTTGGCCAACCAAGCCCGTCTACGTGACCACTCTCGACGGCCTCTCCTTTTTCAAAGCTCGAATTAAGGACATGGTTGTCACAAATCTTATTCAGCCCATGCGCGAGCTGAGCAAGGTCAAGCCCGAGGAACTGGAATCGCTAAAGCCCCGCCAGCTGCAACGGGAGGCAAAGTGGGTAGGCGAGGTGCCAAAACATCTTGAACGCGCTCGCGAAGTCATTCATGCAGGCAATCGTTTTTTTACACCAGAAAACTTAGCCAAGATGATCAATTTGGGTGCTTCATCAGGACCACTCATGATGATGATTGACGATTTGAAAGCTCGGTAACCCTGAGTCGACTTCCGACCATTTATTCCCCCTCGTTATTGGTTACAGCAGTTGATAACGAGGGGTCTATAAAAACCGACTAAAAAGGGAATGGATTTATTTACCGCCAGAACCTTATCGATCACTTTTCCGTAGTGCGCGAGAGCCAATGCTGAGCTTGGTGGATGGAAGCTTCTAATATAAATCCATCACCTTTTTAGGTTCGCTAGGATTCAGAAGAACGGCGCTGAGAAAATTTTGAGGAGCGTGCTTGGTCTCTATTTGATCACCTCATGCCCTCAAGCTAGCACGTGACGCTGCGCATGATGCCAAAAACGTTATGGTACTCGCGACCAGCGAGACAAGTTGGTTCCGGAAAATCGCCCAGCGCTGGCGCCGGAGTTAACGATGAGGCACATTATGCGAAGCCATGGCCTACACTTCTGATTCCCCTCACTGTCCAATGGGTGTTTCCAATGGAACTGACAAATGCCACTGAATTTGATCGTGTAGTAATTAGAGTTTTTTCAGCTTTGGCTGAGCATTTTCCAGCGCCGTTAAGTCTTGACTTTGAGGCTTTAGGTTTAGTCGCCGGGCCAGCCCTGTCCGAGACAGGTTTAGACGGTTATGGGCATACGGCGCATTATGAGCAACACGTTTTTGCGGCCGAGTGTGTGAGTTTTTTGATTAAAGAACAATATCTCAATGGCCATCTGAACGACTACTACCCCCGGGACGTTGTTTTAACTCAGAAGGGGCTGGAACTGATCCGCGCAACTCCACTTTCGCTAAAGCGCGACAATTACGCCTCTTAACTTGATCTTACGGCTTGACTCTCGCTGCGCGAAAGGGATAAGGCGCTTGGCAGACCTGTTAATGCGTGCATCTAGTCCTTCAGCACCCCGCAACGCGAGCGGGTTTATCGCCCCCCCAAAAAAACCCAACGCTCGTGAGAGCGATGGGGTTTATCTGCGCACAGTTTCTTAGAGATCTTCTTGGAATTACTTCGCGCCCTGATCAAATTTTATCGAGTTAACGAAATGTTCTGCACTCGCCACGATGTTGTTTCTCGGCACTGAGGGATCCTTTGACGTACCCAATGCCCGCTAAAACCGCGATAACGGCGAGCGCTCCCAAACCAAGGCCAAAGCCCATCGCTACATCCATGCTGAGGTACTTGTTGAGTGCTGCAGGTAGACCAAACATCAACACGCCACCTACACCAGCGCCGACGATAGCTCCGAACAGCCCCGCTTCATGTTTCTCTTTCGGGGTAGCCCCCCAAACAACTGTCCCAAGGCAACCTTGGCAGGTGGTCACCCCTCGATTGAATTGAAAGTGGCAATGACCACACGTGTAGGTTTGAACTGACATTGACGACTCCTGTTGACTATTTTCGCTGATCTATCTTCCGTTGACAGGCGGGTGCACCTAATTCAACGCATCATTTTTTATCGACACTTGAGGGATTTCCCTTAGTCAATTTGCCGCTTTTTAACCAAAATTTCAGGACGTTTGCCCTGTTCCGATGAAAAAATTTTGGTCGCACTTCTTGAAAAGTAATAATCCAAGAACGAAAGGGCATATTATTTTGCATACCCATAATTTTTAGACAACCGTTTTTAATCAAACCTACTCGTTATATCGATCTAATCGGCTCCGCAAATGCGTGTACCGACGGAGCGAATTCCAATCTCGATACCCTGATACGCTCCACACCCTCGGGATGTCCCATTCCATCTTCGAACAACCGACTTACCCCTTCGTGCCGCAGATCATGAAAATGCAGATCTTCGATTCCCAAGAGGGAGCAGGCCCAGGTTAAGGATGCAGACACTGACTTACCATTGTAGAGAAATATCTCCTTTTCCTTTTCCAGAGAGAAAAGGAGTCAGAAATATTTACTATCATTCCCCAATGTCCGGCCAATTTTTCAAGCACAGACCTCTACTAGCCACAAACCCCGTCCTCCCCCCATTCCTGATAAACTCCCCCACCTCCCAGCCCCACCCAATCCAGAATCGCCAATGTCCCCTATCTCCGCCACACCCGCCCCACTCTCCCGCCGCTTCTCCGTCGCCCCGATGATGGATTGGACTGACCGCCACTGCCGTTTCTTCCTACGCCTCTTGTCGAAGAACGCCCTGCTCTACACCGAAATGGTCACCACCGGCGCCCTCCTTAACGGCGATCACGAACGTTTCCTCCGTCACAACGAAGCCGAGCATCCGCTGGCGCTGCAGTTAGGCGGCAGTGTTCCGCTGGATCTAGCCGCCTGCGCGCGCATGGCGCAGGAGCATGGTTACGACGAGGTGAATCTGAATGTGGGCTGCCCGAGTGATCGGGTGCAGAACAATATGATCGGTGCGTGCCTGATGGGGCATCCGCAGTTGGTGGCGGATTGTGTGAAGGCGATGCGCGATGCGGTGTCGATTCCGGTGACGGTGAAGCATCGGATCGGGATCAATGGGCGCGACAGTTACGCCGAGTTGTGTGATTTCGTCGGGACGGTGCGGGATGCCGGGTGCACCAGTTTTACCGTGCATGCGCGGATTGCGATTCTTGAGGGCTTGTCGCCGAAGGAGAATCGGGACATTCCGCCGCTGCGTTATGACGTGGCGGCGCAGTTGAAGGCGGATTTTCCGGAGCTGGAGATTGTGCTGAACGGCGGGATCAAGACGATGGAGGCCTGCCATGAACATTTGCAGACCTTTGACGGTGTGATGCTCGGGCGTGAGGCTTATCACAATCCGTATTTGCTGGCGGAGGTTGATCAGCAGTTATTCGGCAGCAGCGCGCCGGTGATCAGCCGTGCCGAGGCGCTGGCGCAGTTGCGGCCTTATATTGCCGAGCATTTGCAGGCGGGCGGTGCGATGCATCACATCACCCGTCACGTGCTGGGGTTGGGCACCGGGTTCCCGGGGGCGCGTAAATTCCGTCAGTTGTTGTCGGTGGATATTCACAAGGCCAAGGATCCGCTGGCGTTGCTGGATCAGGCTGGCGAGTTGCTTGAAGGCCGTTGATTGATGGTTTGACTGTGCGGGCAACGAATGAGCGTTGCCCGAAGTTTCGATGTGCTGACAGGATGTCTTTTGTTTATGCCCGCGTTTCGCTGTGTTTCGTTCAAGCGTTTTATCCTCCTCGCTTTAATCTCGACTATCTCTTCCAGCGCCGTCGCCTCCTGCGACTTTGTGAAGGGGTGTGGTAAGGGAGATGGTGGCCCTTTTGAGTCGACTCAGCTTTCCGGCTTTCTGTTTTTCACGGCGACGGTGGCCTCGTTCGATGCGACCTCAGATGTGTCCAGACTCAAGAAACGTGTTTACTCGCCAGAGGAAATCGAAGCGGCGCGCTATTACCTCGCCAGCGACGGCATGCTGCAAGCCGCGTATTTCACATCAGCCTTGCAGCGCTACCGCCAAGAATTGCCCGACTCGGCGTTGAACGACCTCGCGGTTGCTACATTGATCAGCAGTCAGTGATCAGGCCGCCGCTTCCGTCCAGTTCACCCAACCAAACACCCACGTCGCCAGAATCAACAAACCAAACGCGATCCGATACCAGGCGAACGCCGCATAACTGTGGTTGGCGATGAATTTGAGCAGGCCGCGCACGGCGATCATGGCGAAGATGAAGGCGATGACAAAACCGAGGGCGAACACTGGCAGGTCGCTGGCCTGGAACAGGTCGCGGTATTTGTAGCCGGAGTACACCGCAGCGCCGACCATGGTCGGCATGGCGAGGAAAAACGAGAACTCTGTGGCGGCTTTCCGGGACAAGCCGAACAATAAACCGCCGATGATGGTCGAGCCGGAGCGCGACGTGCCGGGAATCATTGCCAGGCATTGCACGAAACCGATCTTCAACGCGTCTGACCAGCGCATGTCGTCGACGTGATCGACGCTCACCACATGGTTGCGCTGTTCGGCCCACAACATGACGATGCCGCCCACCACCAAGGCCATGGCCACAGTGATCGGGTTAAACAGGTATTGATGGATTTTGTCAGCGAACAGTACGCCGAGGACCACCGCCGGCAGGAAAGCTATCAGCAGGTTGAGGGTGAAACGCTGCGCATTGCGTTGGGTGGGCAGGCCTTTGACGATGTCGAAGATCTTCGGGCGAAACTCCCAGACCACGGCCAGGATCGCGCCCAGCTGAATAATGATGTTGAACGCCATCGCGCGTTCGCCGCCGAAGTCCAGCAGGTCGGCGACGATGATCTGGTGGCCGGTACTGGAGATCGGCAAGAACTCGGTCAGGCCTTCTACCGCGCCCAATATCAACACCTGGATAAAGGTCCAGAAATCCATTAATCCTCCGTCAGAGCGCTCTTGATGAGCGACCGGTCAACTGTATTCAGGAATTGAGTATCTGAAGTTAAACAATCGGTATAACGCGACACCCATTGCCTGATCAGGCGACGGAGAATATGTCTTATCAAAAGACACACTCAAGCCATGTTAATAAACGTCCGCCTACGAACTACACGAAAAATATTTAGGGCTATAGTAGAAAAAAGTTCGACTGGCCAATAAAGTGTGATCCAGCTCACATTGCCTCAGGATCGTCGACAGTGGCAATTGGACATGAACAAAGCCATCGCCATAGATTCAAAATAGTGGCACAATTCCACATCGCCATCATGTAACGACTAGTTCACAACCCCGAGAAAATCAACTAAAAGCTTGAAATGCTTAATTATTGTTAGAAAACTCGGGAGCCACGTCTAAAAATCGCGTGAATGTTACCAATTGTCAGTCACAGATGAGAACCGGTGCTTTAACATCCCGATGTCAGCACCTAATTCGAGTCAAAGCATGATGCTCTCAGGGAACTTGGCGACTAGAAGTCCGCGCCCGACAAACGACGTACCCGGCGTTCTCACACTGGGCCGTACCCGTGGCGTGGCCGAACATTTTAGTGCGCTGATCGCAAAGCACGTACGCACTGATATGGCACTTGAGGCCAGTTCGTACACTAGTTCCTATAACAATGAACTTTCTGGTTCGTATCGAGCCATCTTCATCGTTATCGACACTCCGCAAGCGCTGGAAGACAATCTTGCGCTGATCGAGAACCTGCGTTCCGACAACTTGAAACCGATCATTTGCGCGGTCATAACCGGTCGCGGCGCTTTCAACAAGATCAAGTACTTCCTGGCCGGTGCCGACTTCTGTATCAAACTCAATACCCTTTCCGACGAGGGCGACGAGTTGCTCGGTGAATTCTTCAACAGTGAAGAATGGCAGCGGGATATCAACCTCACGCTCGACCCGACGCGCATCTGCCTGCAGGGCGGCACCAGCCAGAAACTCGACATCTCGTTTGCCGAGATGAAGATCCTGGAAGCCTTTGCGCAGACCAGCAATCACATTCTCAGCCATGATGAAATCGCCAGCATCATGGGGCTCAATACCAATTTCTACGATCCGAGAGCGCTGGAAAAATCCATCAGCCGCTTGCGTGGAAAAATCAAGGACATGTATGGTACCAATGCGATTCAGAGCATCCGCGGCTACGGCTATCGCCTGATGCGGGGTCTGATATCGACTGCCTGACTCTCGGGCAGCCATTCTCTTTGCATAATCACGAAGGATCGTCATATGCAACCATACAGCTCAAGTTGTACTTCAAATCTACTAATAATCAAGCCATTGAATGAGCGCGGCTACACCGAACCATAACAATAAACTTAACAACATAGCAGCAGAACGAGTGGAATTTATCGAGGCCATTTTGGGCCCAGACCCTGCCTGTCGGTTACTTCCAAGGAAGTCATTGCTCGCCTGCCGATTTACCTTTTCGCCCATTTTGGTGCACATTTTAGGAGAGAGACATGGAAACTAGTACAACCCTCCCAAGAAAATATTTTGTCGTCGTGACCAACAGTACAACGTCGCAGCGTGAACTTGAGAGCATTCTGTCCAGCGAGCGCTTCAATTCGTTTGGCACGTCTCAGGCACAAATGTTTATTGAAGGTGCTACTTCGCCCTCTTCCGCTCCCATGCTGATGGAGTTCACTTACCCAAGGGGCACCCGGAAAAACGTTGCCCGCACGATTGAACACGACACCCAGCGCATATTGGCCACCCTTGAATCGGAATGGCTGTCCGCACAATCGGCGAAGCCGTTTCAAAGTGCAGAGAGCGACACCCGCACTGCCGCCATCGAAGACGCCACCACCTGCAACGAAACCTGGCATCTGGACAACGATCAAGGCGCCCTGGTCAAGGAAGGCGTCGAGATCAGCCTTACCGGACTGGAAACCGCGCTGGTGCGCAAAATGCTCCATCACGAAGAACGTGTAGTCAGTCGAGATGACCTGATCCTCAGCATCGGCCGCGAGCCGGAGCAATATCGCGGCCTGGAGATGTGCCTGAGTCGCCTGCAGGACAAGTTCAAAAACGCGAGTAATGGTGAGCGATTGTTCCGTGCCGTAAGAAACCGCGGTTATTGCCTCATTCAGGAAATCGTTGCGTAAATACCGCCGATATCCGCGAACAAAACAAACAGAAAACAGTGCGATTACAAAAACAACAAGAGCACTCTGTTTGGCTTCCCCCCTGGTAATAATAGCTCCCTGCCTCCACCCCTCCTACAGTAACAAACACAACATAATTTATTCACCCCCCGCTCTGCGACCTTTTCTAACACCCTTGTATTTGATTATTAAAAAGTTGGCACTGTGCCATCCTGTTAGAACTCGTCAGACACCCTCTCCGGCAATAACTTAGTCTATTGATTGACGACAGTTCGGCCTATCGACGTTGTTACCTCAGGACACTCGTCCAATAACAACAACAAGCCTATCTAGCAACTCGGACTTCAACTGTCGAAACCTGAATGGACGTATTTCTGGGGATATCTCATGGAACTTTCTCTACGGATCAATCGAAATAACGGCCTCAAGGGACTTACCTTCTGGGGCCAATGGGCACTGGCGCAGGCTTTCATTGTTGCGTTGTTATTCATACTGGCTGAACGGCAGACCGGCACCGTCGAGTTCTATTACCGCATGTGCGCAACACTGGCGGTATTGGCCTCGGTACCGGCGTATACGTTTAGCGGCGTGTACCGCAAGCAGGACAATTACCTGACCGGGCTTGGACGCTTGTTCATGGGCTGGTCGATGACCATGGTGGCGCTGGCCGGCATCGCGTTCGTGTGCAAGGCTGACGAGGTGTTCTCCCGCGAGGTGACGCTGAGCTGGGCGGTCTACGGCTTCCTCGGTCAGGCGCTGATGTACGCGCCACTGCATGCCTTTTCCAAGTACTACCAGCGTTCCCGCACCAGCGCACAGAAGACCCTGATCGTCGGTACCGGCGAGCTGGCTCTGGGTCTGGCGAAGAAGATCAGTCAGGTGGAAAACCTGCCGCTGGTAGGTTTGGTCAGCAATGGCGCGACACCGACTCTGGACTCGGATGCACCGCGTGTGGTCGGTGATCAGGAAGATTTGCTGGAGCTGATCAAGGACCATGACATCCGCCGTTTGTACATCACCTTGCCGCTGGCCGAGGCCGCGAAAATCGAAGCGATGTACGTCGATTTGCTCGACGCCAACGTCGATGTGGTCTGGGTGCCGGACTTGAACAGTCTGACCCTGCTCAACCACTCGGTGAAGGTCGTGGATGGTCTGCCGGCGATCTGCCTCAACGAAAGTCCGCTGACCAGCCGCCCTACCGCTGCGCTGAGCAAGAGTCTGGTGGAAAAAGGCGTGGCGCTGCTGGCGATCATCCTGCTGAGCCCGGTGCTGCTGTTCATCGCGTTGGCGGTGAAGATCAACTCGCCGGGGCCGGTGTTCTTCAAGCAGGATCGCCACGGCTGGAACGGCAAGGTGATTCAGGTGTGGAAATTCCGCTCGATGCGCGTGCACGATGACCGTGAAGTGGTTCAGGCCAGCCGTAATGACACGCGTATTACTGCGGTTGGCCGCTTCATCCGCCGCACCTCGCTGGATGAGCTGCCGCAGTTGTTCAACGTGCTGCAGGGGCAGATGGCCCTGGTCGGTCCACGTCCTCACGCTGTAGCGCACAACCACTACTACTCGGGGAAAATCCTCGCGTACATGGCCCGTCATCGAATCAAACCGGGTATTACCGGGCTGGCACAGATCAGCGGCTGCCGTGGCGAGACCGACACCATCGACAAGATGCAGCGCCGGGTGGAGATGGACCTGCATTACATCAACAACTGGTCGTTATGGCTGGATCTGAAGATCCTGGTGAAGACGCCATTTACGTTGTTGTCGAAAGATATTTATTGATGCGCGAGTGGTAGATCAGGCAATACCGCAAGGGGACGAAAGTCCCCTTTTTTGTGGGCGGGATTTGGGCAGTGGGTCAGGCTGTTGCGAGGGTGGCAGTGCCGACGCCTTCGCGAGCAAGCCCGCTCCCACAAGGGATCTCGGTATGGATTCGGGATATGTGCCTCACCACAAAACACTGTGGGAGCGTGGCTTGCCCGCGAAAGCGGTGGGTCAGGCAGCACAGATGTTGAATGTGCCGGCGCCATCGCGGGCAAGCCCTCTCCCACAGGGGATCTCGGTATGGATCGGGATATGTGCCTCACCACAAAACACTGTGGGAGCGTGGCTTGCCCGCGAAAGCGGTGGGTCAGGCGACAGAGATGTTGAACGTGCCGCCGCCTTCGCGAGCAAGCCCGCTCCCACAGGGTCCGGCGGCGTTCACTCAAATCGGGCACACCACAAAATCACTGTGGGAGCTTGCCTGCAAGCGATAGCGGTGGGTCAGGCAGCACAAATGTTGAATGTGCCGACGCCTTCGCGGGCAAGCCCGCTCCCACAGGTCCCGAGAAGGCCCGGGGTTTACTCGGTAATCTTCGAGAAGTTGCGGTAGAACATGTCACCCTCGCGGCTATCGGTCATCGAGTGCAGCTGGAAGCTGCGATTGAGCCTGGCGCCGCCGTCACGGGTCAGGGGGGCCCAGACCAGGTTGGCGCGGCGCATGGTCGACATGCTCATCATTTCGTCGAACGGGATCGACAAATAGATGCCCTTGTCGAAACTACCCTCCCCGTACTCGGCGCTGCCAGCCGTGGTGATCGTGGCCCAGGCGCCGAAGCGCACGCCGTTGAAAAACTCGCGGGAGATGTCCAGCGTACCGCCCCAGTCGCCGGCCAGATAACGACCGACGCTGACTGCTGCCAGCGTGTCGTACGGCAAGTCGGTGTAACCGGTGATGTGCCCCGTCCAGACCGAGTAGTCGCGCAGGCCGAAACCCTGGTCGAACTCGCGCTGGCGCACATAGTTCAGATCCGCTCCCACCGACCAGCGCTCACCGGTCGGCCGGAACAGCACCTCACCGCCGACACCGGCAAACATCGACTCCAGATAGCCGCCGTAGACCATGCCATACAGGTCCTTGTCCAACTGCTCGGCATGGCTGACCTGGAACAACGGCATGGTCACTTCCGAGGTGGTCAGGTATTGACGCAAATCGGTACGCACCCGCGGCAGGCCGCTCGGTGCATCGTAGGTGAACTTGTCGAAGTTGTTCACCAGGTTGGCACTGAGCAGACCGTTCCACCAGGTGTTGCGGTTGAAGCGGTACTCGGCGTCCGCGTCGGCACTGAATTGATAGAGCAAACCATCCGGGCCGCCAACGTTCTGTTTGAAGCCCAGGCCGACGCCATAGTTGAAGTGCTGCGGCGCTTCGCTGTAGAGGGTTTTCTCGTTGTGCGGCATCGCCGGGTTGATCTCGGTGGTGCGGTGCAACGACTCCAGCGGTTCCTCGTTGTTGATCACTTCGCGGAAGGTCTGACGCGGCACACTGGTCTCTTCCAGCGGCAGGTCGTAGCGCTTGTTGACCACGGTGAACCAGTTGATGTCGTCGTTCACGCTGTTGTCGAGAATCCGGCTCGCGCGACCAACAGCCTTCGACGAATGGAAGTAGCGCTGCTGCTCGCCGTAGACGATCAGCTCGGAATCACGCTGGCTGATGCGCTCGACCTTGTACCCGGCATTCTGCTGCAGACGCTGCGACACGTCGGCCCAGTTGACCTGTTCCATCGGCGTGGTCGGCATCTTCGCCGGCAGCGGTTCCGGCGTCGGATCGTAAGTCTTGGCCGGCGCCTTGCGGCTGACAAAATTGGTGTGGAAGGTGATGCCGAACATCGCCGTGTTGCCCCGCTCCCACGCCGCGCTGACGTCCACCGAATCCGCCACCTTGAACACCGCGCCGAAGTTGATCGGCGAGTCTTGCTTGATCACGTTGTCCTTTGGCTCGTGCTTGTAGTCGTTGCCTTCGTATTCGAGCTTCAGGCTGAGTCGGTCCCACGGCGTTTGGTAGCTCACACCACCGAAGAACGACGGCCGACCGCGAAAGTACGAGCCGGAGTTGACGTCACCGGTACCTTCGAGAGCCGGTCGAGTGTCGAAGCGATCACTGACGTAGCCCAGCGGGTTGTCGAGATCACCGCGATTACCGAGATAACCCCAGGCAATACCGGCGCTGAAATCGAAATTATCGAAGCGCTTGTTGGCGACGAAAAACTCACTGGAGAACAAGCCCGTACCACCGATGTCTCGGAAGCCCAGCGCGACTTCCGGCGCCCAGTGGCTTTCCTGCCACAGCCGGACTTTAGCGTCGACCGCCTTGTCCTTGTAGCTCTGGCTGCCACTCAGCGCCTCAGAGCCGTACGGCCGGTTAGTGATCGCGGTGTAACGGAACGAACCTTCGAGCCAGTCCAGTGGCTGCAACGACACGCTGTAGCGGCTGTAAGGCTCGGTGCGGTTGGCGTTGACGCTCAGCTCGCCGGCTGGAGCCATGCGCGCGGTCGGGGTCTGCAACAGACCGGTGCCGCCGAAATCATTTTGGGTAATACGCGGCTCGGCATGCACCAGACCGCACGGTAATAACAACACAGCTGCAAAACGTAACTTCAACGAACCACCTCAGCCAGCTGCGTGGCAATCAATTCGGCCAACTGCTGATTCAGTTCAGGAACAGGCGGATCCAGATCATCATTTTTCACCGGCACCAGAATCTTGCTGCCGGCCACGGGGAACTGCCCGCTCTCGCGATTCCAATGCGCAATGCCCACACGTCGCACCGCCCCATTGGGCTGAATCAGCCACAGGTAATCGGCCTCGGCATCATCCAGCGGCGTGCAGCTTTCCAGATACTCACGCGCCTCCAGCAAGGGCTGATAAGGCAGGTGGCAGGTCTCGGCAACCGCGCCCAACACTTGCACCTCGTCGACCCGTTTCGGGTAGATCAGCTGATCGCCATCGTCGAGACGAATGTTGCGCGCGAAACCGACTTCCACCGCGACCGGATCGAGGTCCGCCACCTGACGCCCGGTGACCGGCATTTGCCGCACCTGCTCGGCCAGGCGCAGCGCCAGCGCCGCGCGGCTCGGGCGGTCAAACAACGAGGCCATGCGCTGCAACACATCGAGATCAAACAACACCCCGGCCTTGAGCCGCGCCTGCTGTTCCAGCAACGACTGGCGCAGCAACACGCCGGCCAGCCAGTAACCTTCGGCATTCGGCACCGCCACGCTGATCACGTCGAGCAAGCGCCCGCCCGGCGGCAATTCCACCGGCCCTGGGTTGGCGACATCGCCACTGACCGTGACCGCTGCCTGACTGATGCCGCTGAGCAACAGCAAACCCGCCGATAACATCCGTAAGCGCTTCACGGCAGATGCCTGCGATCAGGGGTCAGTTGCACGATGCGCACACGCATTTGCGTAGTCAGTTGCTGCTCGCTCTGCAGGATGAATCCGTCCAGCGGATCGACCCAGTAATGGTTGGTCGCGCGCAGCCCGATCGCCGGGACGTCGATACGTTCGTCGACACGCAGCACGGTGTATTCCTTGTCGAGAATTTGCAGGGTTTGCGTGGATCGGCGGGAGAACCGGCTGTTGACGATCAAGCCGACTTCCTGGCCCTTGTACAGGTCGATCCAGCGCTGACTGGTGAAGCCATCGGCGACTTGATGCAGGCCGCGCTTGAACGGCGCGTCGTCGGCCAGCCGCGTACCGTCCAGGTCGCCCTCGACGCCGAGGCCGATGGTGCGCACAGCGAGGCCGTCACGCAGCAGCAACACCTGTTTGCCGGAAGCGACCCAGAACTGCAGGTCTTCACGCTCGCGCACCAGCGCCAGCACCCCGGAGCCGGACGGCGTGGTCAGTTTGACTTGCGGATACTTGACCTCGGCCACCTGGGCCGCGCTCACGTCCAGCTCGTCCGGGCCGATCACCGCCGACTTGAGGTTGCGCACCGAAGCGGTCATCAGCGGGTTACAGCCACACAACATCAAGGCCGCCATCAGGCAGACGCCAACTTTCAAGGTTTTCACGGTCGGCCTTATTTGCTGTTGTTACTGAATTCGCTCCAGTTCTTCGCAGCGGAAGCCCCGGTCCCGACAATCGATGCCGACGGCACCAGTTGACTGATGAAGCGGTTCCAGCGCGTGACGTTGGCCGGGCCGACGTACACCACATCCTGGGGACGCACTTGAAAGTGCGAAGCGAGTGCCATGGCGGTCGGCGACTGGGCTTCCAGTTGATAGATTTTCGCCGGCTCGACATCGAGGTTTTCCACCCCGCGAATCACGTACACCGCGTTGCCGTTGGAGGTGGTCTGGCTCAAGCCGCCGACCGAACCGAGCACGTCGGAGAGGTTCATCGTCGCAGTCTTGAAACTCAGCGCACGTGGCTGATTGACCTCACCCATGACGTAGATGCGCTTGTTGTCGTTGTACGGCAGGTACAGCTGATCGCCGCCCTTGAGGAAGACGTGCTGCAACTCGGAATCCTGCTGGTTGAGCGAGTCGAGATTGAGCGGATACACCCGGCCATTGCGGGTCAGCAACAGGCCCGACAGGTCGGCGTTGTTGGTGTCGATGCCGGCAGTGCCGAGGGCCTCGACCACGCTCAGCGGGTTGGTGGAAATCGGCTGCGGACCGGCTTTGGCCACGGCACCGGAAACCACCACTTTCTGACTGGCGAAACGCAGCACCGCGACATCCACCTGCGGCTCGGCGATGAACGCCGACAGGCGTGTTTCGATGTCCGAGCGCAGCTGTTGAATAGTCTTGCCGGCCGCCTGCACTTCCTTGATGAACGGGTAGTACAGCGTGCCATCGGAGCGCACCAGTCGACCGTTGGCGTCGATCTGCTGTTGTGCCCCCGATGGCGCGGTCAGCTCCGGGTGATCCCAGACCGTGATGTACAGCACATCGTTGCTGCCGATGCGGTATTCCGCAGGCGTTGCCAACAGTTCCGACGGTACCGACTCACGCTTCTGCGTGGCACGGGTCATCGAGATCAGCTTGGGCGTGATCGGGATCAGCTCGACCCGACTGCTTTCGCTGGCGCCCTGGCGCGTGATGTCGCCGGTGCTCAGGTATTGGCCGGGGGAAAACATGCAACCTTGCAAAGCGATACTTGCCAACAGCAAAAGAGAAAAACTACGAGTCATAATGGCACTACGCTATTCAAGGGCGAATCTAAAAATAAAGTCACCCGACTTGCGTCGGGCGACCCTGTACTGCACTAACAAATGTTCCTGTTAGTTGTGCGTGCCGGTGGTGCCGGTAGTACCGGTGGTGCCAGTGGTACCGCCGTTGGCACTTCCGCCGCTGTTGGACGCTGCGACTGCACTGGCAACCATTGCAGTACTGGCAGCAGGCGCTGTAGAAGCCGCAACACTGCCAGATACATTGGTCACCGCAGTTAGCGGCGCTTCAGCAGCGGACGCCCAGTTGCTCAACATCGTCAACAGGGCAATCGCCATCACTTTTTTCATATCAACTCCTTTCTAACATTCGACCTGTTAAAAACCGGTCTTTGTTAGCGGTGGTAGCGTTCAAGTCCGCGAAAAGCGCGAACAAGATCCGTCGTTCTTTCACAGTCTTACCCAACTGATAAAAGTCGAACGGCAGGTTTATATCTACGGACTTGCAAAAGGCATTTCCAGCGTATTTTCCCGACGATATCTAACAGCTGACCGAAACTAACATTCAGTATTAGAACGACATCATTCGAGATAACCGCGCGGATGATTCGATTGCCAGCGCCAGGTATCGGTGACCATGTCCTGCAGACTGCGCGTGGCTTTCCAGCCGAGTTCTTTTTGCGCTTTCGAGGCGTCGGCCCAGCTCTCGGCAATGTCCCCGCTGCGCCGTGGCATCACCCGGTACGGCACCGGACGTCCACTGGCTTGTTCGAAGGCCTGCAGCACTTGCATCACGCTGTAGCCGTCGCCGGTGCCAAGGTTCCAGGTATGAATGCCCGGACGGTCGGCAATCGATTGCAAGGCTTTGAGATGGCCATCGGCGAGGTCGACGACGTGGATGTAATCGCGCACTCCGGTGCCATCGATCGTCGGGTAGTCGTCGCCGAAAATCGACAATTCCTGCAGGCTGCCAACCGCGACCTGGCTGATGTAAGGCAGCAGGTTGTTGGGGATGCCGCTGGGGTCTTCGCCCATATGCCCGCTGTGATGCGCGCCGATCGGGTTGAAGTAACGCAGCAAGGCGATGCTCCAGCGCGGCTCGGCCTGACTCAGGTCGCGCAGCACGTTCTCGACGATCAGCTTGGATTGACCGTAAGGATTGGTCGGAATGCCGGTGGGGAAATCCTCGCGGATCGGCATCTGCTCAGGCTCGCCGTACACCGTGGCCGACGAACTGAACACCAGCCGGAACACCCCCGCTGCGGCCATCGACTGACACAAGGTGATGCTGCCGCCGACGTTGTTTTCGTAGTAATCCAGCGGCTTGCGCACGCTCTCGCCGACGGCCTTGAGCCCGGCAAAATGCAGCACCGCGTCGATCGCATGCTCGCGGAAAATCCGGTCGAGCAACGCCCGGTCGCAGACATCGCCGCGAATCATCAACGCGCTTTTGCCGCAGATACCTTCTATCGCGTGCAATGCCGCATCGCTGCTGTTGCAAAGATTATCCAGTACAACAACTTCATAACCTGCTTCAAGCAGCGCAAGTGTGGTGTGCGAGCCGATATAGCCGGCGCCACCCGTTACCAGAATCTTCATAGCGCGGTCCGTCATTGGATAAGTGACAAGTAGCCTGTCAAGTCCCTTTCATTGAATCTGTGGCGCACCACACAAATAAGGACGACAACAGCCTTAAACAAAATTAGTTCAACCACTGGCAATAAATATTTTTGCAGGTCAAACTGTATTGCCCGGTACTTATTAGCACCCCAAGTACACTCATCACTATCAACAGATACCGACTAAAAATAACTAATAACGCCTTAACCGACATCTCATAACATTGTCATGTTTTACCCCCTGCGCTAATTGCCATTAACAACCTGACTCAGGTATTAAAGTACTCGTTCAATAATCATTGAAACTTGTGCGCTTTGATAAGTGCGCGCACCCGTTGCCTGTGCTCCATGACTGTCCAGGATACTTTTATGATTCGTAAATGTTTGTTCCCCGCTGCCGGTTACGGCACGCGTTTCTTGCCGGCGACCAAAGCCATGCCGAAAGAGATGCTGCCGATCGTCAACAAGCCGTTGATCGAATACGCCGTTGAAGAAGCACGGGACGCCGGCCTGCAACACATGGCCATCGTCACCGGTCGGGGCAAGCGTGCGCTGGAAGACCACTTCGACATCAGCTACGAACTCGAACACCAGATCCGCGGCACCGAGAAAGAGAAATTCCTCGCCGGCACCCGCGAGCTGATCGACACCTGCACCTTCTCCTACACCCGTCAGGTGGAAATGAAGGGCCTCGGTCACGCGATTCTCAGCGGTCGTCCACTGATCGGCGATGAACCCTTCGCCGTGGTGCTGGCCGATGACCTGTGCCTGAACCTGGAAGGTGACGGCGTGCTGTCGCAGATGATCCAGCTGTACAAGAAATTCCGCTGCTCGATCGTCGCCATCCAGGAAGTCCCGGCCGACCAGACCCACAAGTACGGGGTGATCGCCGGCGAACTGATTTCCGACGGCATCTACCGGGTCAATAACATGGTGGAAAAACCGGCACCGCAGGATGCTCCGTCGAACCTGGCGATCATCGGCCGCTACATCCTGACGCCGGACATCTTCGACCTGATCGCCGACACCCAACCGGGCAAGGGCGGCGAAATCCAGATCACCGACGCGCTGATGAAACAGGCGCAGAACGGTTGCGTGCTGGCCTACAAGTTCAAGGGCCTGCGCTTCGACTGCGGCGACGCCGAGGGTTATTTGCAGGCGACCAACTTCTGCTACGACAACGTCTACCTCAAGGGCCGCTGAGACGGTCCCCGCCCACTTCTCTTTTCAGGAGGCAACCCATGAACATGGCACAGCATGCAGCAGAGATTGAACGGGAGGTGGGCAACCTCGGCACGGTGAGCTGGCTGTCACACCATCAGCCGTTGGCCAGCGCCAACGAGTCGTGGCTGGGCAGTATTTTGCTGGTGGAACGCATCGGCATGTTTCCCGCGTCCGGCGACATTCGCCGCACGCTGGCGGATCCCTATCCCCTGCTCGCCCATCTGAAACAACGGTATGCCGAGCAGGCGCTGGAAATGGACGATCGTGATGGCCTGAAGGTGATCTTCAGCGACTGGCGCTTCCGCGTACGCCTGTGCTACAACGAGCCGGCGATCATCATCAACGTCGAGACGCGGTGTGCCACGCAACTGATGCCGCAGAAAACGGCTGAGCTCCTGAGCCAGATAGATAACTTCAAATAAAACACGCCCCCTGTAGGAGCTGCGGCACGCTGCGATCTTTTGATTTTGTTTTCAAGAGCAAGATCAAAAGATCGCAGCGTGCCGCAGCTCCTACAAGTCGCAACTGTCCGCGTTGATGCCACTGACGATCCAGCGATAGAAGTAATCGGCAATCACCTTCCCGCCCGTGGCCGGCTGCGGATGAATCTTGTCCGGGCCGATCATCGCCGCCGCATAGCGTTTGACGTCAGGGCCGAACGCGCATTGCAGATTGGCAAAGCCCAACTGCTGCTCATGCGCCCACGGCTGCAGTACCTGCGCATACGCCGACATCGGATAGGCGCTGGAACGTGTGGTGTCCTGACGCATGATCAGGTTGATGCTCGCCGCCGGTTGGATCTCGCGGATCATCGTTACCAGGCCCTGAACGTTCTGCAGATACTCCGCAGGTTTGACGCCGAAGCCTTGGTCGTTACCGCCGAGCATGATCAGATAAACGTCGGCGGGGATCTTCGACACGGCGGCTTTCCACTGCACCTGCCATTGCGGGTCGCGGTGATAGAAGTCCGCCGAGGCCGCGCCCGAGGCCGCCAGTTTCGAAACACGCACGCCGTTCTGTTCGTTGCTCATCCACAAGCCAAACAAGGTCGGTGCGCCCTTCACCACTTCCAGTTTGAACGACCAGTCTGCCGCTGAAGAGAGACCTGCGAGCGGTACTTCCTGCACGCCTGAACCCTTGAGCGTCAACGGCTGCCAGTCTTCCGAGGGTGTCCAACGGTAGCGCAGCTCACTGGCTTCGCCGTTGCCCAGATAGAGCAATTTCGCCTGGGTGACTTGGGTGTCGATGGCCGGTGTCGGGCTGGCATCGATTTGCAGCCAGGCACCGGGCTTGCCGGTCACCGTGCGGCTGTCGGGGCTGGCTTGGCCGAGGCCGGATACTTGCCAGCCACCACCGAAGTATTTTTCGCTGCTGCGGGTGTATTTGAAATGCGTGCCGCCCAGCGCGGCGCCGTGGTTGAAACCGACGTAACCGGGGCCGGCAAAACCCACTTCGCCGGCCACGCGCTGCACCAGTTTGTTCAGGTAGAAATCCTGCCCGGCGCTGTAGCTGTCGCCGATCACCGAGACCGACAAGACCTTCCCGGCCTTGCCTTCGCGCCACTGCGCAAAGCGCTCGCGGGCATCGCCCACTTCCACCACCGACGCCGCGACGGGCTGAGCGTCATTTACTACCAACATGCGTTATTTCCTTCAGTCTGGAATGGCCCCTTCGCGAGCAGAGGTTGAGGTCATCCGCTAAATCCTTGTACACCCAAATCCTGTGGGAGCTGGCTTGCCAGCGATGCGGTGGGTCAGGCGAATAAGCTTCATCTGATCGGTCCCCATCGCTGGCAAGCCAGCTCCCACAGGGATGATGTGAGTTCCGGAGATCCTTGCTCGCGAAGCTTTTCAGCTATTGGCCGGCACCACCGGAGCAATGCTCGCCAGCGGTTTTTTCTTCGCCGCACGCTCGCCCAAAAACAGCACCGAGGTGACATTGAAGCGACTGAAAATCATCGACAGCACCACCGGCCCCAACAGGCCGAACAGCAGCCCACTGAGCACCAGAATGCTTTCGTCTTTCACCCCCAGCCGCCCCATGACAAACCGCGAAGTCGCCGCGAACAGCACATGGAACAGAAAGATCGCGTAAGAATAGCCGCCCAGCCAGGTCAGCCACTTCGAGCGCATGTCACTCGACAGCAAAGCAATGCAGGACACACACCCCACGGTCAGACCGATCAGGCTGCGGCGGTCGACGATCAACTCACGGTCAATCGCCGCCACGTACAGCAGCGTCAGCGAGATCAGCACAAACACCAGCGGCCCGATCACCTTGAACCGCTGCTTCAACGCCTCGACATTTTCCTGGCCGATCATCCCCGCCACAAAAAACGGCAGCAGGTAAATCGCGCCATTGATGCCGAACGCATCGAGCTTGAACGGCGGCAACAGAAACACCGCCGCAGCGAAGGCGAACAGCAGATACAAGCGCGTCATCGAGCGCAGCATCCCGCGCCATTCCAGCAGCCCGACGAACATGAAAATGATGAACACCGCCTGCAGGAACCAGAAGTGATTGACCGGTACCCAGAACGACAGCAACGCATCGATCACGCCGACATCCTTGTTCACCCCCGGCCCTACCGCCTGCAACACCGAGAACGGCACACCGACGCAAAACAGCGGCACGATCAGCCGTCGTACCTTGCCGCTGAAGAACGCGGAAAAGTCATTGCCGCGAATTTTGTAGATCGAATAGATGTAGCCGGAAATGAAGGTGAACAGCGGCATGCGCACGTACACCATCGAGTCGGCGATCACCCGAAACGGCGAGCCGAGATCGATCTTCAGGCCTCCGCCCAACGGGCCAATGACGTGATAGAGCACCAGCAGCAGGCACGCCAGGCCACGCAGGGTTTCGATCTCCAGCGATTTTTTCTTGCTCGACATACAGCACCTGCCTCAATTCAGAACTCGTGATTCAACCCGCACCGGTTTGTTCGCGCGCAACATCAGGCCCAGACCGACAAACAGCACCGGCACCACCATGGAAAAATGCCGGGCGAAGGAGCCGAAGTCCGGCTCGAACAAACCCTGCACCAGCAGGAACGCCAGCGGAATCGCGATCAGTTCCTTGGGTTTGGTTTCGATCGGCGCGCCTTTGTAATCAGTGGAGGTGATGACTTTGAACAGCAGCAGCGCGGTCATGATCATCAGCGCCACAAAGATCACCTGGCCCGGCCCGGACAACAGAATCAGCTCCACCGGGAACGACAGCCGGAAGAAAATGATCATCGAGTCCAGCGCCTGCGAAACGAAGTCACTGCCGCTGAGCCACGAGACAATCAGCGATTTCGAGCCCTCCTCCCCCGCCGTGCGCAACTCGTTATTGCTGGCGCGAATCGACGACACCGGAAACCCCAGCGCCAGCTGGATCGCCATGGCCACCGCCAGGTAAAACAGGAACAGCATCAGGAAGAAGGTGAAGCGCGACACGTACTTCTTCATCACGCAGACGCCGACCCACGACAGCGAAAACAGAATCCAGTAAGGCCGGATCAGCACGCCGTAGATCACCGCCGACAGAAAAAATCCGCCGCGGTATTTGCGCGTCAGCGAGCTGAACAAGATGCTCAGCACCGCCACCGAGACGATGATTTCCTTGGTCAGGTTTTCCAGGAAGAACGAACGCACAATCCCCCACAGACACAGGGTGCCGAAGATCGCCAGCGGCATGCGCCGGAACACCACCACCGGAATCGCCGTGAGGAAGAAGTTGCAGAACATCCCGTAGGCCCAGGCGTTGGTCAGGTTGATCCCGGTGGGCCGCAGCAGGAACGCCGAACACTCGTAGGAGGAGCGATCCGGCGAGAACGGGTTCCAGAAATTGCAGTTGTCGGCGCGGGCGTAGGACGACCACAAGGTCATCGCATCCGGGCCCGGAGCGCGCGGGATCAGCAGCGGCATCGCCACCGACAGAAACAACCCGGTGAACAGAATCAGGAACGACAGCGAAGAATCGAGTTTGCGGCCGCGAAACTCGATGCACGGCAACTTCAACCCCATGCCAGCGCCCCTTTGGCACGGGTCGCCCGAGTCAACACGGCGATCACTCCGAGCTGGACGATGATCGCGAAGACATTGCCCCACGCCGCGCCATAAATCGAATAGTGCTTGATCAGCAGGTAACTGACCGGCACCGACACCAGCAGGCAGATCGCCGCGCTGGCGAATGACACCCGACTGTTTTTCGAAGCGATCAGACCACCCCAGACGATGTCGCCAATGGCCCGCAGGGCAAAGGAAAAGATCAGCACGCCGAGGATCGCGTTATCCGGACGCGGCACGCTGGTGGCGACGTAATCGAGCACCACGTTGAAGAACAGATAGATCAGCACCGCCACCGCCGCCGACACCACTAACGAGCGCATCACCCATTTGTTGACGAACAATTGCTTGACCGTAAATGACTGCTGATCCGCCTGAAACCGCTTGGCCAGCACCGGAATGCCGACCACCGCCACCACCGCGTAAGACAGCGCCTGCAAAGTGTTCGCCGCCGACCACGCGTATACGTATTTACCGAGGCTGGCGTAGGGTTCGAGATCGGCAATCAGAAAGCGCTCGGCGTACTGACTCAGCGCGATCAACCCCGTGCCGAAGTAGAACGGCAGGCCGGCCTTCCACACGGTCGCGGTAGTCAGTGCTTCGCTGACCCGACCCTTGTGCACATTCACCACGATCAGGTAACCGGCGACGATCACGAGCACGTTGGCGGCCACCCACAGCCACAGCACACTGGCGATGCCGGCGACCCAGTCGAGCATCATCCCGCCCACCGCCAGCAGCGCCCAGAGACCGGTCTTGATGAAGAACAGCAGCGCGCCCGCGGTGGCTTTCTGTGCGGAAAACACGAACGAGTTGATCTCGAAGGACAGGTGTTCGGTGAGCAGCACCAGCGTCACGCAAAGAATCAACGCGGTGCTCGCCTCGACCTGCTGGAACAGCGAGTAAATCCCCACCGTCAGCAGCGACAGCAGCAGCCCCACCGCCAGGTACAGCAACAGGACTTTGTCGACCACCCGCCGCGAGCTGCCGCCGACGCTGATCAACCGGTTGATCTCGGAACTGAAACCAACGCTGTAGAACTTCGAAGCGATCAGCGACGCCGCGACCACCACGCCATAAAACCCCAGCGCTTCGTAGCCCAGGTAATGGGTGATGACCAACACCAGCAGAAACTTCGCGCCCAAGGCTCCGCCGCGCAGCAGCAAGCGAAATATCATCGAACGACGCCTTTGATGATCTCGTCCATCATCACCGTCTTGGCTTCGATTTCGCGGCAAGTATCGGTCAGGCGCTTGCCGAAATTCGACAGCGCGTTCGGGGCGTACACGGTGTCGATGATCTGGTCGACATTGATGTCGCCGCCATTGATCACCCAGTCTTCCACGCCCATGTCCTGATAGGCGCCAAAGCCTTTGCGCTCATAGCTGATGTGGTACGCCGGGACACCGGACAGCAGCGACTCGATGGCGCCGTGCAGACGCACCGAGATCACCAGGTCCGGCTGATATTTGGCAATCGTCGCCTTCAACGACAGCAGGTCCTCGGTGATGCCCAGTTCGCGATAGAACGCACCGTCATCGTTGCCGCGAACGGCGCTCTGCACGGCGCAGACCACTTTGCTTTTGTTCTTCAGGCGCTGCAGCAGCAACTTCAGATTGGCGACGTAGGCGACCTTCTTGTCCTTGCTCCACTCCGGCGGCTTGCGCAGCACCACGCACACGGTGGCCGGCGACGCGGCGCAGCGGGTGAACTTCGGCTGCTGAAGGATCTTGCTGGCCAACGACTGCACCGCCAGATCCGGCGCGCGGTAGACGTTTTCGCAGGCATCGAACATTGCCGAGGAGCGGTTATCGCGCACGAACACCGCGTCAGCGCTGGCGTAGTGATCGACGATCTTGCGGCTCTCGCCATGGAACGGGCCGATGCTTTGCGGCAGGTACACCGACGGCACCTTGCTGAGGATCGCCGTTTCCAGTTGCTTGGCGTGACCGAGTTTGAGCTTGATGTGTTCGAAGGCACTTTTCGAGCGCATGTAGCCGCCACCGACGCCGACGATCAGATCGGTCTTGCGCAACAGATCCGCCAGTCCGGCATACGACTGATTGAGGAACACCGCCTGCTTGACCCGCCCCAGGCCCTTGGCCGCCATCACCGGCGCATCGAAACGCGGGTGCGGCAGGTAGGCGAAAGACTGCGGGTCGGACGCCACGACATTGATCGCGGTGTCTTCGCCAAAGTTGCGCTGCACCAACGCGATGGCCAGATCGACGAGCAGGCCGTCACCGGAGTTGGACGCACTGTAGCCATGCAAAATCGTTACGTTCATAAGCTGAGTTCTACTTAATAAGTGGGAGCGCAATACACGTCGTAGGTCTGGCGGATCATCAGCGCGGCGCTGAAACGTTCGCGCACGATGTTCCGGCCTTCGCTGCCGAGGTCGAGCAACCGCGGCTTCTGGATTCGCGCCAGCACGTCGGCCAGCGCCTGGTGATCACCGGTGGGAAAGACGTAGCCGGACACTTCATGGGTGACCAGTTCGGGCAGCGACGTGCAGTTGCTGGCGATCACCGGCAAGCCCATGGCCATGCCTTCCAGCGGCACCATGGCAAAACCTTCCCAGCGGCTCGGAACGATCAGCGCGTCGGCCTGTTGATACAGCGCCTGCACTTCGGCCGGCGTGACCCACGGCAGGTACTCGACCGCGTCCATCTCGGGGCACTCGACCGTGTCCTCGTTGACCGCACTGCCGACCACCGTCAGTTTCAGATCACTGCGCTGCACCTTGGCGAAGGCCTTGAGCAGCACGTCGAAACCTTTCTGGTAGTCGAGACGACCGACGAACAGCAGATGGATCGGCGCGGGGCTCTCGGCCTTCGGCGCTTCGTCGCGTTGGTGGATGCCGTTGTAGATCAGCTTCATGCGCTTGCGCTGAATGCCGAACCGCGCGGCCTTGTCCATTTCGTAGCGGCTGACGCAGATGATCACGTCGGTGACCCGCTGCAGGACCCGCTCGATCCATGCGTAGATCTTCTGCTTGGTCGGCGAGCTTTCCATCAGGAACGAAAAGGCGTGCGGGCAGTAGACGATTTTCGGCTTGCGCCACGGTCGCAGAAGCACACAGACCACGCGGCCGATCACCCCGGAAAAGGTGCTGTGCAAATGCACCACATCGGGTTTTTCCTTGAGCATCACCCGGGTCAGTTGCCAGGCAAAACGCAGCAGCGAACGCACATCACGCCCGCTGCGTTCGAACGTGCGAATCTGCTGTGCATCAATGCCGTGCAGCTCTTGTTTCTGGTCGAGCGGCACCAGATAGACCAGCTCGTAATTCGAATCCTGGCCTTCGGGCGACGCCGAGATGGTGCGGATAACGGTGGCGACCCCACCTTTTATCGTTTCAGCCACGTGCAGTATTTTCTTCACAACCCACCCACTTTCATGCCTGTTGGAACGTCCCTGATTTCAGGATTTGTCCGACGCGTATTCGTAGTTGTAATAGCCATAGCTGCCATTGCCGTAGTAGCTGGCAGCGCGCTTCTCGACGCCGTTGAACACCGCGCCCTTGAGCTCGATGCCGTTCTGCGCGAAGCGGCGAATGGTCGCTTCAATTTCCTTGGCCGGGTTTACCGCAAACCGCGTGACGATCAGGCTGATGCCGGCTTCGCGCCCGACAATCGCCGCGTCGGTCACCGCGAGCAATGGCGGCGTATCGATGATCACCACGTCGTAGCGCTGACTCAGTTCGGCGAGCAGGTCGCGGAAGTTGGCGTGCATCAACAACTCGGAAGGATTCGGCGGAACCTGACCACGGCTGATGAAGTGCAGGTTGTCGATTTCCACCGTGTTGATCGCCTGCTCGATGCTGCAGCGCTTGACCAGCAGATCCGACAGGCCATTGGCGATCGGCACATTCAGCGTCTTGTGCAAGTGGCCCTTGCGCATGTCGGCGTCGATCAGCAACACGCGCTGACCGCTCTGCGCCATGACCGCGGCGAGGTTGGAGGAGACGAAGGTCTTGCCGACCTGCGGGCTGGGGCCGGAGATCATGATGCGGTTGTTGGTCGAATCCAGCGCGGCGAAATGCAGGCAGGTGCGCAGGCTGCGGATCGACTCGATGGACAGGTCGGTCGGGTTGCGCAGGGCCAGCAGATAGGCCGGCGTCTCGGCGGTGATTTTGGCTCGGCCTTTTTTCGTGTCCTCGTCACGCTGCAAGGCGCTGTAGGGAATCGACGCGTACACCGGCAGCCCGAGCTGTTCGATGGCTTCCGGCCCTTCCAGACCTTTGCTCAACGATTTGCGCAACAGCACCAGGGCTACGCCGACAAAGGCGCCGAGGAACGTTGCGATCAGCACGATCAGGGCTTTTTTCGGTTTGACCGGGCTGCTCAGGTCAACATCCGCCGGATCGATCAGGCGCACATTGCCCACCGCCCCGGCGCGGACGATGTCCAATTCCTGGGATTTGTTCAGCAACTGCGTGTAGATCTGCGAAGCCACTTCCACATCGCGGGTCAGGTTGAGCAATTCCTGCTGCGTGGCCGGCAGATTACCGACCTTGCCTTCCAGCGACTTCTGCTGCTGGGTCAACTCACCGATCTGCGACATCAAGGCGCGATACGCCGGATGCTGTTTGGTGAACTTGCGATCCATTTCCGCCTGCTGCATTTTCAGCTCGGAAATCCGCGTTTCCAGCGCCACGGACTGACCAAGCACCGATTGCGTTTCCAGGGAAATATTCACGGTCTTGCCGTGGGTCTGATACGCGTTGAGCGCATCGCTGGCCTTGGCCAGATCACGCTTGACCTGCGGCAACTGGCTTTGCAGGAACGCCAGGCTCTGCGCCGCTTCCGCCGAGGTGCGGCGCACGTTCTGGTCCACGTAGAGCGCGGCGATTTTGTTGAGGATCTTCACCGCCTCGGCCGCATCGGCGCTGGCCAGCGCCAGACGGATAATCCCCGACTCTTTACCTTGCTCGGAGATATCCAGCGCATCCTGGTAACCCTGAATGGTCACGATCCGTGGATTGCGCACCACTTCAAAGCGAGTACCCGGGTTGGCTTGCAGGCGCTCGATCAAACCCTCGACGCCGTCCTGGGCGAAGGCTTCGCCGGCGACGCCCTCGACCAACAGGTTGTCGTTGTCATCGAGCAACTGAAAGTGCTGTTGTTCGCCAGCCACCAGGGTGAGCTTCTTGCCCAACAACTCTTTGGGCAGATTGAGCCGAGTGAACTCCAGACGCTCGCCGCCCCAGGCGTAGCTGTTGAAGCCAAAACGCGGCGGCGCCACGCTGAACTCGGTTTCACCGCGATAACGCCGGGCGAGAAAACCGCCGACCACCGGGAAGGTGTTGGGGGTGACGTCGATATCCAGGCGCAGGTCATCGACGGTTTTGCCGATCACCGCACGGGATTTGATGATGCCGATTTCGGTCACCGACGGCGATTGCCCGCCGAGCATGCTACTGAGGTCGGAAAAACCGAGCATGTCGTTCTTTTTCGGTTCGACCTGCACCAGCGCGTTCGCCAGATACACCGGCGTCGCCAATACCGCATAGGCAACGCCGGCGGCCATGAATGCACCGGTGAATGCACCGATCAACCATTTCTGGTCGATCAAACTGCCGAATATGCCGAGAAGATCAATACTGTCTTGATCGTTATCACGGTTGGCGATTACTGACGGTAACTGCATAAGTCTTTCTTACCATTCACTGATCTGAAGAATATTCATCAATGTCCGAGGCGCTGCGCCCACGAGCTAACAGCATCTTCAATCAATGCATGGGCATGAATAAAAGCGGCCTTACCTTGACGATACGGATCCTGTATTTCTCGTTCGCTCTGCCACTTGCCGAGAAGAAATACTTTGCCTCGGGCGTGCGAGGCAATCTTCAGCACCTGATTCACATGTTGTTTTTCCATGACCAGAATCAGGTCTGATTCATTGACGATATCGGCGGTCAATTGCCGGGCCCGGAAACCCTCGGCGCTGTGCCCGTGGTCTTCCAGCACCTGGCGCGCCGAGGCTTCCATGCCTTCGCCGACCCGCGCAGAAAGACCTGCGGACGTCACCGAAATGGTTGAGGGGGTCAGCGCGTTGCGCAGCAGAAGTTCTGCTGTCGGACTTCGGCAAATATTGCCAACGCACACGACGAGGATCTTTTTGAACAAGGTTTACATTCCTGTGTAATATCATTCTGCCAACATCTAGAGCGGATCTTAATGAACCCACTAGATCATTCTGCACTCAGAAATAGATTCGCCCTGTTAGTACCAGCGTATTAAGTACCACAGGGTCAAAAGCCGCCAAAACACAATTAACGGACTAAAAATAACTGTGATTTTCAGGGCTGGTTTTCCTGACAAAAAATAACATTGGCGCACTTAGTGCCATTGTCAGTTTCGAAACAGTTATCTCGAGATACTTTTTCGCCGTTGTCACTTCTCACCCGGAGAACCGACATGAAATCAGCCCATCTCAAACCCCTGAGCGCCCTGACCCTGTTACTGCTGGCGGCAACCGGCCAGAGCCAGGCCAATGAACTGTTCCCGGCATTGCCCGCCAATAAAACCATCGGGGTTCAGGTCAAAGTCCAGACCTTCTCCGCTGCCGACGCCGAGCGCGTCAAAGCCACCGGCTTCAGTTTCGTGCGTTTTGGCGTATGGACTGACAGCCTGCCCAGCGCGGCCTACCAGAAGCAGATCAGCAATGCCTTCGCCGTGGCCCGCGCTGCTGGTCTGCCGGTGCTGATGACCCTGCGCGCGACCAAGCCGTTACCGGCCAATGATCTGGCGAACGCGGGGATCGCGTATGCCAACGCGCTGACCAGCCTGGCAGCGACCTATGGCTCACAACTGGTGGCGATCGAGCTATGGAATGAGCCGGACCTCGGCACCTACTGGCCGACCGGCAATTTCGACACGACCTTCGTGCCGTTCATGAGCGCAGCGTGCAAGACCCTGCAAGACAAACCCCAGACTGTCCCGGTGATCGGTTTTGGCTTCGCCCGGCCGCCGACTGCCGGCTCGGCGTCCACCGTGGCACTCAACCGAATCGTCAGCGAATACCCCAAATGCCTCAACGCGGTCTCCTATCATCCCTACGGCATGAGCGGCACGCAGATCAGCAACGCCCAGGCGTTTATCCAGCAGAACTTCCATCTGCCGGGGGTGATCAGCGAATGGGGCATCTCGGCGCTCGCCTCCAACGGCGGGATTGAGGGTCAGGCCAGCAAAATCAGCGCATTCGTCGCCGATATCAAAACCCGCAACATTGCCCTGACCTCGATTTACGAGTGGAAAAACAGCGACACCGGCAGCAATGACCGCGAGAAGAATTTCGGTCTGTTGACGTCCGATGGCCAGCCGAAACCGGCAGAAACTGCGGTCAAAACCCAGCTAAGCCAGCAATAACCTCCATCAATGTGCTCAAGGGGCGCTGGCCGTCAGTTGCTTTGAACCTGCGGCCGATTTTGGCATCGTATTCATCGATACCGCGCCCCACCATTCAAACAGCCGTTCTCAGGTTGTTGCCCCCGGGGAACCCGTTGCGCCTTGATGCCCTTGAGTGGCTGTCAACGCTCGGGTAATGTCGTCAAACCCACAGGACAGAGCACACCCATGACTTCCAAGCTGGAACAACTCAAACAGATGACCACCGTAGTTGCCGACACCGGCGACTTCGAAGCGATCGCCCGGGTCAAGCCGGTCGACGCCACCACCAACCCTTCCCTGCTGCTCAAGGCAGCCGCCATCCCCGCCTACGCCGAGCTGCTGAACGCCTGCGTCAGCGACTGCAAGGGCGACGTGGGTCTGGCCAGCGACCGTTTCGGCGTCGCTGTCGGCCAGGAAATCCTCAAAGTGATTCCGGGCCGCATTTCTACCGAAGTGGATGCGCGCCTGTCGTTCGACCAGGACGCCGTGCTCAAGCGTGCGCATCGCCTGATCGAGCTGTACGACAAGGCCGGCATCGGCCGTGACCGCGTGCTGATCAAGATCGCTTCGACCTGGGAAGGCATTCGCGCTGCGGAGATCCTCGAGAAGGAAGGCATCCAGACCAACCTGACCCTGCTGTTCTCCTTCGCTCAGGCTGCCGCTTGCGCTGACGCCGGGGTGTTCCTGATCTCGCCGTTCGTGGGCCGCATCTACGACTGGTACAAAAAGGCCAACGGCAACGACTACAC
Source organism: Pseudomonas sp. LAMO17WK12:I5 (assembly GCF_900215165.1). Lineage (NCBI taxonomy): Bacteria > Pseudomonadati > Pseudomonadota > Gammaproteobacteria > Pseudomonadales > Pseudomonadaceae > Pseudomonas > Pseudomonas sp. LAMO17WK12:I5. Next base: position 63,879 of record NZ_OBDS01000003.1, on the reverse strand, counting down.
CGGTGCCGATGATCCGGGCGTGCAGTCGGTCACCCGCATCTACAACTACTACAAGGCCAATGACTACAAGACCGTGGTCATGGGCGCCAGCTTCCGCAATCTGAGCCAGATCGAGCAACTGGCCGGCTGCGATCGCCTGACCATCAGCCCGGACCTGATCGACAAGCTCGCGGCAGACACCGGCAAACTGGAACGCAAACTCGCCCCGGGCCACGCCGGCGAAGCGCGCCTGAGCCTCAACGAAGCGCAATTCCGCTGGCTGTCCAACGAAGACGCGATGGCTACCGAGAAACTGGCTGAGGGCATCCGTCAGTTTGCCCGTGACCAGGAGAAGCTCGAGGCGCTGCTGCAGGCCAAGCTGTGATCTGAATCGCTGAAATGCAAAAAGGGCGAACCCAAACGGGTTCGCCCTTTTTTTTATGCGGTGCTGAAAGATGCATCGTCTGGACTGGCGCCTTCGCGAGCAAGCCCGCTCCCACAGGGTCAGGTGTGGAATGAAGATCTCGGGGTCACTCAATCACTGTGGGAGCGGGCTTGCCCGCGAAGAGGCCGGAACAGACAACCTCAACCCCAAAGAATCAGTGTCTTTCGAGGGCGTTAACCAGATCATGAAAGGCTTCACGATTGGAGTCGTTCAGGCCCATGAGGATCTTGTGCGCTTCGAGCACCTTGATCCGCACCACTTCTTCGGACTGGTCCTGATCCGGCAGGTCATCGAGACACTCGGGGCACGGCACCGGGTGGTTGACGATGTTGAACACCTGTTCGAAGCCCATCGACTGCAGCAGACGGGTAATGTCTTCGTGGGTGGTGACGACGGTCGGCAGCAGGCCGACCTTTTGCCGCGACAGGATCGACAGTTTGGCCAGCAAGCCGAGGGTGGTGCTGTCGATGCTGCGGGTTTCGGTCAAATCGATCACGATCGCGTTGAAATTCAACGCGGTGAAGATTTTCTCAATAGTCGCATCCAACGCCGAACACAGGGTCAGGCGAACTTCACCGACGAACTTCAGGACGAAGGTGCCGTCCTGCTCGGCGAACTGGATTCTACCGGTACTCATTGAAGGTTCCTGCTCAACACCAACAGGGCGATATCATCCGGCATCTCCCCTAGCGTGGCCAATCCAAACACTTGCCGCAGACCATCCAGGCTGCCGCCCGCCGACTTCACCCGTTGGGGCAAAGCGGCTTCTTTTTCCTTGAGCGTCGGTTCTGGCAACAGATCCAGAATGCCGTCGGACATCAGCGTCAGGCTGAACGTCGGAGGCAGCTCAAGCACGTGATCTTCGTAGGTGGCCTCATTGAACAGGCCCACCGGCAAACCGCGGCCTTCGAGGTAACGAACACTGTCAGGCGTGTACAACACAGGCAACGGCAGATGGCCGCCGATGCTATAGGTCAACAAACCGGTCTCCTCGTCGATGACTCCACCGACCATTGTGACGTGTTTGCCCAGCTTACAACTGATCAGCCCCCGGTTGATATGACCAAGGACTTCCGAAGGCTTGAATTCCGGCAACGTGCCGTTGCGCTTGGACTCGAACAGCAGGCGCGTGGTCATGAACTTCAGCAGCACCGTGACGAACGCTGACGAGGCGCCATGGCCCGATACGTCGGCCAGGTAGAACGCCACCCGACGCTCGTCGACACGGAAGTAGTCGACAAAATCACCCGACAGGTACAGCGACGGGATGATCTGGTGGGCAAACTGGAACTCGTCGATGCGCCACGGGCTTTCCGGCAGCATGTTCATCTGCACCTGACGACCGGCGTTCTGGTCTTCCTGGAGCAGGTTCAGGCTGGCTTCGAGCTCGCGGTTGGCCTTCTCCAGCTTCTCGCGGTAGCGCTGGTTCTCCAGCAGCAGGCGCGCACGATCCAGCGCGCGACGCACCGAATGCTCGAGCACGGCCAGGTCTTCGAGAGGCTTGATCAGGTAGTCCGCCGCACCCAGGCGCAGCGCCTCGACCGCGTCGTTCATCACGCCGGCACCCGAAACGACGATCATCGGCGTTTGCGGTGAGCGCTCGGTGACCTGACGGATGAGTTCGAGACCGCCCATCTGCGGCATGCGCAGATCGCAGATGACCAAGTCGGGCTTGTCTTGCTCGAATACCTGAAGACCCTGTTGGCCGTTGCTGGCCTGCAGGACGCTGAAACCGCTGTCTTCCAAATAGGCCGCGAGGCTCGCGCGCACTACTTCGTCATCATCGATTATCAGCAGCGTGGCACTGGTTTTTGGCATGTGGGCAAACGGCGCCAGAATTAGGTTGGCGTAGCAGGCGGGGCATCGGCCCGGCTCAGACTACTGGATTCGCTTTCTAGCCTCTCTGCTGCACCGCTTTCGAGCACTGAGCCGGAACGCGATTGCACCAGAGGTGCCCTTCTAAGGCGCAGACGGTACTCCCATCCGCGGGGCGTTTCAAGCATGCGCCGATGGTCGCTTGACGACTTTACTTGTCAAATCACCGAGAGTTATAAGAACAGCTCAAACCGTAACCCAATGGAAGGTCGAAGCCATGAGTCAAACCGGTCGGGACTACAGCGAAAAGCGCGATTTCATCCGCATGCGGGTCGATGCCGATGTGGTGTTGATTCATGAAGGTGATGAGATCGCCGGCGTGTGCATCGACCTCTCCAGCAGCGGCATGCAGGTCGAAGCACCGCGCCAGTTCGCGGTCGGTGACCGTTTGAGCGTGCGCATCGATTCCGATCATGCGGCGCTGAGCGGGCTGGAGGCGGAGACCGTAGTGGTCTGGGTCAAGGCACAGGATGGCGCCAGCCAGAAGCTCGGCCTGACCATTTTGAAGATGAAATAAGCGCACACAAAAAAGGCGGCCTCATGGGCCGCCTCCTTGTCATCGGTCGAGATTAAAAATCGTCTTCGACCTGGCCATCCTTCACTTTGAACTCGCGGTTCTGCAGGTAGGCGTTGCGGATGAAGGTGTATTTGTCGCCGCTGATCAGCTTCTCGCTCGACAGCAGGCTGGCGCGGGTGTCGACGATGTTCAGGCCGAACACCGAGTTACGGACAGGCACGTCGTTGATGTAGCGGTACGGACCGGTGAAGCTGTCGACGTACTTGGACGGTGCATCACGCAGGGTGCTCGGGCCGAGCAACGGCAGCATCACGTACGGGCCGCTGCTGACGCCCCAATAACCGAGGGTCTGGCCGAAGTCTTCGTCACTGCGATTCAGGCCCATTTTGGTACCGACATCGAAGAAGCCCAGCAGGCCGAAGGTGGTGTTGAAGATGATACGCGCGGTATCGACACCGGCTGCTGCCGGCTTGGCCTGCAGAATGTTGTTCGCCAGGTTGGTGACGTCACCGACGTTGCGGAACATGTTGTGGATGCCGTCTTCGAGGAACTGCGGCGTCACGAACTCATAACCCTGCGCCAGCGGCTTGAGCGCGTAAGTGTCGACGAAGTCGTTGAACTGGAAGATCGGGCGGTTGACGCTTTCCCAAGGGTCTTCTTCCGTTGCAGCGTTGGCGGCGAACGGAACCAGCAGGACGCTGGCACATACACATAGCTGAGCGAGAGGATTGCTCCAGCGCATAGAAAAACTCCTTGGATTTTTACTGGCGCGGGCACCCGGGCCCAGGCGTTAAGAGCGCTAGTATAAGCGCAAAAGCCGTTTTGGGCAGTCTGCCCGTGAAGAGTAATGCAGGACGTTTCCAGGGAGCGCCTTCACACACCTGTCATCCAACTGTCACCGATGTCGCCTAGCCTCATGCTTATTTCAGGGACGTTGCCATGACCCACGCTGAAGTCTTGCCTGTCGCCGCGCCCGGCCTGACCGCCGTGCTGTTCGGACTCAGTGGCTGTCTGGTGGATTTCGGTGCCCGTGCCCATCAACACGCCAGCATGCTGCCCGAGCACGCCGACGCCACTCCTGGCGCTCTCGACAGCCTGCTCAGCCTGCAGCGCCAGCAGATTCCCTGCGCGTGGATCGACGAGCTGCCCCCTGCCCTCGCGCAACCCTTGGCGGCCTCTCTGCCGGCGTGGATCAAACCGACGCAATATTCAGCAACAATCAATCCATGGCCCGCACCGAACGCCTGCTGGCAGGCGCTGATGGTTTTGAACGTCAGCTGCCTGGATGGCTGCGTGCTGGTGAGCGGCGAGCCCCGGTTGCTGCAAGCGGGCCTCAACGCCGGGCTGTGGACCATCGGCCTGGCGTCCTGCGGCTCACTGTGCGGCCTGTCGCCGAGCGAGTGGCAAGCGCTGAGCCAGAACGAACGCGACCAACGACGCGGTAAGGCAACCCTGCAGTTGTTCGGGCTGGGCGTGCATTCGGTGATCGATCATCTGGGCGAGCTCGACACCTGCCTGGCCGACATCAACCTGCGCCGCCTCAAGGGCGAAAAGCCCTGACCGGGATCATGCAGGTTGCAGCAGAGTGGATTAATCTAAAGGTCAGCCATAGACCTTTGGCGCGCGGCTGTGGTCAATGCCAGTGCCTCTCGATAAAAGGAAACCACCATGCCCGCCCGTGAACTTCAAGAACAGCTCAACACCCTGCGCGAGCAACTGGAGCAGAATCCGCCGCTGTCCGAAGCCGAACGTGACGATCTGCGTGAGCTGATGGCGCAGATTGAATCGGAAATCAAACTGGAAACTGCCACTCAGGACGCGAGCATCGCCGACGGTGTGAACCTGGCAGTGGAACGCTTCGAAGTCGAACACCCGGCCATTGCCGGCACCCTGCGCAATATCGTCAATGCGCTGGGTAGCATGGGGATCTGATTTTCCTCCCCTGAAATGCAAAAAGCCCTGCCAGCGCTGGCGGGGCTTTTTCATTTTCACAATTTGAAACGCTCCCACATTGGATATGCCACATCCTGATTCTTTATTGACGGACCAGACGATGGTTCGGCAGTTGTACCGCTTCAGTGCTGCGATACGGGTTGATATCCAGCCCACCCCGACGCACATAGCGCGCAAACACCGTCAGTTTCTCCGGCTTCAGCAAACGTTGCAGGTCGAGAAAAATCCGCTCCACGCACTGCTCGTGGAAGTCCGAGTGCTGGCGGAAGCTGACGATGTATTCCAGCAGACTCGCGTGATCCAGCGCCGCACCACGATATTCCACCACCACGCTGCCCCAGTCCGGCTGACTGGTCACCGGGCAGTTGGATTTGAGCAGATGGCTATGCACGCTCTCTTCGACAATCTTCGAATCATCGCAACGCAGCAGTTCCGGACGCGGATGCTCATAGTTGCTGACGCTGATGTCCAGATCGTCGATGCACACGCCCGGCAACGCCACGACGCCTTCGGCTTCGACGTCCTTCAGGCTGCGTACCCGTACGCCGACCGGTTTGCCGGCAGCGGCCGACAGGTCCTTGACCAGTGTCGCTTCGAGGCTGGCGATATCGTCAAACGGCGTCTGGTTCAGCGAGTTCAGGTACAACTTGAACGACTTCGATTCGATGATGTTCGGCGAATCCGCCGGAATGCTGAATTCACCGATCGCCACCACCGGCTTGCCCGACGGCAACAGCCACGACAGTTCGAAGCAGTTCCAGAAATCCACGCCTTTATACGGCAGGGTTTCGGCGGTCAGGCCCAGCTCGGCCCATTTCGCGGTGCGCGGAATCGGGAACAGCAGGGACGGCGTGTACGTGGCGATGTATTCGCTGGATTTGCCCAGCGGCGAATGTTCGGCTGCGGGATGCATGGCGGAAACCTGACTGAAGAATCAGCGGATTCTATCAGCCTTTGCGCCCGCCTTTGAGTGCTTACTGACTGACAGTCAGTTTGCCGACCATGCCCGCCTGGTAGTGACCGGGAATATTGCAGGCGAACTCCAGGCTGGTGGCATTGCTGAAGGTCCAGGTCAGCTCGGCGGTCTTGCCCGGCTCGACCAGCACGCTATTGGGGTCGTCGTGCTTCATGCCGTGGCCCATGCTGCCGTGATCCATACCCGCCATGTCGTGGGACATTTCTTTCATGCCGGTAGGCGTGAGCATGCCGCTTTGCTGCATCTGCAACATTTCCTGCTGGTGCTGGGCATGCATCGCCGCGTCACCGAGGTTGAATTCGTGCAGCAACTGGCCTTTATTCACCAGCACAAAGCGAACCGTCTCACCGGCCTTGACCTGAATCGCCTTGGGGTCGAACGACATGTCGTTCAGTACAACTTCAATGCTGCGAGTAGCCTTGGCTGCTGGTGCCGGTTGGCCGAAATCATAGCTGTGCGCGGGTGCGGCCCAGACAGGTGAACTCAGCGCCAGCACACAGGCGGCGACGGCCAGAGGGTTGCGCAAAAACATAGTCATACTCCAACAAGATAAGGTTCAGCCTGTGGGAAACTCTAGCCCGCCTGCGCTGGCAGCTACCTGACAGGCAGATTACAACTTTGTCAGGTTGGCATGTGTCGCCTGCTCCCACGGTATAACGCTTTTGTTCCTACAACCCGAGTCGCCCATGAAACTGCTGATCGTCGAAGACCAACCGAAAACCGGCCACTACCTGCGCCAGGGCCTGACCGAGGCCGGTTTCAACACAGAACTGGTGGCCGACGGCGTCAGCGGTCAGCAACTGGCGTTGAGCGGAGATTATGCGCTGTTGATTCTCGACGTGATGCTGCCCGGGCGCAGTGGCTGGCAGATTCTGCAGGCGGTGCGTAGTGCCGGCCTCGACACGCCAGTGCTGTTTCTGACCGCCAAAGATGCAGTCGAAGATCGGGTGCACGGACTCGAACTCGGCGCCGACGATTATCTGGTCAAACCCTTCGCCTTTTCCGAATTGCTGGCCCGGGTGCGCAGCCTGCTGCGCCGTGGCAGCGCCCTGCCCCAGGAAACCAGTCTGCAACTGGCCGATCTGCGTCTGGACCTGATCCGTCGCCGGGTCGAACGCAGCGGTCAGCGCATCGACCTGACTGCCAAGGAATTCGCCCTGCTGGAAATGCTCCTGCGCCGCCAGGGTGAAGTGTTGCCGAAATCGCTGATTGCCTCGCAAGTCTGGGACATGAACTTCGACAGCGACACCAACGTGATCGAAGTGGCGATCCGTCGTCTGCGCCTGAAAATCGACGATGACTTCCCCAATAAACTGATTCACACCGTGCGCGGCATGGGTTACGTGCTTGAAGAGCGTCCGGCCTGATGCGTCGCCTGTCCTTGAGCTCTCGTCTGGCCTTGCTGTTTGCCGCCTGCACCGCCGTAGTATCGCTGTTCGCCGGGGTGCTGTTCAGCCGCGCCAGCGAGGCGCACTTCATTGAGCTCGATCAGCAATTGCTGGACGGCAAGCTGATCGGTTTGCGCCGGGCCTTGCAGGATGTGCAACCCGTTCAGCGTGAGGCGCGGCTGGCGGATGAGCTGAGCCGTCAGGCCGATCTGGCGCTGCGTGTTACCGGCAGTGACGGCCAGCGCTGGTACGACAGCTCGATCAATTTACCGCAGGACTTGCCGCAACAGCCGGGCCTGTCGACCATCAGCCATGACGGCGCCGACTACCGCGTGCTCAACGCCCCGCTCTACCCTGACAAAACCGACTCGCCACAGCTCACTCTGCTGCTGGACATCACTCATCACCAGCACTTCCTGCAGCGCATGCAGCATCTCATTTGGCTGACTGTCGGGTTGTCGGCGCTGGCCACTGCGCTGCTCGGCGCGTGGGCCGCGCGCAGCGGTTTGCGTCCGTTGCGCCGTATGAGCGCAGTCGCCCGTGGGATTTCTGCACATTCGCTCAACGCCCGACTGCCGGAAGCGCAAATGCCGCCGGAGCTTGCGGAAATGGCCCACAGCTTCAACGCCATGCTCGGACGCCTCGACGACTCGTTTCAACGGCTGTCGGCGTTCTCTGCCGACATCGCCCATGAACTGCGCACTCCGCTGTCGAACCTGCTGACCCACACCCAGGTCACCCTCACCCGCCCGCGACCGATCGAGGATTACCGCGAAGCCCTGCACAGCAACCTCGAAGAACTGCAATGGATGGCCCAACTGGTCAACGACATGCTTTATCTGGCCAAGGCTGACCACGGTTTGCTGATGCCCAAGCGTGAGGTGCTGGAGCTGGCGGATGAGAGCGATGTGCTGCTGGAGTTTTTTGCGCCACTGGCCGAGGACGCCGGGGTGACGCTGAGCCGCGAAGGTCATGCGCGTATAGAAGGCGATCGCAGCATGCTGCGCCGGGCCTTGTCGAATCTGCTGGATAACGCGCTGCGCTTCACCCCGGCGTCAGGCAGCGTGCGCCTGTCCATCGTCGATCAACCGCACATAGCGCAGGTGTCGGTGGAGAACAGTGGCGAAGGCATTTCGGCAGAGTTGTTGCCACGGCTGTTTGACCGGTTTTATCGAGCAGATCCGGCGCGGCAGGAAGGCAGCAGTGAACATGCGGGGCTGGGGCTGGCGATTACCCAATCGATCGTCCGCGCCCATGGTGGGCAGATTCATTGCGAATCGGCTGCGGGGTGGACGCGGTTTGTGATCGAGTTGCCCAAAGGAGAATGAGGTCGATAGGACCGGCCCCTTCGCGAGCAGGCTCGCTCCCACAATTGGAATGCATTTCCCTGTGGGAGCGAGCCTGCTCGCGAAGACGGTATTGGCGCTTACGAATATCTCAGCGCATGCGCCGGCTCGATCTTCGCCGCCCGCAACGCCGGGTACACCGTCGCCAGGAAGCTCAGAACAAACCCCGCCGAGCAGATCAACAGCACATCCCCGCCCTGCAATTCCGAAGGCAGGTTGCTGACGAAGTACACGTCGGAACTGAAGATATGCTGCCCGGTAACGCGCTCGACCCAGCCGACCATCTCGCTGACATTCAGTGCCGCGATCACGCCGAGCACGCCACCAATCAGTGTGCCGACAATGCCGATCACCGTGCCCTGCACCATGAAGATCGCCATGATCTGCCGGGGCGTGGCGCCGATGGTGCGCAGGATCGCGATGTCCGCGCCCTTGTCGTTAACCACCATGATCAGCGTGGCGATGATGTTGAACGCCGCCACCGCAACGATCATCAGCAACAGCAGGCCGATCATGGTTTTTTCCATTTTCATCGCGCTGAACAGGCTGCCCTGGGTGTGAGTCCAGTCGTCAGCCTTGAACTCGGCACCGAGGCCTGCGGCGATGTCCGAGGAGACTTTCGGCGCGGCGTACAGATCCTTCACCGCCAGGCGCACGCTCTGCACTTGATTCGGCTGCCAGTGCTGCATGGTCGCGGCATCGGCCACGTGGATCAGCCCCATCGAGCCGTCCAGTTCAGCGCCGACCTTGAACACACCGACCACGTTCAGGCGCTGCATGCGCGGGGTAATGCCACCCGGTGCGGTGCTGACTTCCGGCACGATCAGAGTGATCTTGTCGCCGACGTTGAGGCGGAAGCGGCGCGCGGTGATTTCACCGATCACTACACCGAACTCGCCCGGTTTCAGGTCATCGAGACGTCCCTGCACAATGTGCTGGGCCACGATCGACACCTTGCCTTCCTGGGCCGGATCGACGCCGCTGATCTGAATCGGCTGCATCAAACCCTTGTAGGACAGCATGCCTTCCATCTCGGTGAACGGCACGGCGGCGGTCACTTCAGGATTTTTCAGCGCGGTGGCGGCTACCGGCTGCCAGTCATCGATCGGCTTGACGCCAACGATGGTCGCGTGCGGCACCATGCCGAGGATGCGCGAGCTCATTTCACGCTGGAAGCCGTTCATCACCGACAGCACCACGATCATCGCCAGCACGCCGAGGGCGAGCCCGATCATCGAAGTCATCGAGATGAACGAAACAAAGCGATTGCGGCGCTTGGCGCGGGTATAGCGCGTGCCGATAAAGATCGATAACGGTCTGAACATTCGCTGGGGCACCGTATAAAAATAAAAGACCCGATGCCTTACACAGGCACCGGGTTTCGGTCGGTCAGATGGCGGTCAGGCAACCTTCTTGCAACTGCAGGACGCGGTCCATCTGGCGGGCCAGGTTCATGTCGTGAGTCACCACCAGGAACGCCGTGCGCATCGAAGTGCTGAGTTCCAGCATCAAGTCCTGGATGCCTTCGGCGGTGTGCGAATCAAGGTTGCCGGTTGGCTCGTCGAGCATCACCAGGCCTGGATTGTTCACCAGCGCCCGGGCGATAGCCACACGCTGGCGCTCGCCACCGGACAGCTCGGCCGGTTTGTGCTCCAGACGATGGCCCAGCCCCACGCGCTCCAGCAACGCGGTAGCACGCTGACGTGCTTCCGGGATCGCGGTCTTGCCGATCAGCAGCGGCATGCAGACGTTTTCCAGCGCGGTGAATTCCGGCAGCAAGTGGTGGAACTGGTACACGAACCCCAAGGCACGGTTACGCAGCAGGCCACGCTTCTTCTCGCTCAGCGCCGACAGTTCTTCGCCGTCGAGCCAGACGCTGCCTTCAGTCGGCGTGTCGAGACCGCCCAGCAGGTTGAGCAAGGTACTTTTGCCGGAACCGGACTTGCCGACGATCGCCACACGCTCGCCCGGGTGCAACTCCAGTTGCAGACCGGCCAACACTTGCACCGACTCCGGGCCTTCCTCGTAGGATTTGCCCAGGTTGCGGCAGCTCAAGATTGCTTTATCACTCATGCCCGACTCACTCATAACGTAGCGCCTCCGCCGGCTGGGTGCGCGCAGCACGCCAGGCGGGATACAGGGTGGCGAGGAAACTCAGGACCAACGCAGCGGCGCAGACCATGACCACGTCCTGGCTCTGCACCTGCGACGGCAGGTAATCGATGAAATACACATCGGCGTTGAGGAACTTGTGGCCGATCAGCCCTTCGAGGGCGGAAATCGCCGCACTGACGTTGAGCGCAGCGAAGATCCCGACCACGGCACCAATCGCCGTACCGACCACGCCGATCACGGTGCCCTGCACCATGAACGTGCGCATGATCGTCCCCGGCGTGGCGCCGAGGGTACGCAGAATGGCGATGTCGCTCTTCTTGTCATTTACCACCATCACCAGCGTGGAAATGATGTTGAACGCAGCCACCGCGACGATCAGCAGCAATAGCAGACCGATCATGGCTTTTTCCATGCGGATCGCCTGATACAGGTTGCCGTGGGTGCGGGTCCAGTCGCGGGCGAAGTAATGGTCTTCGCCCAACTGCTGGGCGATGGTCCAGGCCACGCGCGGCGCCTGGAACAGATCATCGAACTTCAACCGGATGCCCTGCACCTGATCAGGTTTCCAGCGGTGCATCTTCGCCAGATCCTGCAGGTTGGTGACGCCCAGATAGCCGTCCAGCTCACCGGCGCCGACATGGAAGATGCCGACCACGGTAAAGCGCTTCATGCGCGGGAACATCCCGGCCGGGGTCACGCTGACCTCCGGCGCGACGAAGGTGACTTTGTCACCGAGGCCCACGCCGAGCTTGGTCGCAGCCTTGTCGCCGATGACGATGCCGAAGCTGCCCGGCGTCAGGTCGTCGAGTTTGCCCTGCTTCATGAAGTTGTCGATGATCGACACATTGCGCTCGAGCGCGGGGTCGATGGCGTTGAGCAACACCTTGGATACCTGACCGTTGTTGGTCAGCAAACCCTGCATCTGGGTGAACGGCGCAACCGCCGTCACCTCAGGGTTGCGTTTGACCTTGGCGGCCAGGCTCTGCCAATCGTTGATCGGTTCGCCGGTTTCAAGAGTCGCGTGGGGCACCATGCCCAGCACGCGGGTGCGCATCTCATGATCGAAGCCGTTCATCACCGAAAGCACCACGATCATCACGATCACGCCGAGGGCGAGCCCGATCATCGAAGTCAGGGAAATGAATGACACAAAATGATTGCGACGCTTTGCACGGGTATAACGCGTGCCGATAAATACGAAGAGAGGTCTGAACATGTCGGGGCTTGTTCGGAGGGAAAAGGAACGTCCTTGTGGCGGGGGTCGATAACCAGCTTTACACTCAGACCACCGCCGCTACCATGGGTTCGCCATGTCGACATTAGATGAAGAAGATCGCCGCGAATACTACCGTATCGAGGACATGATCGCACTGGAAATTCGGCCCCTGTCCGCTCCCGAAGCCGCAGGCCAGGAAGTGTTGCAGGATGCTTCCCCGCTGTTCAACCTGCTCAGCGAACTGCACCTGAGCGAATTCGAGTCGCAGCACCTGTTACGCCAGATCAGCGAGCGCGACCGGGCGATCGCCGCGTTTCTCAAATCCCAGAACAAACGCGTCGACCTGCTCAGCCAGGTGGTCGCCCTGACCGTGCTCGGCCATATCGGCGAGCCACAACCGGTGATCATCTCCGAAGGCGGGATCGACTTTCAGCACCCGACCCCGATTGCCACTGGCGCGCACCTTTCGGTGAAACTGGTGCTGATGCCGCAGGCACTGGGCCTGCTGCTGCGCGCCCGCGTCACCCATTGCGACCGCAAGGGCGACGGCTACGACGTCGGCACCGAGTTCGAACACTTGACCGACGCCCAGCGCCAGTTGCTCGCCCGCTATATCTTGCAGAAACAGGCCCAGGAACGACGCCTGGCCCGTGAACAGAACGAATCAGGCATTTAAATTAAGGAAGCACCGTGACCCTCATCTACGGCCACCGCGGCGCCAAGGGCGAAGCACCGGAAAATACCCTGAGCAGTTTTCAGGAATGTCTCAAGCACGGCGTACGCCGTTGCGAACTGGATCTGCACCTGTCCAAGGACGGCGAGCTGATGGTGATCCACGACCCGACCCTCAAGCGCACCACCGATCGGCGCGGCAAGGTGGTCGAACACACCGCCGCCGAACTGGTGACCTACGACGCGCGTAAGGGCGGCCCGGGCTGGATCAAACCGTGCCCGATTCCGACCCTGGAAGAACTGTTCGAGCAGTGCGATTTCGAGCACTGGCAACTGGAAGTCAAAAGTGCTTCACGCACCCGCGCCGCGACTACCGTACTGGCGATTCGCGAAATGGCTCAGCGTCATGGCTTGCTGGACAAGGTCACCATCACTTCGAGCTCACGGGAAGTGCTGAAAGCGGCGCTGGACCTGGTGCCGGACGTGTCGCGTGGACTGGTGGCCGAATACGCCTGGCTCGACCCGCTAAAGGTCGCCGCCAGCTATGGCTGTGAGATTCTGGCTCTGAACTGGACGCTGTGTACGCCGGAACGCCTGCAGAAGGCGCAGCGTCAGGGGCTGCATGTCTCGGTGTGGACCGTCAACGAGCCTGCGCTGATGCGCAGACTCGCCGACTTCGGCGTTGACAGCCTGATTACAGACTTTCCCGGTTTGGCCACTGCCACCCTTGAGAATTGCTGAAATCGGTCTCCCCGGCCGGCTCAGGCCACCGGCCGGAGCCCGTCAAAAAAGCCGGTTGAGGCCGTCGTACGCTGCTACCCGATAGGCTTCGGCCATGGTCGGGTAGTTGAACGTGGTGTTGACGAAATACTTCAGGGTGTTCAACTCGCCCGGCTGGCTCATGATCGCCTGACCGATGTGCACGATCTCCGACGCCTGATAACCGAAGCAGTGGACGCCCAGCACTTCCAGGGTTTCACGGTGGAACAGGATCTTCAGCATGCCTTGCGGCTCGCCGGCGATCTGCGCACGCGCCATGCTCTTGAAGAACGCCTTGCCGACTTCGTACGGCACCTTGGCCTGGGTCAGCTCCTGCTCGTTCTTGCCGATCGAACTGATCTCCGGAATGGTGTAGATACCGGTCGGCACGTCATTCACAAAGCGCCAGCTGCCGTTATCGACGATGCTGCCGGCAGCCGAACGACCCTGGTCATGGGCGGCACTGGCCAGGCTCGGCCAGCCGATCACGTCGCCAGCGCCATAGATGTTCGGCACGCAGGTGCGGTAGGCCTCGTCGACTTCGATCTGGCCACGGCTGTTGACCTTGACCCCGATGTTTTCCAGACCGAGCTGGTCGGTGTTGCCGGTACGGCCGTTGCACCAGAGCAAGGCATCGGCCTTGATCTTCTTGCCGGACTTCAGGTGCAGGATAACCCCGTTATCGACGCCCTCAACGCGATCGTAATCTTCGTTGTGGCGCACGGTGATGTTGTTGTTGCTGAAGTGATAGCTCAACGCCTGGGAGATTTCCGAGTCGAGGAAGCTCAGCAACTGACCGCGGTTGTCCACCAGTTCAACCAATACACCCAGACCGCTGAAGATCGAGGCGTATTCACAGCCGATCACGCCGGCGCCGTAAACGATCAGTTTGCGCGGGGTGTGGCCGAGGCTGAGGATGGTGTCGCTATCGTAGATGCGCGGGTGATTGAAATCGATGTCCGCCGGGCGATACGGGCGCGAACCGGTGGCGATGATGATGTGCTTGGCCACCAGCTTCTCGACCACGCCGTTGGCGCAGACCACTTCGATGGTTTGCTCGTCGGCGAAGCTGCCGGTGCCGAAGAACACGTCGACGCGGTTACGAGCGTAGTAGCCAGTGCGCGAAGCGACTTGTTTGGAAATGACTTTCTCGGCGCTTTTCAACACGTCCGGGAAGGAGAACCAGCGTGGCTCGCCGATCGCCCGGAACATCGGGTTGGTGTTGAACTGCATGATCTGCCGCACCGAGTGACGCAGGGCCTTGGACGGGATGGTTCCCAGGTGGGTGCAGTTGCCGCCGACCTGGCGACGGCTGTCGACCATTGCCACCTTGCGCCCCGCTTTGGCGGCGTTCATTGCCGCGCCTTCTCCCGCCGGGCCGGAACCCAACACCACCACGTCGTAGTTGTAGACAGCCATGCGTACTCCTCAGAACAGGCCGCGGTGCCAGCAGCACCGACGGCTAAATCACGCCGAATCGCGGCGCGAAGGAACAATTGGGGGTCAGTAAAGAACCCGGATACAGTCTATAGAAGCGTCAACGCCGCGCACATTAACCCTTGGTCGCGTCGTAGGCTACTTTTGCCTGCACTACAACGCCAGCTTTCGTACTGTTTTCAGTCAACTTTTAGGTGACTGAGGCGCTCGAAAGCTGCACTGGTGCGGATAACAAAACCTGTATCGGCACGAATCACGAAGAATGCACCAATGTCGTGTTTTTCGGCATAGTCCCAAGCCCTTTCAGGCCCGAGAATCAGCAACAGCGTCGATAGTCCATCGGCCATCAACGCTGAAGGATGAATCACCGTGACTGACGCCAGGTTGTGTAGGACCGGTGCCCCGCTCCGCGCATCGAAGGTGTGGGAATAACGCCGGCCACCTTGCAGGAAATAGTTACGGTAATCACCGGAGGTGGAAACCCCGTAGCCGTCGACCTGAATGATCCGTTCGGCCACCTGTTGATCGTCTCGCGGCTCTTCCAGCGCAATACGCCAGGATGAGCCATCAAGCTTCTTGCCCTTGGCCTTTAGTTCACCGGTGGCTTCGGCGAGATAGTCATGGATGCCCATCGACTCGAGCCTGGCGGCGATGGTGTCGACCGCGTAACCGGCGGCGATGCTGTTGAAGTCGACTTCGACAGCGGCGTCCTTGCACAAGCGGTCGCCGTCGATATGCAAATGGCGGTAGCCGACTCGCTGCAGGGTTTCGGCCAGCGCGGCGGAGTCGGGGACTTTCTCTTCACGCCCTTGTGGGCCGAACCCCCACAGGTTCATCAGCGGTTCGACAGTCAGGTCGTAGGAACCTTCGCTTTGCTCCGACAGCTGTTCGCCGACACGGACCAATTCGAGCACGGCAGCCGGCATGGTCTGACAGCTGTTCGCTGGCAAGGCATTGAAGCGTTCAATATCGGAGTCATTGCGGTAGGTCGACATCTGCCGATCCACTTCCGCGAGGATAGCCTCCACTTCCCGGCGAACTTGCGCCGGTTCGGCAACACCGGCGTGTCGCACGTACTTGATCGAATACGTGCTGCCCATGGTCGGCCCCCCAAAGCTTTCCATGGACTCACCGTTGCCACAGGCAGCGAGGACAACCGCCACACTCACAAGCCAAACCCACCGTCCAGTGAACAATTCTTCATCTCCCCATAAAAGCGCGCCAGCCATTATGGATCAAAGGCCCGCACGCTCCCCAACGGATGCAACGCGTCATAAGAAACCAATAATGAGTAACTGAAAATGTCCTCGACCACGGGCAAAGGCAAAGCGATTTTTCGCGTTGTCAGCGGCAATTTTCTCGAGATGTTCGACTTTATGGTCTATGGCTTCTACGCCACGGCCATCGCCAAAACCTTCTTCCCGGCCGACAGCGCCTTCGCTTCCCTGATGCTTTCCCTGGCCACCTTCGGTGCCGGCTTCCTGATGCGTCCGCTGGGCGCGATCTTCCTTGGTGCCTACATTGACCGCCACGGTCGTCGCCAGGGCCTGATCATTACCCTTGCGTTGATGGCCGCCGGTACGATCCTGATCGCCTGCGTGCCGGGCTATGCCACTCTGGGTGTCGCAGCGCCGTTGATCGTGCTGTTCGGTCGCTTGCTGCAAGGCTTCTCGGCCGGCGTCGAGCTAGGCGGTGTTTCGGTGTATCTGGCGGAAATCGCTACGCCGGGCCGCAAAGGCTTTTTCGTCAGTTGGCAGTCCGCCAGCCAGCAGGCGGCGGTGGTGTTTGCCGGCCTGCTCGGTGTTGGCCTCAACCACTGGCTGAGCCCGGAACAGATGGGTGACTGGGGCTGGCGCGTGCCGTTCCTGATCGGCTGCATGATTGTTCCGGTGATCTTCGTCATTCGTCGTTCGCTGGAGGAAACCCCGGAATTCCAGGCGCGCAAACATCGCCCTACCCTGCGGGAAATCGTCCGCTCAATCGGTCAGAACTTTGGCATCGTCATCGCCGGCATGGCGCTGGTGGTGATGACCACGGTTTCGTTCTACCTCATCACCGCCTACACCCCGACCTTCGGCAAGGCTGAACTGCATCTGTCGGATTTCGACGCGCTGCTGGTGACCGTGTGCATCGGTCTGTCGAACTTCTTCTGGCTGCCGGTGATGGGCGCGGTGTCCGACAAGATCGGGCGCAAACCCCTACTGCTGGCGGCGACCATTCTGGCGATCCTGACCGCCTACCCAGCGCTGTCGTGGCTGGTGGCGAACCCGAGTTTCAGTCATCTGCTGATCGTCGAACTGTGGCTGTCGTTCCTGTACGGTTCGTACAACGGCGCGATGGTCGTGGCTCTGACCGAAATCATGCCGGTGGAAGTGCGCACCACCGGATTCTCGCTGGCCTATAGCCTGGCGACGGCGACCTTTGGTGGCTTCACGCCAGCAGCCTGTACTTATCTGATCCATGTGCTGGACAACAAGGCTGCGCCGGGGATCTGGCTCAGCGGTGCGGCGGTACTGGGGTTGATTGCGACGCTGGTGCTGTTCCGTGGCAACAAACATGAACTGCGGACTGCGCAAGCGGCCGTGGCAGGTGGCGCCCGATAAAACGCCTTCGGGAGCAAGCCCCCTCCCACAAGGACCGGTGGTGCCAACATGATTGTGTGAACACCGCCAAACCTGTGGGAGGGGGCTTGCTCCCGAAGAGGCCGGTACAGGCAATAAAGATTCAGCAGGCATAAAAAAACGCCCCGACCTAAGTCGGGGCGTTTTCATTTGCAGCGAAGGCTTAGCGCGGGAACGCTGGCGGGTTTACACCGGCCATGTCTTCCATCACGCGAACCACCTGGCAGCTGTAGCCGAACTCGTTGTCGTACCAGACGTACAGAACAACGCGGTTGTCCTGAACGATGGTCGCTTCAGCGTCGACCACACCGGCGTGACGCGAACCCACGAAGTCAGTGGACACCACTTCCTGCGAGTTGACGAAGTCGATTTGCTTGTGCAGATCGGAGTGCAGCGCCATGTAGCGCAGGTACTCGTTCATCTCTTCACGGCTGGCGGCTTTCTCAAGGTTCAGGTTGAGAATGGCCATCGACACGTTTGGCGTCGGAACGCGGATCGCGTTACCGGTCAGCTTGCCGGCCAGCTCAGGCAGAGCCTTGGCAGCAGCGGTGGCAGCACCGGTTTCGGTGATGACCATGTTCAGCGCGGCGGAACGGCCACGGCGATCGCCCTTGTGGAAGTTGTCGATCAGGTTCTGGTCGTTGGTGTACGAGTGAACGGTTTCGACGTGACCGTTGATGATGCCGAACTTGTCGTTCACAGCCTTCAGCACCGGCACGATGGCGTTGGTGGTGCAGGAAGCGGCGGACACGATCTTGTCGTCAGCGGTGATTTCGTTGTGGTTGATACCGTGAACGATGTTCTTCAGCTTGCCTTTGCCAGGCGCGGTCAGAACAACGCGAGCGACACCCGGGCATTGCAGGTGCTGACCCAGGCCATCGGCGTCGCGCCATACACCGGTGTTGTCCACCAGCAGCGCGTCTTTGATGCCGTACTGGGTGTAATCCACCTCGGTCGGGTTCTTCGCGTAGATCACCTGGATCAGGTTACCGTTGGCGGTGATGGTGTTGTTTTCTTCGTCGATGACGATGGTGCCGTTGAACGGACCGTGTACCGAATCGCGACGCAGCAGGCTGGCGCGCTTGGTCAGGTCGTTTTCGGCGCCTTTGCGCACGACGATGGCACGCAGACGCAGACCGTCGCCACCACCGGTTTTCTCGATCAGGATGCGCGCCAGCAGACGGCCGATACGACCGAAGCCGTACAGCACAACGTCAGTGCCTTTGCGGGCCGAAGCGTTTTGCTGACCAACCACGTCAGCCAGTTCTTCACGCACGAACTGCTCGGCGCTGCGGCCATTGCCTTCGCTGCGGAATTTGAACGCCAACTTGCCCAGGTCTACCGAAGCCGCGCCGAGCTTGAGCTCGCTCATGGCTTTCAGCAGAGGGAATGTTTCGTGGACGGAGAGTTCGCTATCGTCGGAGGAACGGTGGCGAGCAAAGCGGTGAGCTTTGAGAATCGCGATGACAGACTGGTTGATCAGGCTGCGGCCATAGATCGAGCTCACCACGTTGTTATTGCGGTAGAGCTGACCGATAAGCGGAATCATCGCTTCTGCGAGTGCTTCACGGTCGATCCATTCACCAAGACACTGGTCGGGCTTCTGAGTCACGGGAACCTTCCACATGTAGGGGCAGAAAAAAGGGGCTACATTATGCCGCCGAGAACCTCTTGTAGCAATGCGCGCTTGTCGCGCAATCGGTAACAAAATTCCGTTCAAAAAAATTACGCCCCGCGCCAGCCCAGTAAAACCGGGGCTTCCAGCGCAGTCAATTTTTCGACGACTGTTAGACGATGTCTGTAACCCTCCGTAACACCAGTCGATTTCGACACTACATAACCACTAAAAAAGTGCTCGTTTTTATGGTTACCACTACATTTTGCGCAAACCGCGAAGATAGACGCAGTCTGCAACTGACAGCCGGCACCGGACGCCGCTACAATTACCGACTTTGTCGCAAAGCCTGGAGCTCAACCTTCCGTGCCCGTTCTGCGTCTACCGCTTCTCCCTGCCGCGGCAGGTAAACAGCATTGGGGCAACCTGCCCGGTGCTGCCCTCAGCCTGGCGATTGCCGAGGCTGCCAGCGCTGCCAAGCGCTTCACCCTGCTACTGACCGCCGACAGCCAGAGTGCCGAACGGCTGGAACAGGAGCTGAGTTTCTTCGCCCCGGATTTGCCCGTGCTGCATTTCCCCGACTGGGAAACCCTGCCGTACGATCTGTTCTCGCCGCACCAGGACATCATTTCCCAGCGCATTGCCAGCCTTTATAGACTGCCGGAGCTGGCGCACGGCGTGCTGGTGGTGCCGATCACCACCGCCCTGCACCGCCTGGCGCCGACCAAGTTCCTGCTCGGCAGCAGTCTGGTGCTGGATGTCGGGCAGAAGCTCGATGTCGAACAGATGCGCTCGCGCCTTGAGG
Source organism: Pseudomonas sp. LAMO17WK12:I5 (assembly GCF_900215165.1). Taxonomy (NCBI): domain Bacteria; kingdom Pseudomonadati; phylum Pseudomonadota; class Gammaproteobacteria; order Pseudomonadales; family Pseudomonadaceae; genus Pseudomonas; species Pseudomonas sp. LAMO17WK12:I5. The sequence continues at coordinate 44,160 of NZ_OBDS01000003.1, read as the reverse complement.
CCAGCGGCTATCGCTACGTCGATACGGTCTACGAGCACGGCGAGTTCACCGTACGCGGCGCGCTGATCGACCTGTTCCCGATGGGCAGCAAACTGCCCTATCGCATCGACCTGTTCGACGACGAAATCGAAACCCTGCGCACCTTCGATCCGGAAAACCAGCGCTCCATCGACAAGGTCGATTCGGTCAAGCTGCTGCCGGCCCGAGAGTTCCCGCTGCAGAAAGATGCGGTCACCCGCTTCAAGGCGCGCTTTCGCGAGCGTTTCGATGTCGACTTCCGACGCTGCCCGATCTTCCAGGACTTGAGCAGCGGCATCACCCCAGCCGGTATCGAGTACTACCTGCCGCTGTTCTTCGACGAAACCTCGACACTGTTCGATTACCTGCCGCAGGACACTCAAGTGTTCTCGCTGCCGGGTATCGAACAAGCGGCAGAAAATTTCTGGAACGACGTGCGCAATCGCTACGAAGAGCGCCGCGTCGATCCATCGCGCCCTCTATTGCCGCCTGCGGAATTGTTCCTGCCGGTGGAAGACTGCTTCGCCCGCCTCAAGAGCTGGCCACGGGTCGTCGCCAGTCAGCAGGACGTCGAATCCGGTGCCGGTCGCGAGCGCTTCCCGGCGCAGGCACTGCCAAACCTGGCGATCGAAGCCAAGGCCACACAACCACTGGCGGCGCTCTCGACATTCCTCGACGAATTCCCCGGACGCGTGCTGTTCACCGCCGAATCCGCGGGCCGGCGTGAAGTCCTGCTGGAGCTGCTGGAACGCCTGAAGCTGCGGCCGAAAACCGTCGACAGCTGGCCGGACTTCGTTTCGAGCAAGGATCGCCTGGCGATCACCATCGCGCCGCTCGACGAGGGCTTGATGCTCGATGAGCCGGCGCTGGCGCTGGTGGCGGAGAGCCCGTTGTTCGGTCAGCGCGTCATGCAGCGTCGTCGCCGGGAAAAACGCGCCGACGCCAACAACGATGCAGTGATCAAAAACCTTACCGAACTGCGCGAAGGCGCGCCGGTGGTGCACATCGATCACGGTGTAGGGCGTTATCTGGGCCTGACGATTCTGGAAATCGACAACCAGGCTGCAGAATTCCTCACTCTGGAATATGCGGAGAACGCCAAGCTCTACGTGCCAGTGGCCAACCTGCACCTGATCGCGCGTTACACCGGCAGCGATGACTCACTGGCGCCGCTGCACCGCCTCGGCTCCGAGACCTGGCAGAAAGCCAAGCGCAAGGCCGCCGAACAGGTGCGCGATGTCGCTGCTGAATTGCTCGACATCTATGCCCGTCGTGCCGCCCGCGAAGGCTACGCGTTTGCCGACCCGAAAGCCGATTACGCGACCTTCAGCGCCGGTTTCCCGTTCGAAGAAACCCCGGACCAGCAAGCGACCATCGAAGCGGTGCGCGAAGACATGCTCGCGCCAAAGCCGATGGATCGTCTGGTCTGCGGCGACGTCGGTTTCGGCAAGACCGAAGTGGCGATGCGCGCCGCGTTCATCGCCGTGCACGGCGGGCGTCAGGTGGCGATTCTGGTGCCGACCACCCTGCTCGCCCAGCAACATTACAACAGCTTCCGCGACCGCTTCGCCGACTGGCCGGTGACCGTGGAAGTGATGAGCCGCTTCAAATCGGCCAAGGAAGTCAACGCGGCGATCGCCGATCTGGCGGAAGGCAAGATCGACATCGTCATCGGCACGCACAAGCTGCTGTCCGACGATGTGAAGATCAAAAACCTGGGTCTGGTGATCATCGACGAAGAACACCGTTTCGGTGTGCGGCAGAAAGAACAGCTCAAGGCCCTGCGCAGCGAAGTCGACATTCTCACCCTGACCGCCACGCCGATTCCGCGCACGCTGAACATGGCGGTGTCGGGCATGCGTGATCTGTCGATCATCGCCACGCCGCCGGCGCGCCGCCTGTCGGTGCGCACCTTCGTCATGGAGCAGAACAAGAGCACGGTCAAAGAGGCCCTGCTGCGTGAACTGCTGCGCGGTGGTCAGGTTTACTACCTGCACAACGACGTCAAAACAATCGAGAAGTGCGCGGCGGATCTCGCCGAACTGGTGCCGGAAGCGCGGATCGGCATCGGCCACGGACAGATGCGTGAACGCGAACTCGAACAGGTGATGAGCGACTTCTATCACAAGCGCTTCAACGTGCTGATTGCCTCGACCATCATCGAGACCGGCATCGACGTGCCGAGCGCCAACACCATCATCATCGAGCGCGCCGACAAGTTCGGTCTGGCGCAATTGCACCAGTTGCGCGGACGCGTCGGCCGCAGTCACCACCAGGCTTACGCATACCTGCTAACCCCGCCGCGCCAGCAAATCACTTCGGACGCGGAAAAGCGTCTGGAAGCGATTGCCAACACCCAGGATCTGGGCGCCGGTTTCGTGCTGGCGACCAACGACCTGGAAATCCGTGGCGCCGGCGAACTGCTGGGCGACGGCCAGAGTGGGCAGATTCAGGCCGTGGGCTTCACGCTGTACATGGAAATGCTCGAGCGCGCGGTGAAGTCGATCCGCAAGGGCGAGCAACCGAATCTCGATCAACCGCTCGGCGGTGGCCCGGAGGTCAACCTGCGCGTGCCTGCGCTGATTCCGGAAGACTATCTGCCGGACGTTCACGCCCGCCTGATTCTGTACAAGCGCATCGCTTCGGCCACCGACGAGGAAGGCCTGAAGGATCTGCAAGTGGAGATGATCGATCGTTTCGGCCTGCTGCCGGAGCCGACCAAGAATCTGGTGCGCATCACTGCGCTGAAGTTGCAGGCCGAACAGCTGGGCATCAAGAAAGTCGACGGTGGCCCGCAGGGTGGACGCATCGAGTTCGCCGCGCAGACGCCGGTCGACCCGATGACCTTGATCAAACTGATCCAGACTCAGCCAAAACGCTACAAATTCGAAGGCGCCACGATGTTCAAGTTCCAGGTGCCGATGGAACGCCCGGAAGAGCGCTTTAATACTGTAGAGGCGCTGTTCGAGCGCCTCCTCCCGAAAACTGTTTGAAGGACGCCGCATGCGCCTGTTTCGCTCACTGACTTTGCTACTTGCCTTGGTAGCCCCTTCGGTTTTCGCCGATGACCTGTATCAGGTCGAAATGATTCTGGTGCGCCAGAACGCCGTGCCGGCTATCGTCAGCCGCGCCGCCCCGGAAGACTGGGCCGCCGGCGCTCAACGCCTGGGTGATGACAGCCTGCGCACACCTGCGCTCGGCGACGTTGCCAGCAAACTCACCGCCAGCGGTGATTACAGTGTGCTGATGCACAAGGCCTGGCAGCAGACCCTCGGCGAAGCGCCGACCAAGGTGGCCGTCAGCGACGGCAAGGAACAGTTCGGCCAGTTCCCGATCGAGGGCACGCTGGAAATGAAACTCGGACGCTTTACCGACGTGAACGCCGACTTCTGGGTCAACCAGATCGACGCCAACGGCATGGTCACTGCCAGCGAACACCTGAAACAGGACAGCCACACCAAAAACGGCCAGCTCAACTATCTCGACAACGGCCACCTGGCGCTGCTGATCAAGATCACGTCCCTGACGGCGCCCGCCCCTCGGCAAGCCCCTGAAGCGATTCCGGACTGATCGAAGTCCTTATGTCCCCGCCCCTGAGTAAACCGTTGGCACCCTCCTGGGTCAGCCGATTCAAGGAACAGAGCCTGGAGCGTGGCCGCCGCTACGCCCTGGAGAACCGGGTACGCATCGCGCAGGTGGGCGATGCGACCATCACCGCCAGTTGCGAAGGCTCTGGCGGTAACGTCTACCGTCAGACCATTCACTTGCGCGAGTCAGCCAAAGACACCCTGTTGCTGGTTGACGCCACCTGCACCTGCCCGGTGCGCAATAACTGCAAACACTGCGCCGCAGTACTCCTGCAAGTGCAGGAAACCCTCGAATACCCTGCCGCCGCCAAAGACGCCGAACTGCTGGAAAAACTCCAGGCTGTTCTGGAAAACCGCAGCCCCAAGGCGCCGCCGCAAGTGCTGGTGGACAACGTGCAACCGCTGCCGCGCCTGTGGCTGGCCAGCGTCGAGTTCAGCGCGTTCGAGCCGCGCAACGGCAAGATGCAGCGCTACATCCAGCATCGGGCGGCGCTGTCGTTCAGCTATCTGGATGAGTACGTCAGCGGGCAGAAAAACAGCGATATTTTGATTCGCCAGGAAACCCAGACCCTGCGGATAAAACGCCATCCGGAAGTGGAACAGTCCTACCGCGAACAGTTAAGAATCCTCGGCTTCCGTATCGCCACGCGCCAGAGCAAAGCGCTGCCGGAAAGCGCCGGCGAGCTGTACGAGATGGTCAACGACAGCGCCTGGCTGACGTTTACCCTCAACGAACTGCCGAAGCTGCGCACCCAAGGTTGGGAATTGCAGATCGACGAGGAATTCGGTTTCGACCTGACCGCCGTCGACGACTGGTACGCCACCGTCGAACAGGCGCCGGAGCGCGACTGGTTCGATCTGGAATTGGGGATCATCGTCAATGGTGAACGCCTGAGCCTGCTGCCGATCCTGCTCAACCTGATGCGCTCGCACACGGAAATCCTCAACCCGGAACGCCTGGCGCGGCGCCGCGATGACGAGCTGATACTGGTCAATGTGCCGCAACGCAACAGTGAGCACGGGCCGCTGCAAGTGGCGCTGCCCCTTGGCCGACTAAAACCGGTACTGGCAACGCTGGGCGAGTTCTACCTGCAGGAGCCGGGCGAAACCACCCTGCGCCTGAGTAAGGCCGATGCCACACGCCTCAACTCGCTGGAAGGCATTCCCCTGCTGTGGGAGGGCGGCGAACAGATTCGAAGTTTCGCCCAACGCCTGCGCGACATCCGCGACTACAGCGCGAAAGCGCCGGAAGGCTTGAACGCGACGTTGCGTCCCTATCAGCTCGAAGGCTTGAGCTGGATGCAGTCCCTGCGTCAGCTTGAGGTCGGCGGGATTCTGGCGGACGACATGGGTCTGGGTAAAACCTTACAGACCCTGGCGCATATTCTCAGTGAGAAAAACGCCGGGCGTCTGGATCGACCGTGCATGGTGGTGATGCCCACCAGCCTGATCCCGAACTGGCTCGACGAAGCCGCGCACTTCACGCCGCAACTGAAAGTGGTCGCGCTGTACGGTGCCGGCCGCAAAAAGCATTTCGAGCATCTGGCCGACTTCGACCTGATCCTGACCACCTATGCACTGCTGCCCAAGGACGTCGAACGGCTGGCACAACAGCCGCTGCACGTTCTGGTGCTCGACGAAGCGCAGTACATCAAGAACCCTAACAGCAAGGCCGCGCAGGCCGCTCGCGAACTCAACGCGCGCCAGCGCCTGTGCCTGAGTGGCACACCGCTGGAAAACCACCTCGGCGAGTTGTGGTCGTTGTTCCACTTTTTGCTGCCGGGCTGGTTGGGCGATGTCAAAAGCTTCAATGCCGACTACCGCGTGCCGATCGAAAAGCGCGCCAGCGAAGTCAGGCTGCAGCACCTCAATGGGCGGATAAAACCGTTTCTGCTGCGCCGCACCAAGGAACAGGTGGCCACCGAACTGCCGCCCAAAACCGAGATCATCCACTGGGTCGATCTCAATGAGGCGCAGCGCGACGTGTACGAAACCATGCGCCTGGCGATGGACAAGAAAGTCCGCGACGAGATCACTCGCAAAGGCGTGGCGCGTAGCCAGATCATCATTCTTGAAGCCCTGCTCAAGCTGCGTCAGGTCTGCTGCGATCTGCGCCTGGTCAACGACGCCACCCTGCCCGCCCGTGGCAGCAGCTCGGGCAAGCTCGACAGCCTGATGGAAATGCTCGAAGAGTTGTTCGAAGAAGGTCGGCGGATTCTATTGTTCTCGCAGTTCACCTCGATGCTGTCACTGATCGAGGACGAACTGAAGAAACGCAACGTTGCCTACGCCTTGTTGACTGGCCAGACCCGCGATCGGCGCACGCCGGTGAAGGAATTCCAGAGCGGCAAGCGTCAGATTTTTCTGATCAGCCTGAAGGCCGGCGGCGTCGGCTTGAACCTGACCGAAGCGGATACGGTGATCCATTACGATCCGTGGTGGAACCCGGCGACCGAGAACCAGGCAACCGACCGCGCCTATCGAATCGGTCAGGAAAAACCGGTGTTCGTCTACAAGATGATTGCCCGGGGCACAGTGGAAGAGAAGATTCAGCACCTGCAGAAGGAAAAGTCTGACTTGGCAGCGGGCGTGCTGGATGGGCGCAAGGCCGGGGACTGGAAGTTGCAGAGCGATGATATTGAAGCGCTGTTTGCGCCGTTGCCGGATAAGCTCGACAAGCGCTGAGATTTGCAGTGTTTGCTAGATAGCTTTCGCGAGCAAGCCCGCTCCCGCAGTTGGATCGCATTTCCCCTTGTGGGAGCGAGCCTGCTCGCGAACGGATCACCTCAGTTGAAGGTTCAAACTGAAGCTTACTGCCTGGAAGCGGGCAACGGCGCAAACAGCGCTTCGATATCACTCTGTTCCAGTTTGAATCCACCCGTCGTACCACCTTCAAGCACCGCCCCGGCCAGCGCAGCCTTCTCCTGCTGCAGCGCCTGGATTTTTTCCTCCACGGTACCTTTGGCAATCAACTTGTAAACAAACACCGGATTGTTCTGCCCGATACGATAAGCGCGATCAGTTGCCTGATTCTCCACTGCCGGGTTCCACCACGGGTCGAAGTGGATCACCGTGTCCGCAGCCGTCAGGTTCAGACCGGTACCGCCAGCCTTGAGGCTGATGAGGAACAACGGCACCTTGCCGCCCTGGAAATTCTTGACTGGCGTGCGCCGGTCGGTGGTGTCGCCAGTCAGCAACGAATAACCGATAGCGCGCTGCTGCAACTCCTGCTCGATCAGCGCCAGCATCGAGGTGAACTGGGAGAACAGCAGGATGCGCCGACCTTCGCCGAGCAACTCTTCGAGCATCTCCATCAGGCTGATCAGCTTGCCGCTGCCCGAGCGCAATGCCTTCGCCGTGAGAGGCATGTTGATCAAGCGCAGATCGCAGCAGACCTGACGCAGCTTGAGCAAGGCATCAAGAATGATGATTTGACTGCGCGCCACACCGCTGCGGGCAATTTCATCGCGCACTTTTTTGTCCATCGCCACGCGCACCGTTTCATAGACGTCGCGCTGGCCGTCGCTGAGTTCAACCCAATGGATGATTTCGGTTTTCGGCGGCAGCTCAGTGGCGACCTGATCTTTCTTGCGACGCAGCAGAAACGGCTTGATGCGCGCCGTCAGGTGCTGCATGCGCTGGACATTGCCATGCTTCTCGATCGGTGTGCGGTAATCGCGGTTGAAGGATTTGCTGTCGCCCAGCCAGCCAGGCATGAGGAAATGAAACTGCGACCACAGCTCGCCGAGATGGTTTTCCAGTGGCGTGCCGCTCAGACACAAGCGCTGACGGGCCTGCAAGTCACGTGCGGCCTGCGCCGCTTTGCTCAGCGGGTTCTTGATGTTCTGCGCTTCGTCGAGAATCAGCACGCTCCACGACTGCGGCCGCAACGTTTCAAGATCCCTGGGCAGCAAGGCGTAAGTGGTCAGCACCAAGTCGTATTCGGCGAGATTGGCGAAGTCTTTTTGCCGCCCGGCCCCATGCAGCGCCAGGACCTTCAACTGAGGCGTGAAGCGCTGGGCCTCGTCGAGCCAGTTGGGAATCAGGCTGGTCGGCATCACCGCCAGTGCCGGGCAATCGAGGCGACCAGCGTGCTTTTCCGTGAGCAGATGCGCCAGGGTCTGCAGGGTTTTGCCCAAGCCCATGTCATCGCCAAGAATGCCGCCGACCTCCAGCTCCCGCAGAGTCTGCATCCAGCCAAGGCCTTCGAGCTGATATGGGCGCAGTTGCGCATTAAGGCCGGCCGGCGCACCAATATGGGTGTGACTGGAATTGTGCAGCCGCTTGGCAAAAGTGCGCAGGCGTTCGCCGCCCTGCCATTCCAGTGGCATGCCATCGAGCATACTCAGGCGCGCGGCGTCTGGAGCAGTCAAGCGCAGCGCATCGCCCTGATGTCCGCCCAGGTACAGCTCGCCCAGCGTCGCCATCAGCGGTTTGACCCGACTCAGCGGCAACGCCACCTTGGCGCCTGCCGGGTCGCCAAAACCGCTGGGCTTGAGTTCGATCAGGAGTTTTTCGTCGTCGCTGCGTTGCGCCAGATTCGCCGGGTCGAGCAAACGTGGCTGGGTGCGCAACAGATGCAGAAGGATCGGCAACAAGCTGTAGCGCTCGCCATTGACGACGATGCCCAGTTGCAGATCAAACCATTGATGCCCGGCCTCTTCTTCGACCTCCGCGTACCAGTGTTCGACCGGCTGCACATCGAAATGGAAGCCGGGACTGATTTCGATTTCCCAGTCCGCGGCGCGCAGTGTGGCAAGCCCTTCATGCATGAATCCGAGCCAGGCGGAATCATCCGGCAAGGTGAACATCTCGCCGAGACGATCCATAGCGCTCTTGCGCGTGGCTTTTTTGAAGCCGAGCTTTTGCAGGCTCTGGCGCAGCTTCTTTTCCATCGCAGGCTGGCGTCGAATGCGCTGGGTTTCAGTGCCATTGAGGATCATCACTTCCGGATTACGATCCACCGCCGGATGACCGTTGTAGGTAAACACCAGAGCGGCGCGGTGCTCCAGAACGTATTCCCAGCGCGAACGCTCCCGGCCGCTGACCAAGGTCAGTTGCGGCTGCGGAAGCACGTCATCGATGATTCGTTCGGTGAGCTTGTGCGGCGGCGGGATTTTGGTCATCGCGCTCATGCGATGGCTGAACTGCATCGCCTGACGCGCCGGGATGTCTGGGGCGAGGGTCAAATGGCAGGCCAGTTTTTCTTCCAACTCACTGAACAGAGGGCCAACCTGTCGCTGCTCACGATCGATGTAATAAAGCGGCTCCAGCGCCAGCACGGTTTCCTGCGCAGCCTCGGCACTGCTCCACTGGGCGCGGAACCCACCATCGGCCTGCTCGGCCCAAGAGAACAGACCCATGCGTTTCGCGCCCGGCGTCAGTGGCTGCAAGTTTTCGAAGTCGAGGAACAGGCGCGAGGTGCGCAGGAGCATTTCCAGCAGTTCCGCGCCACTGCTGCCTTCCAGCGGATAGCCGCTGTAATAGGCGTGATGGGAATGCATGGCGACCAACAGCCTGGCAACGCGCAGATCCAGGTCGGACAGATAACCGGGCTGACGCATGAGCATGTCCGACAGCGAATACATCGGTTTTACTTCGCGTAACTCGCCGCTCTTGAGCTGATAGACCTTGAAAATATCAAGCAACCACTTGCCGTTCGCAGACGTGGGTTTGAGTTTGTAAAACAGGCGCGTGCCCGCGGTTTGCGCCCCTTCGTCGACGGGCCTGGCCGGGACGGGGACTGTCGAAAGCCAATGCTCCAGCGCCCGACCCAAGGGGATCTGTGCGTCACCTTCGGACGTATCGTCGTCAATGCCCTGTAGGTGATAGAGCACCGCCGCGCAGTGCTTGCAATCAATCGCGACGGGGCAGGTGCATAAGCAACGCAAATTAACCGATCCCAGGCGATCATCGGACAGGTAGATGCTTTGTTCATACGCCTGTGTTTCCGAACCGACGCAGAACGCCTCGATTTTCCTGTCATCGATCTCGATGATCTCTACCCGATCATCGGCAGCATAAGCGCGGGCCTTGGCCAACGCCTTGCTACTGAATGCGTGAGTCCATGCCAGCCCTTTAAGCCGCTCGATGAAACTGCTCATGGACAGTCCTTAGCTGGCCAACACCCGCGCCAACGTCGATTTCACCTTGCCCATCCCGTCATGCAGCGCCTGCTCGATCTCGGCCATGGTGATCACCGCCGTGGTCTTGCCCGCCGCCGGATTCACCACCAGCGACAGGCAGGCGTAATCCAGATCCAGCTCACGAGCCAATGCCGCTTCCGGCATGCCGGTCATGCCGACGATGTCGCAACCGTCACGCTCCAGACGCACGATCTCGGCCACGGTTTCCAGACGCGGGCCCTGGGTGCAGGCGTACACGCCCTGATCGCTGTATTCGCAGCCTTCGGCAGCCAGCGCGACGATCAATTGCTGACGCAGCGGCTCACTGTAAGGGAAGCTGAAATCGATATGGGTGACGTGCTCCAGATCATCGGCGAAAAACGTGTGTTCGCGACCGCTGGTGTAATCGACGATCTGGTGTGGCACACAGAAATGCCCGGTGCCCATGGCCGGATGGATCCCGCCCACCGCGTTGACCGCGATGATCGCCTCGGCGCCGGCCTGCTTCAGCGCCCACAGGTTGGCGCGGTAGTTGACCTTGTGCGGCGGGAAACGATGGGGATGGCCGTGACGGGCGAGGAACAGCACTTCCTTGCCGGCATATTCCCCGATCTGCACTTCAGCCGACGGCGAACCGTAAGGCGTATCCACCGCCAACGACTGACGAATGCTCAGGCCTTCGAGCTGGGTCAGGCCGGTGCCACCGATGATTGCGTAAACCGTCATAGCAAAAATCCTTAATCGATCAGTTGAGCGTCTTTGAGCGCGCCGATGGCGGTGAGCCAGCGCGGATCCTGGCGGTAATCGGTACTGGCGAACGCCTGCCCGCGCATCCGCGCAATGCGTGCGGACGGTTTGACCTTCATCCGTTGCGCAGCACTCAGGGCCAGTTCGGCCGCAGCGCGGTCATTGCACACCAGGCCCATGTCGCAACCGGCAGTCAACGCGGCTTCGATCCGGCTGGCAGCGTCGCCGACCACGTGGGCGCCGGCCATCGAAAGGTCGTCGCTGAAGATCACGCCGTCAAACTGCAACTCGCCGCGCAGGATGTCCTGCAACCAGCGACGGGAGAACCCGGCCGGCTGCGAATCGACTTGCGGATAGATGACGTGCGCCGGCATGACCGCAGCGAGTTGCTTGCTGAGTCTGGCGAACGGTACGAGGTCGTTGGCGCGGATCTCGTCGAGACTGCGCTCGTCATTCGGGATCGCGACGTGGGAGTCGGCTTCGGCCCAACCGTGACCGGGGAAATGCTTGCCGGTAGCGGCCATGCCCGCGCTGTTCATGCCGCGGATGAAGGCGCCGGCGAGCAACGCTGCGCGCTCGGGATCCCCTTCGAACGAACGAGTGCCGACCACGGCGCTGCGCTGGTAATCCAGATCCAGCACCGGGGCGAAACTCAGGTCGAGGCCGACCGCCAACACTTCGGTGGCCATGACCCAGCCGCATTGTTCGGCGAGGTATTCGGCGTTCGGGTTGTCGGCGATGGCACGCATCGCGGGCAGGCGCACGAAGCCCTGACGCAGACGCTGCACCCGGCCGCCCTCCTGGTCGACCGCCAGCAGCAGATCCGGGCGAATGGCGCGGATCGCAGCACTCAGCTCGCGCACTTGGCGCGGGTGCTCGATGTTGCGCGCGAAAATGATCAGGCCGCCCACTTCGGGCTGGCGCAACAATTGGCGATCTTCGGCCGTCAGCCAAGTACCGGCGACGTCCACCATCAACGAGCCTTGCAGGCCAGCAGTCATAGAGATTCCTTGAAAACGAAAAACCCGATCCGCCAGAAATCGCTACCGTGAGCAGGGCTCGGCAGGCCAATAATTTCTATGGAGATCGGGTTCAGAACGAAAGTCGGCATGGGCGGCTAGCTTAGCGGATACAAGCAGCCGCGCCCACCCGTGTGCGGTTAAACCTTGGCGGCCACCGGAGTCGATTTGCTGCGCGGGCGAAGCTGCGCAGTCGCCATCGCGGGGTCGGTGACACCGGTTTCGGCACGCATGCCGGCGGCAAGGAACGGCACCATCAGACGCATCACTTGTTCGATCGAGGTGTTGACGCCGAAGTCGGTCTCGGCAATCGCGCGCAAGGCCTTGATCCCGGACATGCTGAACGCCGCAGCGCCGAGCATGAAGTGCACGCGCCAGAACAGCTCGATTGGCGGGATGCGCGGAGCCGCTTCGTTGACCAACAGCATGTAGCGGCGGAACACCTTACCGTACATGTCTTCCAGATAACGACGCAGGTGACCCTGGCTCTGGCTGAACGCCAAACCGAGCAAACGCATGAAGATCGACAGGTCGTTACCGCTGCGTGGCTGCACCACGAGCGCTTGCTCGACGAGGATTTCCAGCAACTCTTCAAGGGTCGGCTTGTTTTCAGGCTTGGCCTGGCGACGCTCCAGCTCTTTATCGAGGCTGATGCAGAACGGCCCGAGGAAGCGCGAGAAAACCGCCTGGATCAGCGCTTTCTTGGAGCCGAAATGATAATTCACCGCCGCCAGGTTTACCCCGGCCTTGCTGGTGATCAAACGCAATGAGGTTTCAGCGAAACCTTTCTCCGCGAACAACTGCTCGGCAGCATCAAGAATGCGTTCAACGGTTTCCGACTGGGCCATGGCTACTCCGCCTGACAAACACTTGTTTGAAACATACGTTTCAGCCTGTGCCTTGTCAAGCCTGCCAGTTCGTTTTGGGAATGGTCGGTCAGCTATTTAACCACACTCGACCGGCGCATTAATAAGCACGGGAACCGACCGTCCGGCGGGCTGCAAAAAACGGGCATTGCCAAGACCGCTTCACTGTATATAATCCCAGTCACTGTATAAAAAGACAGAGCGATCAATATGCTAAAGCTGACGCCACGCCAAGCCGAGATTCTGGCCTTTATCAAACGCTGCCTCGAAGACAACGGCTACCCGCCAACCCGCGCGGAAATCGCTCAGGAACTGGGTTTCAAGTCGCCCAATGCGGCGGAAGAACACCTCAAGGCCCTGGCCCGCAAAGGCGCTATCGAGATGACCCCGGGCGCCTCCCGCGGCATTCGCATCCCCGGTTTCGAAGCCAAGGCTGACGACTCTACCCTGCCGATCATTGGCCGGGTCGCTGCCGGCGCACCGATCCTCGCCCAGCAGCACATCGAAGAGTCCTGCAACATCAATCCTGCGTTCTTTCACCCACGGGCCGATTACCTGTTGCGCGTACACGGCATGAGCATGAAGGACATCGGCATTTTCGACGGTGACCTGCTGGCGGTTCACACCACCCGCGAAGCACGCAATGGCCAGGTGGTGGTTGCACGGATCGGCGATGAAGTGACGGTCAAGCGCTTCAAGCGCGAAGGCAGCAAAGTCTGGTTGATTGCCGAAAACCCTGAGTTCGCCCCTATCGAAGTCGACCTGAAAGATCAGGAACTGGTGATCGAAGGCTTGAGTGTCGGCGTAATCCGCCGCTAAAGGAGGCTTTATGCAGTTCCCACACACACCCCAGCAAACACAACTGCCTCTATTCGAAGCGTTTCTGGCACAACCGATGGCACCGATCCTGAAAGATGTGGTCGAGCGCCCATGGATTGCCGAACCGGAAGTATTCAGTGAGCTGTCACTGCGCGGTGCGACCGGGAACTGCCTGAACCTGCTGGCCCCGATCCTTCGCGAACTGAGCGAGGATCAGGATGCACGCTGGCTGACGCTGATCGCCCCTCCAGCCAGCCTGACCCAGATCTGGCTGCGAGAGGCCGGCCTGAACCGTGAACGCATTCTGCTACTGCAACCTCGTGGTGCGCAAAGCGCTCAGCAACTGGCCTGCGAAGCACTGCGCCTGGGTCGTAGCCATACGGTGGTAACCTGGCTCAATCCGCTGAACACAAGTTCACGGCAACAACTGATCAGCGCAGCCCGCACGGGCGACGCTCAGAGCCTGAACATTCGATTGGGTTGATTCACTTGTAACGCGCGCTGTGTGAAGCGCAGGGCTTCTCCAGGGACAGAGAAGCCGATCTGATGTTGCAGCGGCAAGCGCCGACAGGCGGATCTCAGTGAAGAACCCGCGGCCCTTCTTCCTTATCAAATTCGCCTTCGACCATACGGCCGGCCATCTGTACGCCGACGCTCAACATCGCTTTCGCGATTTCCACATGCTGGCCTTGCAGGAATGCTTTGGCATCCTCGGAGAAATCCAGCGTCACCAGAGAACCCTCGTCCTCAGCCCTGCGCAGTTCGATTCGGCCGTCTGGTAACTCGACAATTTCTAGAAAGGACGTTGGCATATAGGTCTGTTCTCCACGAAAGGCAGGGATTATATAGACATCATTCGGGCTTCGCTCGGGATCTTGACCAGCAGCATGTTTCAGATTGCCACCGTGTCAATTGTCCTCAGCATTCGTTCAAGCCTTCGCGAAAGCGGATTGCCAGGCCCTTGAGATTCTGCCGCCAGCTCTCCAGCTCTTCCCGACTCAACTCCTGCGGCGCCTCTTCTTCATCGAGATTAATGGCCTGAATCAATGGCTGTGTCACATCACCCTTGGGCTTGTGGGGCACCCGTGGCGGCTGAAACAACGCTGAGTGCGCCGCCAGCAATTTCGCCAGCCAGGTTTCAGGGTTACCAGCCAGCTCAACCATCTCGGCCAGTTCCGGGATCGCAATCGATTCCAGGACTTCGCGAGTCAGCAACGCTTCGGCTCGCGATGCATTGGCCTGAGGCAGACGATAGAAACCGGCGATCTCGTGACACAGTCCCAGAAGCGCGCCATAGAGGTGAAACAATGCTGATTCACGGCCAGCCTGAATCAGCGCCAACGAATTCATCGCCCGCCCCTCTTCGGCGCGAGCCAGAGCCTCCAGCGACAGGCCGGCGAAATAGATCTTCTGATTGGTGCGGGTATAGAGTTCGTGCGCCATGCCGGCAGTCTCCACAGCGAAATAATTGCGTCACACAGGCCGGACAGTGTCATGGATCAGCCGATCCCACCGCAAGCACAAAACAAAAAGGCCACATGAAAACCCGAGAGTCATCATGCGGCCTTTTGTGGATCAGGCTAGCGCTTACTCAGCCTTGGCTTTTGTGCGCTTGTCTTCAACAGTCCACTTGCCACCGTCGTAGTAAGCCTTCCAGCCGGTAGGCTTGCCGTCGACCTCGGTCTGCACATATTGCTCCTTGGTCTTGCGGCTGTAACGGATTACTGCCGGCAGACCATCAGGATCCTTCTGCGGTGCTTCGCAGAGGAAGTGGTACTTCGGATCGATCTCATCCTTGTGCGGCAGAATCTCGATCACCAGCGGAGCACGAGTCTCGCGGTTTTTCGGGAACTGGCTGGCCGCCAGGAACAGACCGGAAGCACCGTCGCGCAGAATGTAGGTGTCGTTGACCTTTTCACATTTCAGCTCAGGCATCTTCACCGGGTCCATCTTCGGCGGCGCCGCGTCACCACTCTTCAGCAGTTTGCGGGTGTTCTTGCAGGTCGGGTTGGTGCAGCCGAAGAACTTGCCGAAACGGCCGGTCTTGAGCTGCATCTCGCTGCCGCACTTGTCGCATTCCAGGCTCGGACCTTCGTAGCCCTTGATGCGGTAGTTGCCCTCTTCGATTTCATAGCCGGCACAATCCGGGTTGTTACCGCAGATGTGCAGTTTGCGCTTCTCGTCGAGCAGGTAGGCGTCCATCGCGGTGCTGCAGATCGGGCAGCGATGCTTGCCGCGCAGCACCAGCGACTCCGACTCGCCCTCGTCGTCCGCAGCGATCTCGTCGCCCGGCACCAGGTTGACGGTGGCCTTGCAGCGCTCTTTTGGCGGCAGGCTGTAGCCCGAGCAACCGAGGAACACGCCGGTCGATGCCGTACGGATCTGCATCGGACGACCGCACGTGGTGCACGGAATGTCAGTCATGACCGGCTGGTTGGCACGCATGCCGCTTTCCGGGTTCTCGGCCACTTCGAGCTTCTTCTTGAAGTCGCCGTAGAACTCGTCCAGCACGTTTTTCCAGTCGCGCTCGCCCTGAGCCACATCATCGAGGTTCTCTTCCATGCCGGCGGTGAAGCCGTAGTCCATGAGGTTCGAGAAGCTCTCCGACAGACGCTCGGTGACGATATCGCCCATCTTTTCCGAGTAGAAACGACGGTTGTGCAGGGTCACGTAGCCGCGATCCTGAATGGTCGAAATGATCGCTGCGTAAGTCGAAGGACGACCGATGCCGCGTTTTTCCATTTCCTTGACCAGGCTGGCTTCCGAGTAACGGGCCGGCGGCTTGGTGAAATGCTGCGACGGATCGAGCTTGATCAGCTTCATCGCATCGCCCTGCGCCATGTCCGGCAGAACATCGTCATCGCCAGGCTTGGTGATTTGCGGCAGAACGCGGGTGTAACCGTCGAACTTGAGGATGCGGCCTTTGGCACGCAGCTCGAAGTCGCCAGCGGCAACGCTGACGGTGGTCGACAGATATTGCGCCGGCAGCATCTGGCAAGCGAGGAACTGGCGCCAGATCAACTCGTAGAGGCGCTCAGCATCGCGCTCCATGCCTGCAAGCTTGCTTGGCGTGGTATTGGCATCGGAAGGACGAATCGCTTCGTGAGCCTCTTGTGCGCCTTCCTTGCTGCTGTAGACGTTCGGTGTTTCCGGCAGGTACTTCTTGCCGAACTCGTCCTCGATATAGGTACGCGCCATCGCCACGGCATCAGCCGAGAGGTTGGTCGAGTCGGTACGCATATAAGTGATGTAGCCGGCTTCGTACAGACGCTGGGCCATCATCATGGTTTTCTTCACGCCGAAGCCCAGGCGGTTGCTCGCGGCCTGCTGCAGGGTGGAGGTGATGAACGGCGCCGACGGCTTGCTGCTGGTCGGTTTGTCTTCGCGCTTGACGATGCTGTAGCTGGAGGACTTGAGCTTCTCCAGCGCGGCTGTGGCCTGAGCTTCGTTCAGCGGTTTGAAGGCTTCACCCTTCTCGCGCGCCACTTCGAAACGTACGGTCGAACCCTTGGCGGTGCCAAGATCAGCGTGCACTTCCCAGTACTCTTCCGGGTTGAATGCACGAATCTCACGCTCACGCTCCACCACCAGTTTCACGGCAACCGATTGCACGCGACCGGCTGACAGGCCACGGGCGATCTTGGCCCACAGCAACGGCGAGACCATGTAACCCACGACGCGGTCGAGGAAACGACGCGCCTGCTGGGCATTTACACGATCAATGTCCAGCTCGCCCGGCTCGGAGAAAGCTTCCTGAATCGCCTTCTTGGTGATTTCGTTGAACACCACGCGCTTGTAGCGGCTGTCGTCACCACCAATGGCTTCGCGCAGGTGCCAGGCAATGGCTTCCCCCTCGCGATCCAAGTCGGTTGCGAGATAGATGGTGTCAGCATCCTTGGCGAGCCGGCGCAGCTCTTCGATGACCTTCTCTTTACCCGGGAGGATCTCGTACTGGGCTTTCCAGCCATGATCGGGATCGACACCCATGCGCGAGACCAGTTGCTTGCGCGCTTTCTCTTTCGGCGTGAGCACCGGCCCCTCGCCCGCGGCAGCCTTGCCGCGCTTGGCGGCTGGCTCTTTGCTGGCGCTAGCCGAACCGCTGGTGGGCAGGTCTCGGATATGGCCGATACTCGACTTCACCACGTATTGGTTGCCCAGATACTTGTTGATGGTCTTGGCCTTAGCCGGGGATTCCACAATGACCAGCGATTTGCCCATGGATCAGAAAATTCCTGAATTCTAGAAGTGAAAGGCGGTTGGCGCCTGACGCGGCACCGCTATATATAGTGGCTACAAGGTGAGGTCAAGCACAGGGTTCTGTGCGCACTCGCCTTATGCCTTGGAAAAAAGGCTCGGTTCGGCGTGCACCAAAGCAAAGCGTGGCACCTGCTCGCCGTCAACCTCGACCGACTCGACGAACATGCTCAAAGGGCGCACCCAAAAGCCGTAATCGCCATACAGGGCTTGGTAAAACACCACTTCCTCTTCGGTCTCGGAGTGCCGCGCAACACTGAATACGCGGTACTGCGGACCTTTGTAATGTTGGTAGAGCCCAGGTTGTATCGGCATGCTTCGGCCCTCACTCAAATTTTTTCAAAATAAATACAAAAATAAATCCGCAAAAACAAAAACCGGGGCACTGGGCCCCGGCTTCCATCGACGAGACGCTTAAACGCGTTCGAAGACGGTGGAGATGCCTTGGCCGAGACCAATGCACATGGTGGCCACCCCGAAGGTGCCGCCATTCTGCTTCATCACGTTCAGCAAGGTGCCGGAAATACGGGCACCGGAGCAACCGAACGGGTGACCCAGGGCGATCGCGCCGCCGTGCAGGTTAACCTTCTCGTTCATCTTGTCGAGCACTTTCAGATCTTTCAGCACTGGCAGGGCCTGTGCAGCGAAAGCTTCGTTGAGCTCGAAGAAGTCGATATCGTTGATGCCAAGGCCCGCACGCTTCAGGGCTTTTTGTGTAGCCGGCACTGGACCATAGCCCATGATTGCCGGGTCCACACCCGCCACTGCCATCGAACGGATCACGGCCATCGGCTGGATCCCCAGATCCTGCGCACGCTGCGCCGACATCACGATCATGCACGAAGCACCATCGGTGATCTGCGACGAAGTACCGGCAGTCACGGTGCCGCCCTTTGGATTGAAGGCAGGCTTGAGAGCCGCCAGGCTTTCCAGAGTGGTTTCCGGACGAATGGTTTCGTCGTAGTCGAACAGCTTCAGGAAGCCGTTTTCGTCGTAGCCCTGCATCGGGATGATTTCGTCTTTGAACTTGCCTTCAAGCGTCGCCTTATGGGCGAGCTGGTGGGAGCGCACGCCAAAGGCGTCCTGCTGCTCACGAGTGATGCCGTGCATCTTGCCGAGCATTTCAGCGGTGAGGCCCATCATGCCCGAGGCTTTCGCCGCGTACAGCGACATGTGCGGGTTCGGATCGACACCGTGCATCATGCTCACGTGGCCCATATGCTCGACGCCGCCAACCACGAATACGTCACCGTTGCCGGTCATGATCGCTTGCGCTGCAGTGTGCAGGGCACTCATCGACGAGCCGCACAGACGGCTGACGGTCTGGCCGGCCGAGGTGTGCGGAATCTGGGTCATCAGCGACGCCATGCGCGCGATGTTCCAGCCCTGCTCCAGGGTCTGGTTCACACAGCCCCAGATCACGTCCTCGACTTCAGCAGGATCGACCTTGGCGTTGCGTTCCAGCAGTTTGCTGATCAGGTGCGCCGACATGTCTTCGGCGCGGGTGTTGCGGTGCATGCCGCCCTTGGAGCGGCCCATCGGAGTACGACCGAAGTCGACAATCACGACGTCTCTAGGATTCAAGCTCATAAGTTCACTCTCACTCTAGTTGGGGGCGCTTAACCGAAGAAGCTCTGGCCGTTTTTGGCCATTTCGCGCAGCTTCGCGGTCGGGTGGTACAGCGCGCCCAAATCAGCGTACTGGTCAGCCAGGGCAACGAACTCGGCCACACCGATCGAATCGATGTAGCGCAGCGCACCGCCACGGAATGGAGGGAAACCGATACCGTAGACCAGACCCATGTCGGCTTCGGCGGCGGTTTCAACGATGCCGTCTTCCAGGCAGCGCACGGTTTCCAGGCACAGCGGGATCATCATCCAGTTGATGATGTCTTCGTCAGTGACTTCGCGCTGCTCGTAAACGATCGGCTTGAGCACTTCCAGCACCGACGGATCGGCAACCTTCTTCTGCTTGCCTTTCTTGTCGGCTTCGTAGGCGTAGAAGCCCTTGCCGTTCTTCTGGCCCAGACGCTTGGCTTCGTAAAGCACGTCGATGGCCGAACGACGGTCATCCTTCATGCGATCCGGGAAACCTTCAGCCATCACGTCACGACCGTGGTGACCGGTGTCGATGCCGACCACGTCCATCAGGTACGCCGGGCCCATCGGCCAGCCGAATTTTTCCATGACTTTATCGATGCGGACGAAATCCACACCAGCGCTGACCAGCTTGGCGAAACCGCCGAAGTACGGGAACAGAACGCGGTTGACCAGGAAGCCCGGGCAGTCGTTGACGACGATCGGGTTCTTGCCCATTTTCTTGGCGTAGGCAACGGTTGTGGCAATCGCCAGCTCGCTGGACTTCTCGCCACGGATCACTTCCACCAGCGGCATCATGTGCACCGGGTTGAAGAAGTGCATGCCGACGAAGTTTTCCGGGCGCTTGAGGGCCTTGGCCAGCAGGCTGATGGAAATGGTCGAGGTGTTGGACGCGAGGATGGTGTCCTCTTTGACCTTGTCTTCGACTTCAGCCAGTACCGCTTGCTTGACCTTCGGGTTCTCGACCACGGCTTCAACAACCAGATCGACGTGACCGAAGTCACCGTAGGACAGGGTCGGACGAATACCGTTGAGCACTTCAGCCATTTTCGCGGCGGTCATGCGGCCTTTGTCAACGCGACCAACCAGCAGTTTGGCGGCTTCGGCCAGCCCCTGCTCGATACCGTGCTCGTTGATGTCCTTCATCAGGATCGGCGTACCTTTGGAGGCCGACTGATAAGCGATGCCGCCACCCATGATGCCGGCGCCCAGTACGGCAGCCTGCTTCACGTCCTTGGCGATTTCGTCGTAGGCCTTGGCCTTTTTCTTCAGCTCCTGATCGTTCAGGAACAGACCGATCAAGCTCTGCGCGGCAGAGGTCTTGGCCAGTTTGACGAAACCGGCGGCTTCGACTTCCAGCGCCTTGTCACGACCGAAGTTCGCGGCTTTCTGGATGGTCTTGATCGCTTCGACCGGCGCCGGGTAATTCGGGCCAGCCTGCCCTGCCACAAAACCTTTGGCGGTTTCGAAAGCCATCATCTGCTCAATGGCGTTCAACTTGAGTTTTTCAAGTTTTGGCTGACGCTTGGCCTTGTAATCAAACTCGCCGGAGATGGCGCGCTTGATCAGTTCAAGGGCAGCTTCCTGCAGCTTCTCCGGAGCAACCACGGCGTCGACGGCGCTGACTTTCAGCGCGTCTTCAGGACGGTTTTCCTTGCCGGCGGCAATCCACTCGATGGCGTTATCGACGCCGATCAGACGTGGCAGACGCACAGTACCGCCGAAGCCTGGGTAGATGCCCAGTTTGACTTCCGGCAGACCGATCTTGGCCTTGGTCGACATGACGCGGTAGTCCGCCGCCAGGCACATTTCCAGACCACCACCCAGGGCGATGCCGTTGATCGCGGCCACGGTCGGAACGTTGAGGTCTTCGAAATCGCTGAAGATCTTGTTGGCTTCGAGATTGCCAGCAACCAGCTCGGCATCCGGCAGCTTGAAGTTGTCGACAAATTCGGTGATGTCGGCGCCGACGATGAACACGTCCTTGCCACTGCTGACGATCACGCCCTTGATCGAAGCATCTGCCTTGATGGTGTCCACGGCCTGACGCAGTTCGTTCAGGGTAAGACGGTTGAACTTGTTGACGGACTCACCCTTGAGGTCGAATTTCAATTCGACGATGCCACTTTCAAGAGCTTTAACCGTGATGGCTTTACCTTCGTAAATCATCAACTGATCTCCACGATATGGAAGCTGAACAGTACACGTCGGACGCAGGTAAATGGCTCGGCAGGACGCTTTTTCGTCGATGCTGACGCCAATCCACCCGGCACACCCGCCAACGCGATAGTCGGGATTCTGTAGGAGCAGTCTGTAAGACAAACGCTCAATTCATACGCCCGTTTGATTTGGGTACGTCACCTTCACGGAATTTCCAACAATTGTCAATCGCCCAAAATACGGGTTGAAATGCGACTTTGTGGTCATTTCCGTTGCACACAGATCCGCAACACGCAGCTGCGTGCAAAGCCATTCATAGAATCAATAGTTAGAAAAGTCGCCCTAATTCCCTGCGAGCCTTGTTTAACAGGCTACGCTGGCTGGACTACAGGGAGAATCGCTGACCGCGAAAAGCCAAATCAGCGACAAAAACAGTTACCGGCCTGCCTGGCCACCCCGCCCGATGAATCATGTCGGGCTTTTTATTGCTCGTCTGCCGGACGCTCCCCACCCTTGCAGTGGGAAAAGTCCGCGAGTCAGGCCAGCGCTTTCAGAGTCGCGTCGATATCCTGCAAAACCGTGGCTTCGCCCTTCTCGCCCCAGTACAGCGCGATCATCTGCTTGTCGGCCTCGACCTTGAACACGTTGCCCGGCAACTTTTCAAAATGATCGAGCAGCAACCGGTCCTCGCAGACTTCCTGCCACTGATTGACCCATACCCCCGGCGATTTCTGCCAGTAGGTCCAGCACGCCGGCTGAGTGCCACGCCGTGGCCGATGATATTGCGCGCACGGGCTGGGCGGCTCCTGAGACAGCCAGTGCGGCCACTCCTGAGGCGCCAGCTGCATGGCCAGCCCGATGCGTCGCGCCTCCATGCGCAGGGCCATCCGGCCG
Source organism: Pseudomonas sp. LAMO17WK12:I5 (assembly GCF_900215165.1). Taxonomy (NCBI): domain Bacteria; kingdom Pseudomonadati; phylum Pseudomonadota; class Gammaproteobacteria; order Pseudomonadales; family Pseudomonadaceae; genus Pseudomonas; species Pseudomonas sp. LAMO17WK12:I5. The sequence goes on along the minus strand of NZ_OBDS01000003.1, from coordinate 22,073 downwards.
CTCTGCACGCGCGACGGGCGCAACCACGCCAGTGGACTCAAAACCACCAGCAGGATTGACACCACCAACCAGACCGTCATATCTCTACTCCCGACTTAAGGTGAGCGCATTGTGTCACTTTGGAACCAATGCGCTTGAAACCAGCCATACTTAACAATATTGAACCGTCACGAGGAGCACCTCATGCCCTACAACCATATCCTGGTCGCCGTAGACCTGACCGAAGAGTGCGACCCTGTGATTCACCGCGCCCGAGAGCTGTCGGCGAGCAATGGCGCCAAGCTGTCGCTGGTGCATATCGTCGAACCGATGGCCATGGCGTTCGGCGGCGATGTGCCGATGGATCTGTCACAACTGCAACAGCAGCAGTTCGATCAGGCCAAGGAGCGTCTTGAGCGCCTGAAAGCCAAATATGCCGAGCTCGAAGGCGCCAATTGCCACCTGACCTATGGCCAGCCACGTCAGGAGATCCATCATTTCGCCAAGGAAAACTCGTGCGATCTTATCGTGGTCGGCAGCCATGGCCGTCACGGTCTGGCACTGTTGCTGGGCTCCACGGCCAACGACGTGCTGCACGGCGCGCCTTGCGATGTTTTGGCGGTACACCTGGTCAAACGTTGAAACACTGATCATTGTGGGAGCGAGCCTGCTCGCGAAGGCGTCGGCACATCAGCATTAATGCCGCATGACATACCGCATTCGCGAGCAGGCTCGCTCCCACATTAGGTCTCCACCCGGATATGAAAAGCCCGGCGCTCATCACTGAACGCCGGGCTTTTTCATGGCCGGATCAATCAGGCATCCAGCTCGGCCCAACGCTCCAACAGTGCATCCAGCTCAGCCTGCAACTGCTCCAGCGAAGCAATCACCTTGGCCGTTTCTGCTGGCGGACGCTGATAGAAGCCGGCTTCAGCCATTTCGGCTTCGACGGCCGCGATCTGCTGTTCCTTGGCATCGATGTCGCCCGGCAATGCTTCCAGCTCGCGCTGCAGCTTGTAGCTCAGCTTCTTCTTGGCTGCCGGCGCGGCAGCAGCAGGTGCGGCAGCCACGACAGGTTCAGCGGTGACCACAGCCGAATTCAGATCAGCCTTGCCCGACTTGCTCTCGGTCACGCCCAGCAGGCGCGGCGAACCGCCCTGACGGATCCAGTCCTGATAGCCACCGACGTATTCACGCACCTTGCCTTCACCTTCGAAGACCAGGGTGCTGGTGACCACGTTGTCGAGGAATGCCCGGTCGTGACTGACCATCAGCACAGTGCCGTTAAAGGTCAGCAGCACTTCTTCGAGCAGCTCGAGGGTTTCCACGTCGAGGTCGTTGGTCGGCTCGTCGAGGACCAGCAGGTTCGCCGGTTTGCTGAACAGTTTGGCCAGCAGCAAACGCGCACGCTCGCCACCGGACAGCGCCTTGACCGGCGTGCGCGCACGCTGCGGGCTGAACAGGAAGTCACCGAGGTAGCTCAGGACGTGGCGGCTCTGGCCGTCGATATCGATGAAATCGCGACCTTCGGCGACGTTGTCGATCACGGTCTTTTCCAGATCCAGCTGATGGCGCAACTGGTCGAAGTAGGCCACATCGATGCGCGTGCCCTCTTCCACCTTGCCACTGGTCGGTTGCAGACCGTTGAGCATCAGCTTCAGCAGGGTGGTCTTGCCGGTACCGTTGGCGCCGAGCAGACCGATACGGTCGCCGCGCTGCAGGACCATCGAGAAGTCCTTGATCAGGTACGGGCCGTCCGGGTGATGGAAGCTGACATTCTCCAACACCATCACTTGCTTGCCGGACTTGTCGGCGGTTTCCAGCTGGATGTTCGCCTTGCCGGTACGCTCGCGACGCTCGCTGCGCTCAACACGCAGGGCTTTCAGGGCGCGCACACGGCCTTCGTTACGGGTACGACGGGCCTTGATGCCCTGACGGATCCACACTTCTTCCTGAGCCAGACGCTTGTCGAACAGCGCGTTGGCAGTTTCTTCCGCGGCCAGCGCAGCTTCTTTGTGCACGAGGAAGCTGGCGTAGTCGCCGTTCCAGTCGATCAGGCCACCGCGATCCAGTTCGAGGATGCGCGTGGCGAGGTTCTGCAGGAAGGAACGGTCGTGCGTGATGAACAGCACGGCGCCCTGGAAATCCTTCAGGGCTTCTTCGAGCCAGGCAATCGCACCGATGTCCAGGTGGTTGGTCGGCTCGTCGAGCAGCAACAGATCCGGTTCGGACACCAATGCCTGCGCCAGCAGCACGCGACGACGCCAGCCGCCGGACAACTCGGCGAGGGTTTTGTCGGCCGGCAGTTGCAGGCGGCTCAGAGTGCTGTCGACCAGGGTCTGCAAGCGCCAGCCGTCACGGGCTTCGAGGTCGTGCTGGACGTGCATCAGCTTGTCCAGATCGGCGTCGGTGACGATGTTCTGGCTCAGGTGATGATATTCGGCGAGCAAGGCGCCAACGCCGTCGAGGCCTTCGGCAACCACGTCGAATACGGTCCGCCCGTCGGCCACTGGCAACTCTTGCGGCAATTCGCCGATTTTCAGACCGGGGGCACGCCACACCGAGCCGTCATCGGGCTTCTGGTCGCCCTTGACCAGTTTCATCATGCTGGATTTGCCAGTGCCGTTGCGGCCGATGATGCACACCCGCTCACCACGGGCGATCTGCCAGGACACCTTGTCCAACAACGGCATCGCGCCGAATGCAAGGGACACATCGCTGAATTTGAGCAGGGTCATGAGCTTCTCCAAAAACCGGGCGCGCATTCTACCTGATTCAGGTTCTCAGCAGGCCGGCAATTTGTCTGCCGAAGCACTCTGCACAACATTTGTTGCGAACTTGTGCTGCGGGACCGGCAAAGCTTTCGCCCGTTGCTGGCAAAAGGCTAAGCTACAGACAATTCAGTACTGGCCGCGGCCGGTGCTTGTCATGATTTCTCTGCCCGGATGTCTCATGCGCAGTCGCCTTTTCAGTGTCTTGTCCTGTTTGCTACTTACCGCCGCTGCCGCTCAATCCGCCCAGGCGGTGGACCTGTCCACCCAACGCCAGTATTACGATGAAGCCAAACGCGCCCTGGCCAAGGGCGATACCGGCCCGTACTTCCGTTACAGCCAGGCCCTCGCCGATTACCCGCTGGAACCGTATCTGGCCTACGACGAACTGACCGCGCGCCTGAAAACCGCGAGCAACGCCGAAATCGAGAAGTTCCTCGCCGAGCACGGCGACCTGCCCCAGGCCAACTGGATGAAGCTGCGCTGGTTGCGCTGGCTCGCCGACCGTGGCGATTGGGCCACTTTCACCAAGTATTACGATCCGAAACTCAACTTCACCGAACTGGACTGCCTCAATGCTCAGTACCAGATCAGCAGTGGCCACAAGGCCGAGGGTTATGCCAACGCCGACAAACTGTGGCTGACCGGTAAATCGCAACCGGCCGCCTGTGACGGGCTGTTCGGGATCTGGGCCGCCGACGGCCAGCTGACCGAACAGAAACGCTGGGAACGCACCAAACTCGCCGCCCAGGCGCGTAACTATCCACTGGCCAACAGTCTGGTCAACGGCCTGACCACCCTCGCCCCGCGCGGTCGGCTGCTGGTAGATGTGGCGCAGAAACCCGAGCTGCTCAATCAGCCGTCGCGCTTCACCCCGGCCGACGAGCCGATGTCCGATGTGGTCAGCCTCGGCCTGCGCCGCCTCGCCCGTCAGGATCCGGACAAGGCCATGGCCCTGCTCGACGGATACGCCAGCAGCATGCATTTCTCCCGTGACGAGAAAGTCGCGATTGCCCGGGAAATCGGCCTGACCCTGGCCCGGCGTTTCGACAGCCGCGCGCTGGACGTGATGACCAAATACGATCCGGAACTGCGTGACAACACCGTGTCCGAATGGCGCCTGCGTTTGCTGCTGCGACTGGCACGCTGGGACGATGCGTATCAGTTGACTCGTCGTCTGCCACAGGATCTGGCGACCACCAACCGCTGGCGTTACTGGCAGGCCCGCAGCCTGGAACTGGCGCAACCGCAGAACCCGGAAGCGCAGACCCTGTACAAAAATCTGGCGAAGGAACGCGACTTCTACGGTTTCCTCGCTGCCGACCGCTCGCAACTGCCTTACTCGCTGATGAACAAGCCGCTGGTACTCAGTCAGGCCACCATCAACAAGGTGCGTAACACTCCCGGCGTGCGGCGCGCGCTGGAATTCCATGCGCGCGGGCAGATCGTTGACGGTCGCCGCGAGTGGTATCACGTCAGTCGCCATTTCAATCGTGACGAAATGGTCGCTCAGGCCAAACTGGCCTACGACCTGAAATGGTACTTCCCGGCCATCCGCACCATCAGTCAGGCGCAATACTGGGACGACCTGGATATCCGCTTCCCGATGGCCCACCGCGACACACTGGTGCGTGAAGCCAAGACGCGCGGCCTGCATTCGAGCTGGGTGTTCGCCATTACTCGCCAGGAAAGTGCCTTCATGGACGACGCCCGCTCCGGCGTTGGTGCCAGCGGTCTGATGCAGTTGATGCCCGGCACTGCCAAGGAAACCGCACGCAAGTTCAGCATCCCGCTGGCCTCGCCGCAGCAAGTGCTCGATCCGGACAAGAACATCCAGCTCGGCGCCGCCTATCTGAGCCAGGTGCACAGCCAGTTCAACGGCAACCGCGTGCTGGCCTCCGCCGCCTACAACGCCGGCCCCGGCCGCGTGCGCCAGTGGCTGCGCGGTGCCGATCACCTGAGCTTCGACGTGTGGGTGGAAAGCATCCCGTTCGACGAAACCCGCCAGTACGTGCAAAACGTGCTGTCATACTCGGTGATCTACGGGCAGAAGCTCAATTCGCCGCAGCCGCTGGTGGACTGGCATGAGCGGTATTTCGACGATCAATGACAGGTGCTGAATACCTGAAATGAAAAATGCCCGCATCAATCGATGCGGGCATTTTTTTGCCGTCAGCAAAGATCTGCGGCAGTTCCTACACCGCCACCGCATGCCCGTCGTTGAACTGCAGCGCTGCCAACCGGGCATACAGCGGATTGCTTACGATCAGTTCCTGATGGGTACCGATGGCCACCAGGCTACCCTGATCCATCACCGCGATCCGGTCGGCGTTTTTCACTGTGGCCAGGCGATGCGCGATTACCAATGTGGTGCGATTTTGCATCAGGCTTGGCAACGCTTCCTGAATCAAGTGTTCGCTCTGCGCATCGAGGGCGCTGGTGGCTTCGTCCAGCAGCAGAATCGGCGCATCCACCAGCAACGCGCGGGCAATCGCCAGGCGTTGACGCTGGCCGCCGGAAAGTCCGAGGCCGGCGTCCCCCAAGTGGGTCTGATAGCCATTGGGCATCTTCTCGATGAAGTCATGGGCGTGGGCAATTCTTGCCGCTTCCTTGACCTGTTCCAGCGTCGCATCTGCATTGCCGTAACGAATATTCTCTTCGACGCTGCCGAAAAACAGCGCAGGCGATTGCGAGACCAGGGCGAAATTGCGCCGCAGATCCAGCGGGTCGAGGCTGGTCAGCGGCACACCATCTATCAGGATCCGGCCTTCAAGCGGGTCGTAGAAGCGCAACAGCAAGTCATACACCGTGGACTTGCCGGCCCCGGATGGCCCGACAAGGGCCAGGGTCTCGCCGGCCCTGATGGTCAGGCTCAAGCCGTTGACGGCGTAGCTGTCCGGACGTGACGGGTAGGAGAAACGCACATTCTGCAATTGCAGATCGCCCTTGATCCGTTCTGGCAATGTCACCAGTCCGATGCTCGGTGGCTGGATGATGTTCTGCGAACTGAGCAGTTCCGCAATGCGCTCAGCGGCACCCGCCGCACGCTGCAACTCGCCGATGACTTCACTCAACGTGCCGATCGCACTGCCGACGATCAGGCTGTAGAAAACGAACGCCGCCAGTTCGCCACCGGTAATGCGCCCGGCAATCACGTCCATGCCACCGACCCACAACATCACCGCCACCGCGCCGAGCACCAGCACGATCACCACGGTGATCATCCAGGAGCGCTGAAAGATGCGCTTGCGCGCGGTATCGAACGCGTCCTCGACGGTCGTGGCAAAACGCCGCTCGTCCTGCACCTGATGGTTGTAGGCTTGCACGGTCTTGATCTGGCCCAGGGTTTCGGAGACATAGCTGCCAATGTCGGCCACCCGGTCCTGACTCAGCCGCGACAGATTACGCACGCGCCGACCGAAAATCAGAATCGGCGCGACCACGAACGGCAAGGCAATCACCACGATGCTGGTGAGTTTCGGGTTGGTGATAAACAGCAGGACAACCCCGCCGATCACCATCAACAGGTTGCGCAGAAACATCGACAGTGACGAGCCGATCACCGATTGCAGCAACGTGGTGTCGGCGGTCAGTCGTGACTGAATCTCCGAACTGCGGTTGTTTTCGTAAAATCCAGGGTGCAGATAGACCAGATGGTTGAACACCTCGCGCCGGATGTCCGCCACACAGCGCTCACCGATCCACGATACCCAGTAAAACCGTGCAAACGTGCCGATCGCCAGGCCCAGCACCATCAGCATGAAGATGCCGATGCTCTGGTTCAGTTGATGCGGCGACTGCGTCATGAAGCCCCGATCGACCAGCAATTTGATCCCCTGCCCCATCGACAAAGTGACGGCCGCGGTGACGATCAGCGCCAGCAGTGCAGCGCCGACTTGCCAACGATAAGGCGCCAGAAACCGGCTGGTCAGGCTCAGCGCTCGACGGTGCCGGGAAGAAAGCTTCGAGATCATTCAGGTACACATCCGTGTTGGTGAAAGGGCTAGCCTAAACCTTCTATGGGGCGGAACTCTGTAAATCACAATGAGTCAGGTTAAATATGCCCCCAAAGACTAGGCCATAGTTGCTATTGGTCTAATGTCCCGGTTGAGACGAGCGGTCATTTCTGTTGGACTGGAGGTGCCGCTTTTGACAGACCCAAGGGTGTTGTCACAGCCTGGTCACGTGGCGGTTTTAATCTACGTGCACAACCTGATGAGGAGACAGGCCATGTCCTTGCAACACAGCAGCGATGACAAGATTCAAGTGATCCGCACCAAGCCCGGCCAACCTCTGGGTTGCTCGATTATCGACAAGGATGGGCGTGAAGTACCGATCACTGAAGACATGATCCAGGACGCGTGCCGCGAACTGGAGAAGCGATTGGTCAAGCCTGCCGAACAAAAGTGATATAGCCACCGTCTTCCTGACCCGGCCCCTGTTTGGCCGGGTTTTTTCTGCCTGCCGTTCTCTTCTGTTCTGTGTAGGAGCTGCCGAAGGCTGCGATCCTTTGATTTTGTTTCTCAGAGGCAAGATCAAAAAATCGCAGCCTTCGGCAGCTCCTACAGGATTTTCAGACAGCCACCGCCCCCAGCGCCGCCACAATCTGTTGCAACTGCGGCGAATCACCGTCGATCCGCACCTTCAACCCCTCGATCTCGCGCCGCACCGGATACTGCTTGCGCAACACATCGAAGGCCGCACGCTGTTCAGTGACATTGCCTACAAGACTCCGGCGAAAATCCGCGTCATCGCGGCGTGGGTCGTACACCCCGCGGCACAACATCGCCAGCGCCCAGGCCGGATCGCTGTCGGCGTGCAGGGTCACTTCTGACAGCCACGGTGCCGGCAGCAGGTCACTGAGCTGGATGCTCGGCGGCTGACCGATAAATTCGCAATAAGCCTGATAGATCTGCGCCGTCCCGCGCTGTTTGCCATCGAGGCTGTAACCGGCAATGTGCGGCGTGGCCAACACGCAGAGTTCGGCAAGGGCGACATCGACCTCAGGCTCGGCTTCCCAAACATCGAGCACCGCTTGCAGGTCTTCGCGCTCCAGCAGCACTTTGCGCAATGCGGCGTTATCCACCACCGGCCCACGGGCGGCGTTGATCAGCCAGGTGCCGGGTTTGAGCTGGAGCAAACGCTGCTCGTCGAACAGGTGCCAGGTCGCGCCTGCGCCGGTACGGGTCAGCGGCGTGTGCAGGCTGATCACGTCGCACTGCTCGATGATCTGCTCGAGGCTGACGTAATCGCCGCCCTCGGCTGCCTGACGCGGCGGATCGCAAACTTTGACATTCCAGCCCAAGCCCTTGAGGACCTTGATCAGCCGCCCGCCAACTTCACCCGCGCCGATCACACCGTACGTACGGTGCGGCAAATCAACGCCTTCGATTTCCGCCAGGGTCATCAGGCTGCCGAGCACGTAATCGACCACGCCCCGCGCATTGCAACCGGGTGCACTGGACCAGCTGATGCCGGCCTCGTTGAAATAATCGAGATCGAGATGATCGGTACCGATGGTGCACGTGCCGACGAAACGCACTTTGCTGCCTTCAAGCAACGCGCGGTTGACGTTGGTCACCGAACGCACCAGAAGCACATCGGCCTGCTCGACCGTCACACGGTCGATGGAACGGCCCGGCACCCGGCGGATCTCGCCGAAACCGGCAAAAAAGGCATCGAGCAGCGGGATATTTTCGTCGGCAACAATCAGCATGGCGGGCTCCTTGAGGGGATCGGCAGTTTAACTGTAGGAGCTGCCGCAGGCTGCGATCTTTTGATTTTGTTTTTCAAGCTCGAGATCGAGTTCAAAAGATCGCACCCTGCGGCAGCTCCTACAGATTACAAATCCGCAACAGAGGATTTTTCCTGACTGTCACGTCAGCGGCGTAGAATGCCGCGCCTTGCGCATCAACACCTGTGGACGCTTTGCCTGTGAATTCTGTTACTGATCAACCTCTCGCTGCCTCACTCACCCGCCCCGCGCGAATTCGCCTGGAGTTCAGGAACCTGCTAGCCCTGGCCTTGCCGATCATCATCGCGCAACTGGCGACTACCGCGATGGGCTTCGTCGATGCGGTGATGGCCGGCCGCGTCGGGCCGAAAGATCTGGCGGCGGTAGCGCTGGGCAACTCGATCTGGGTCCCGGTGTTTCTGCTGATGACCGGCACCCTGCTGGCCACCACGCCGAAAGTCGCTCAGCGTTTCGGCGCCGGCACCCACAGTGAAATCGGCCCGATCGTGCGTCAGGCGCTGTGGCTGGCGCTGGTGGTGGGCCTGATCGCGACAGCGATGCTGGTCGCCGCCGAACCGGTGCTGCATCTGATGAAGGTCGATCCCGAGCTGATCGGCCCGTGCATGCAATACCTGCACGGCATTGCCAGCGGTCTGCCAGCGGTGGCGTTCTATCACGTGCTGCGCTGCACCAGTGACGGCATCGGCCGCACTCGCCCGGCGATGATGCTGGGGCTGTGCGGTCTGGCGCTGAACATTCCGCTGAACTACATCTTCATCTATGGTCACTTCGGCGTGCCGGCCATGGGCGGCGTGGGTTGCGGTTGGGCCACGGCAATCGTGATGTGGGTCATGGCGCTGGGGCTGGCCGGTTACGAGCGCTGGGCGCCGGCCTATCGTTCGAGCGAGATCTTCAGCCGTTTCGACTGGCCACAATGGGCGGTGATCAAGCGTCTGCTGGCGATCGGTCTGCCGATTGGCATCGCGGTGTTTGCCGAGTCGAGCATCTTCGCGGTGATCGCCCTGCTGATCGGCAGCCTCGGCGCCACCGTGGTGGCCGGGCATCAGATCGCGCTGAACGTCAGCTCGCTGGTGTTCATGATTCCGTATTCGCTGGGCATGGCGGTGACCGTACGTGTCGGCCAGGCCTTGGGCCGTGAGGAGCCGCGTGAAGCACGCTTTGCCGCCGGTGTCGGCATGGGCACTGCGTTGGCTTACGCCTGTATTTCGGCGAGCATGATGCTGTTGCTGCGCGAGCCGATTGCGTCGATCTATACGGCTGATCCGACGGTGATCCACATCGCGGCGATGCTGATTGTGTACTCGGCGCTGTTCCAGTTTTCCGACGCAATCCAGGTCACCGCCGCTGGCGCTCTGCGCGGCTATCAGGACACCCGGGTGACGATGATCCTGACCCTGTTCGCCTACTGGGGCATCGGCCTGCCGGTGGGCTACGCCCTTGGCCTGACCGACTGGCTCGGCGAACCGCGTGGCCCGAGCGGCTTGTGGCAGGGTTTGATCGTCGGTTTGAGCTGCGCGGCACTCATGCTGTCGATCCGCCTGACCCGCAGCGCGCGCAAACGTATTCGGATCAGTCGCAGCGCCGGCTAAAACCCTTACGCAGGATAAAAAAAATGTGGGAGCGGGCTTGCTCGCGAAAGTGGTGTTTCAGTCGACATTTACAGTGACTGACACACCGCTTTCGCGAGCAAGCCCGCTCCCACATTGGGTTTTGCGTTTGCCTGAGGGTCAGGCTTGTTTCTTGCGGATCCAGTACAGATAAGTACCAGCCTCTTCGTGCTGGCCCACCAGTTCGTGGTCGAGAAACACGCAGAACTTGGGAATGTCGCGACGGGTCGAGGGATCGGTGGCAATCACCTTGAGCAGGCCGCCAGGTACCAGGTCACGGATGTGCTGGTGCAGCATCATCACCGGCTCCGGGCAATTGAGGCCGGTGGCGTCGAGGGTGCCGTCTACCGGGGTATCGATCATTTCACTCATGATTCACTCCTGAAACTGGCCGGCATTGTCGCGCATTGCCGGGGGCTCAGTCATCTGTAGCGAGGGGATTTATCCCCTCACCACAGAGATCATTTCCACAGGGTTTAGTGGTGACTTAGCGGGATTTGGCTTTCTTGATGTCATGCCGACGCAAATGGCAGGTCACTTCCTCGCGGTCGTGATACAGCTGCTTGCAACCAATATCGACCTTGATCCCGCGCGCCTTGAAGCCATCGGCGATGCGTTCGAGCAAGCGCTTCACTTCGGCATAGCGCTGTTTCATCGGCAGTTTGAGGTTGACCACCGCTTCGCGGCAGTGGCCCTCGCCGATCCACTCTTCAAGCATCGCCGCGTTACGCGCCGGCTTCTCGACGATGTCGCAGACCATCCAGTCCACCGGCTGCTTGGGCTTGAAGGTGAAGCCGTCGGCCATCAAGTGCTGCACCAGCCCGGTGTCCATCAGACTTTCAGCCATCGGGCCGTTGTCGATGGCGGTCACCAGCATGCCGCGGTTAACCAATTGCCAGGTCCAGCCGCCCGGTGCTGCGCCGAGATCGACGCCGGTCATGTCGCTGTGCAGGCGCTCGTCCCACTGATCACGCGGGATGAAGTGGTGCCAGGCCTCCTCCAGCTTCAAGGTCGAACGGCTTGGCGCCTCGCGCGGAAACTTCAGGCGCGGAATGCCCATCGGCCACATCGCCGAGTTGCCGGCGTCGGCCATGCCGAGAAACACTTCGCGACCACTCTTGAAGGTCAGCAGCAGGCGCGGTTTGTTCGCGTCGTCCACCAGTTTGCCGGCGCCGGTCAGCGCCTTGCGCAGCGGGCCTTCGAATTTCTTGCAGAAGTTCGACAGCTCTTTACCGTCGTTGGTGTCGACCACTTCCAGCCACAGGCTGCCGCAGACCGGGAAGTCCGCCATGTGCTCGAGGATCACGCTGATACGGTCGGTTTCCGGCAGATTGATGAAGACGCCGCGCGCCCATTGCCGCGGGAAAATCAGCTCGGCGAAGCGTTGGCCGCGCATCAGGCGCTCGGCACCGTCTGCTTCGGTGCAGACAAACTCGGCGTACGCGGTGGCCGGTTTGGCCTTGGCGTAGCCGGCTACGTTGAGTTTGGCGGCGAGGTCGGAAATCTCCGAACAGACTTCGCCTTCGAAGCCTGGCCGGCAATGCATGAATAGGGTGTTCATTCTTACTCCTGGGCAGAGGGCGGACATTCGGCCCCTGCACGCTGCTCAAGCCTTGCGGTGAAGCAAAGCCTGTCACGAAAACCGGCGCATGATAGCCGATGTCGGAACCTTGGACTTGCCCATAGAGTCCAGTTATTAGCCAGCTACTGAAAACAGGGCTACGTTGATAGCTCTGCCCGTCCCCTCAATCCGTAGCCGTGCGGATTCAAAGGAGTGATCGTAATGCCGTCCCTCGATAGTCTGAAGACCCTTAAAACTCTACAAATCGACGATAAGACCTACCACTATTTCAGCCTGCCCGATGCCGCCAAGAGCCTTGGCAATATCGACCAGCTACCGATGTCGCTGAAAGTCCTGCTGGAAAACCTGCTGCGCTGGGAAGATGAAAAAACTGTCACTGGCGCCGACCTCAAGGCCATCGCTGCCTGGCTCAAGGAGCGCCGCTCCGACCGGGAAATCCAGTACCGCCCGGCCCGTGTATTGATGCAAGATTTTACCGGTGTACCTGCGGTAGTGGATCTCGCCGCGATGCGCGCCGCCATGGCCAAGGCCGGCGGTGATCCGCAGCGAATCAACCCGCTGTCGCCGGTGGATCTGGTGATCGACCACTCGGTGATGGTCGACAAATTCGCCACCCCGAGCGCCTTCGAACAGAACGTCGACATAGAGATGCAGCGCAACGGCGAGCGTTATGCGTTCCTGCGCTGGGGTCAGAGCGCCTTCGACAACTTCAGCGTGGTGCCGCCGGGTACCGGGATCTGCCACCAGGTCAACCTCGAATACCTCGGGCGCACGGTATGGACCAAGGATGAGGACGGCCGCACCTACGCCTTTCCCGACACGTTGGTCGGCACCGACTCCCACACCACCATGATCAACGGCCTCGGCGTACTTGGCTGGGGCGTCGGCGGGATCGAGGCGGAAGCCGCGATGCTCGGCCAACCGGTGTCGATGCTGATTCCGGAAGTGATCGGTTTCAAACTCACCGGCAAACTCAAGGAAGGCATCACCGCCACCGACCTGGTGCTGACCGTCACGCAGATGCTGCGCAAAAAAGGGGTGGTCGGCAAATTCGTCGAATTCTACGGTGACGGTCTCGCCGATCTGCCACTGGCCGACCGCGCGACCATCGCCAACATGGCCCCGGAATACGGCGCGACCTGCGGCTTCTTCCCGGTCGATGACGTAACCCTCGAATACCTGCGCCTGTCCGGTCGCCCGGCCGAAGTGGTGAAACTGGTCGAGGCCTACACCAAGGCTCAGGGCCTGTGGCGCCTGCCCGGTCAGGAACCGGTGTTCACCGACAGCCTGGCGCTGGACATGGGCAGCGTCGAAGCCAGCCTGGCCGGGCCAAAGCGCCCGCAGGATCGGGTTTCGCTGCCGAACGTGGCGCAGGCCTTCAGTGACTTCATGGACCTGCAATTCAAGCCCACCAGCAAGGAAGAAGGTCGCCTGGAAAGCGAGGGTGGTGGTGGCGTGGCCGTGGGTAACGCCGATCTGGTCGGCGAAACCGAGTATGAATACGAAGGCCAGACCTATCGCCTGAAAAACGGCGCGGTGGTAATCGCCGCGATCACCTCCTGCACCAACACCTCCAACCCGAGCGTGATGATGGCGGCGGGTCTGCTAGCAAAAAAAGCCGTGGAGAAAGGCCTGACCCGCAAGCCGTGGGTCAAGAGTTCGCTGGCACCCGGGTCGAAAGTGGTCACCGACTACTACAAGGCGGCGGGGCTGACGCAATACCTCGATCAACTGGGCTTTTCGCTGGTCGGTTATGGCTGCACCACGTGCATCGGCAACTCCGGGCCACTGCCGGAACCGATCGAGAAAGCCATTCAGAAAGCCGACCTCACCGTGGCGTCGGTGCTCTCCGGCAACCGCAACTTCGAAGGCCGGGTGCATCCGCTGGTCAAGACCAACTGGCTGGCCTCGCCACCGCTGGTGGTCGCCTACGCCTTGGCCGGCAGCGTGCGCACCGACATCAGCACTGAACCGCTGGGTAATGACCAGCAAGGCAATCCGGTTTACCTGCGCGACATCTGGCCGAGCAGCAAGGAAATCGCCGAGGCGGTGAATCAGGTGAACACCGCGATGTTCCACAAGGAATACGCCGAAGTGTTTGCCGGCGACGAGCAATGGCAAGCGATCCAGGTGCCGCAGGCCGCCACCTATGTGTGGCAGGACGATTCGACCTACATCCAGCATCCACCGTTCTTCGACGACATTTCCGGACCTTTGCCGGTGATCACCGACGTCAAGGGCGCGCGGGTTCTGGCGCTGTTGGGCGATTCGGTAACCACTGACCACATCTCCCCTGCCGGTAACATCAAAGCTGACAGTCCGGCCGGGCGCTATCTGCGCGAAAAAGGCGTGGAGCCGCGGGACTTCAACTCCTATGGCTCACGGCGTGGCAACCACGAAGTGATGATGCGCGGCACATTCGCCAACATCCGCATTCGTAACGAGATGCTCGGCGGCGAAGAAGGTGGCAACACAATCTACATCCCGAGTGGCGAGAAAATGCCGATTTATGATGCCGCCATGCTGTATCAGGCCTCGGGCACGCCGCTGGTGGTGATCGCCGGTCAGGAATACGGTACCGGCTCCAGCCGTGACTGGGCGGCCAAAGGCACCAACCTGCTGGGCGTCAAAGCGGTGATCGCTGAAAGCTTCGAGCGTATCCACCGTTCCAACCTGGTGGGCATGGGCGTGTTGCCGCTGCAGTTCAAGCTCGATCAGAACCGCAAGAGCCTGAACCTCACCGGCAAGGAAACCCTGGATATTCAGGGCCTGACCGGTGTCGAGCTGACCCCGCGCATGAACCTGACGCTGGTGATCACCCGTGAAGACGGGCGCCAGGAGAAAATCGAGGTGCTGTGCCGCATTGATACATTGAATGAGGTGGAGTACTTCAAGTCGGGCGGGATTCTGCACTACGTGTTGCGGCAGCTGATCGCCTCTTGATTGCTTGATTCCTGTGGTGAGGGGATTTTTCCCCGATGGACTGCGCAGCGGGCCCTTTTTTGGGTCGCTTCGCTACCCATCGGGGATAAATCCCCTCGCTACAGATGCTCGACACAAGCACTTTTCTGCAGGCGAAAAAAAACCCGCCGAAGCGGGTTTTTCCCAAGACCATTATCGACTCCCTGTCGGCAGCGATCCTTGCTATGGTCGATCATCCGTGATCCTGAAACACTCCCTGTGTCTCAGTTGATGGGTGTAGATTACGCGGTGGATCCAATCGGCAATAGTCGCAAAAGCTACCACCGCGTGTAAGACATTCGCTATACCAGCCCTTCCGAAAACCCTTAGCCCTCTCAGTCATCCAGCAGGCAAGCGGCGATTTGCGCGACCTGCAGCTGTTGGGCAGCCTGTTGCTGCGCATCGTCCTCCAGGAACCAGGCGGCCGACAATCCGGCAAACGCCAGCACCCATTGCAGCAAGCGTCGGCGATCAAGCCCGGACGCCTCGACGATCACCTCAACCTGCCGGCGCAATCGCTGTGAATCGCCAGCCGTCGGCAAGTCCGGGTTGCAGATCAGGTTGGCGTAGTCATAACCGCGCTCGCCGCGTATTCGTTTGGGATCAATAGCGAGCCAGCCGTGTGCAGCGAAATCGAGAACATTGTCGTGGTGCATGTCACCGTGCAGCACCACCACGTCCTGCGGATCTGCGAGCAAGGCTTCAGCCGCTCGCAGGCTCAGGGCATAGGTCCCGCCATGTTCGGCCGCGGCCACGCGCAGCGAGGCGAACCACGGTGCCAGCTCCACCAGCGGCGGTGGCGGCGTCGGGCGCGGCGCATGCAAGCGCGCTAGTGTCGTGCACATGATCTGCGTGGCTTCGTCGTCTTCACCGTTGAGCGCCATGTGCATCAACGAACGCCGGCCCATGGCCCGTTCCAGCAACAAACCTTCCTCGTGATGGGCCAGCACCTGCGCTGCGCCCTCACCGTCCCACCAAGTCATCAGTCGATTGCCGAATTGCTCGTCGGTATCCAGCGCAACCTTGAGCATGGCCGGCGTTTCGCCAAAACGCACCGGCAACAGACGGCTGCCGGGGGTGATGATCGGCTCACCGTCCGGTACCAGCGCCCAGCGTTGCAACCAGGGTTCGAAGATTGCGCAGTCAGTCACCATCACGCTCGCGGGTCTTGGCGCTTTCGGCGAGAAACTGTTCAAGTCGACTCAGCTGTTCCTCCCAGCCACGGCTGTCCATGTAATACGCCTCCTTCTGCCGCACGTCGGGAATGTGCGCGAAGCCGGACTCGGACACTTTGAGCAAAGTGCCGCCCTCGTAATCCTGCAGCTCGAACTTGACCAGCGTCGTCGGCTCCTGTGAATAGTCGATCTTTGGATTGACTGCGTAAGGGTGCCAGCGAAACGAAAACAACTGCTGTGGCTCGACCCGCTCGACGAGCACGTTCCACAACACGTGTTCATAACCAGGATACGTGAC
Source organism: Pseudomonas sp. LAMO17WK12:I5 (assembly GCF_900215165.1). NCBI lineage: Bacteria > Pseudomonadati > Pseudomonadota > Gammaproteobacteria > Pseudomonadales > Pseudomonadaceae > Pseudomonas > Pseudomonas sp. LAMO17WK12:I5. Next base: position 5,945 of record NZ_OBDS01000003.1, on the reverse strand, counting down.
CTGCCCTTGCGTCCATTCCCCGGCAATGAACCTCCTGCCCTCCAGCGCCACACCAAACCACTGGCCAAAAGCCTCGGCATCGACCAATGCGCGCCAGACATAAGAACGCGGCGCCTTCAGCGTGATTTTGCGTTCGAAACTATTGGGTACCGGCTTCATAAGTCACCTCCTGTTTTGAACAGTAGGCTTGTATGACCACATGTCCAACCTGAAGTTGTATCAAAGGGCTGCACCTGTTCAGTCCAAAGGAAACATTCGGCGGCATTTCCGATCGTTGAATGAGTGAATGACTGACGCAACCCTCTCGCTGAACCTGTTACCTTTTCCAGCGAAATGGAAACAAACAAGGACGAAGCATGCAGCCATCTCTATCCGAACGTTATCGCGGCGCTCTGCTCGGTCTCGCTTGCGGCGACGCCGTCGGCACCACGGTGGAGTTCAAGCCACGAGGCTCATTCCAGCCGCTGACGGACATGGTCGGCGGTGGCCCCTTTCACTTGAAGCCCGGGCAATGGACGGATGACACCTCGATGGCGCTTTGCCTGGCGGAGAGTCTTCTGAGCAAAAACGCATTCGATGCGGCGGACCAGATGGGGCGCTATCTGAACTGGTGGCGGTGGGGATATCTGAGCTCGACGGGGGATTGTTTCGATATTGGCATGACGGTCAGTCAGGCACTGTCGCAGTATCAGCAAACCGGTCAGCCCTTTGCCGGGTCAACCGACCCGTTTACCGCCGGCAACGGCTCGCTCATGCGTTTGGCGCCAGTGGTGCTGTTTTTCTTCCCTGACGTCCAGCAGATCCGCAACTTCGCCAGCGACAGTTCGCGGACAACCCACGCGGCCCCTGAAGCCATCGAATGCTGTCAATTGTTTGCCGAACTGATCGCCAACGCGCTGTTCGGTACCTGCAAAAACGAACTGTGCAGGCTGCCGCGCTCAGCTTTCACTGAGCCTAAAGTTGCCGCAATTGCTCGGGGAGATTATCTGGCCAAATCAGTCAATGATATCCGTGGCAGCGGCTACAGCGTTGAGTCGTTGGAAGCCGCGCTGTGGTGTTTTCATCACACCGACAGTTTTACAGCGGCGATTCTGCAAGCCGCCAACCTCGGCGATGATGCTGACACCACTGCCGCGATCGTCGGTCAATTGGCCGGGGCCTATTATGGCGTTCGGGCGATTCCTGCCCACTGGCTGGAAATACTTCATGACGGCGAGGAAATTGCAGCCGCCGCGGATCGCCTGCTCGAAGCCTCCCGACTGCGAGTTCCTGAATAGCCGCACCACAGCCGCTAAACTGCTCTGCACTTTTATCCGACACAGTGAGATTAACCATGCTCCCACGCCTGCTCCTGGCCCTGACCCCCTTCCTGTTAACACCTTTCGCCCACGCCGCCGTCGACTGCGCCAACGCCAGCGATCAGGCCACCATGAATCAGTGTGCCGGGCAGGAATTCAAGACGGCGGACAAGGAATTGAACGCGGTATATCAGCAGATCACCGGTCGTTTGAAGGACAACGCCGACGCCAAAAAGCTGCTGGTGAGCGCGCAGCGGGCGTGGATCGGCTTTCGTGATGCCGAGTGCAAGTTTTCCGCGTCCGGTGTGGACGGCGGGAGTGTTTATCCATTGATTTACAGCAACTGCCTGACCGAGGTGACCAAGGTGCGGGTCGAGGCGCTGAAGCAGTATTTGAAGTGTCAGGAAGGTGACATGAGCTGCCCGGTGCCAGGGGCCTGATGTCGCAGGGGTTTCAGTTTCGCCGACAGGTTTGTTGATTCCCCACTCGGAGCACCTGTCGGCGCGCTGGCCAGCCTACCGACTCCCCGCACCATGCGAGCGACCATGCGGCGCCGGATTAGAAGAGGATGCTCAAGCATCAAAATCAAAAATTAATTATTGTAATTAGATAATTTATCATCGAGAATTCGCTACCAAATTGTAGCAACCAGGAATTTTCATGAGTACTCACATCAACGGATTGGCGCTGCAGCGCATGCATTGGATAGGGCTGCTGGCAGCAATTCTCGTCTGGGTTCTGGGGGTAACGGAGGTCGGCGGCAACGCAACGATCTGGTTCTTCAAAAAGGATGAAATGCTGGCGGGCCTGCTCTATGCCTTTGCTGAGGGCTCGCCGCAATTGCTTGACCCGTTTGTCGAAGGTGCACTGCTTGATCCCGACACCTGGCTGTCATCAACGGTCACGGCGCTGATCGTCTTTCTGGATTTCCTGCCCGTGGTCCTGTCGGCTTACGCGTTATGGCTGACCGGTTTGTTCTTTTTGCGCTTGTCGCGCGGCGAAACCTGGACCGACCGCAACATCAGGGTTCTCTGGCGAGTAGGCGTGCTCTGCATCGTTTCTCCGGCAACCTACCCGCTAATAGAGACCTTGCAAGGTCTGGCGTTGTCGATAGATCTGCCGCCGGGGGATCGGATTTTCCAGTTCTCGATCGGCATGTCTTCCGCTTCTGCCTACGAAATAATCAAAGGCGTATTACTCTGTATTTTTTCAATTATCATGCGTGACGCAAAAGTACTCAGCGATGAGCAAAGCCAATACATATAGAACAATATAATGACCATTATTGTCCGCCTTGACGTAGTCATGGCCACGCAAAAAATTCGTTCAAAAGAGTTAGCCGCCCTGCTCGGGATCACCGAGGCGAATCTGTCATTGCTCAAAAACGGCAAAGTCAAAGGCGTGAAGATGGCAACTCTGGACAAGCTCTGCGCTGCGCTCGATTGCCAGCCGGGCGATCTGCTGGAATACCAGAAAGACTAGCCCGCTGGCGGCGGTTTATTTATCGCCCCCTCATCCGTTTAACTTTTATTCAATCCTTAGTTGCAAGGCGTCTTTGTCATGTCCCGTTATTTGTTCTGCGTCCTATTAATGCTGACCGCGTTGCTTGGCGGCTGCGCCACGCAAATAGACGTAGCACTCAACGCAATACCTGATCCGGACTATCCGTTCGATCGAAAGGCAACCGTGCTGGTGACCTCGACCAACAGCGCCGATGAGAACGCACTGAATGCCCGCTACTATCTTCGCGACATGGTCAACGCACTGAAAGACAGAGGCTTTCAGGAGGTTTATACCGACGCCAGCCTGCCCAGGAATCACGCGCCGATCAAAATGACCGTCACTCTCGATATCGGCAGCCGGCAAGTGTCTTATCGCTATACCGCCACCGACTATGGGCAAGTTCCAACCAGCACTACGACCGTGTGCAAGAACGCCAAGAAGAAAGATGACCGACTGACCTGTACCAGTAAGCCCAATACGACCTATGGCCCGGTGGGAACGTCAGAGCGTATCGGCTACACCACCCTCAGTACCTTCACTGTCACCGCCCGGGATGAGGCGAGTAAGCGCACGGTGTATCTGCTGCGGGCGTCGTCTTATAACGAGGACTGTCAGGCCGCCAAGGTCGAAGCGTTTCTGGTCGAGCAGGGCCTGCAGAATTTGAACTTCCAGGATCGCATGCAACGCAACTACAGCGTCACGATGCCCGAGGGTTACAGCTGCAAGTAGTCAGTTGCCCAAACGTGAGAGCTTCACAGCTCAGCCAGCGTGAGGCGGTGCTGTGAAGCTGACTCGGGTTAGACGTGGGGATCACCCGGCGGCTTGGCCGGCGCCGCGTATTGCGGCTTGAGGTGGCCGTCCTGGTCCAGCAACCAGGCGTCCATGATCTGCCGCACCACAGGGCCGGCCACTCGACCACCGGCCTCACCGTTTTCGATCATCACCGAGATGGCGATCTTCGGGTGCTCCGCCGGAGCGAAACCAACGAACAAGGCGTTGTCGCGATGACGTTCGAGGGTTTTCTCCCGGTTGTAGCGCTCGCCTTGCTTGATCGCTACCACTTGCGCGGTACCACTCTTACCGGCAATGCGATACTGCGCACCTGCCGCTGCGGCGCGCGCGATACCCCGGGCATCGTGCATCACCATCTGCATCCCGTGGTTGACCTGATCCCAGTCACGCGGGTTTTTAAGCAGGATATTCGGCATCGGGTGCTCGTCGACCGGCGCCACACCATCGACCGTCTTCGCCAAGTGCGGACGATTCCATACGCCCTTGTTGGCAATCAGTGCGGTAGCCTGAGCCAGTTGTAGCGGCGTAACCTGCATGTAACCCTGGCCGATACCCAGGATCACCGTTTCCCCCGGGAACCAGGCCTGACGGCGCGTGGCACGCTTCCAGGCCTGAGACGGCATCAAACCGGGCGACTCTTCGAACATGTCCAGCGAGACCTTTTCGCCAAGGCCGAACATCGCCATGTAGTCGTGCAGGCGATCGATGCCGAGCTTGTGTGCCAGATCGTAGAAGTAGGTGTCGTTGGAGCGCATGATTGCCGCGTCCATGTCCACCCAGCCATCGCCACTGTGGTTCCAGTTGCGGTACTTGTGATCGAAATCCGGGAGTTGGTAGTAGCCTGGGTCAAAGACGCGGGTCTGCGGCGTCACGACACCGGCATCGAGGCCGGCGATTGCCACTTCCGGCTTGATGGTCGAGCCCGGCGCATAGAGGCCGCGCAACACACGGTTGAACAGCGGGCGGTCGATGGAATCGCGTAGCGCCGAGTATTCCTTGGAGCTGATGCCAGTGACGAACAGGTTCGGGTCGAAACTCGGATTGCTGACCATGGCCAGCACTTCACCGGTGGACGGGTCGAGAGCCACCACCGAGCCACGACGGTCGCCCAGTGCGGCTTCCGCAGCCTCCTGCAGTTTGACGTCGAGACTTAGAACGATGTTTTTGCCAGGGACCGGATCGGTGTGCTTGAGCACCCGCAATACTCGGCCCTGGGCGTTGGTCTCAACTTCTTCATAGCCAACGTGACCGTGCAGTTGCGCTTCGTAGAAGCGTTCGATACCGGTTTTTCCGATGGACTGCGTGCCGCGGTACTCTACCGAATCGAGGGTCTTGGATTCTTTTTCGTTGATCCGGCCAACGTAGCCGATCGAATGCGCGAAGTGCGCCCCCAACGGGTAATGCCGAACGAACTGCGGCTCGACATCGAGGCCAGGCAAACGGAACTCGTTAACCGCCAACACGGCGATTTGTTCCTCCGTCAGCTCGTAGAACAGTGTCACCGGGGTGAATGGGTGACGGGACTGCTTCATGGCCTTATCGAAAATCGTACGATCTTCGGCGGGTAAATGCAGCAGATTAATTACCTCGTCCAGCTCCTGATTAACATCAGTGGCGCGTTCGCGGGTAATGATCAGGTTGTAACTGGGACGGTTATCAGCGAGCAGCACACCATTGCGATCGTAGATCAGGCCTCTTGTCGGCGGAATCGGCAAGACGTGCACGCGGTTGTTTTCAGAGATGGTCGAGTGGTAGTCGTATTCAACCACTTGCAGGATGTACAGGCGTACCACCAGCGCGCAACTGATGGCAAAGACGAACAGAGCGCAGGCGATCAACCGCTTGTTGACCAGACGCGTCTCTTTTTCGTGATCCTTGATCGGGATGGGTTCAGGCATTTCTACAGCAACTCTTTGACATAAATTGAGTGCCGATCCGTGGGCATGACATCAGTCCGTTAAAAAACGAGCTGCACCATACCAAAAACCGAGTGGTCACTTCAGAAGGATTTTCCCTAATGGCAGTCCCGGCGACGGTTGGAACTCTCGTGCCGTCTGACTCTGACGAGAGAAGCACTTTCCTGCGGGCAAAACAAAACCCCAACTGCTTTCGCAATTGGGGTTTCGGAATTTAATCTTGACGATGACCTACTCTCACATGGGGAAACCCCACACTACCATCGGCGATGCATCGTTTCACTTCTGAGTTCGGGATGGGATCAGGTGGTTCCAACGCTCTATGGTCGTCAAGAAATTCGGGTACTGACTCGTGACCAACTGGCCTCGCTTCAGCAAATCGGGTATGTGATACAGGTGTTTGTGAGCATCGCGAACTTTCGGTTCATTGCGTCTT